>JBKPCR010000388.1:0-4395 GCA_046727435.1 bacterium | reverse complement strand
GGCATAAAATCCTTGGAGTACAGCTCATTGATAATCAAAGAGATAACTTTTGGCCCGTCAGAGATTTTACGCGACCTTGAAAAACCCAGGCGACAAATAGCAGCCCCAGGTCTTTTGGTTCGCCACTTGTGTTCCAAATGGATAAAGTCGAGCTGAGGAAGCCAGTTGAACAACGGCCAGTCTAACGAGCCTCATCGATGTACCCTCGTCCGCACCGGAGAAGCCCGATGAGCTTGCAAAGAGAGTAGGCTTGCCGTCGAATTCTACTGCAGAAGTGACGGGATCAAAAGGAAAAACGGAAATCCCTGCCGCGCGCGCAATGGTTTATGACGTCTGATCGCAGCTTCCGTGCTGTAGGGCTTATAGATTTGCTCTTGCATAACGGCCGTTATGCAAGAGCAATCCTAAAGCTACCGGGAGAAGGAAATAAGAGCTTTCTTGCTGGGGAATATGGATCATGCGCAGCAGCGCCACCTAGACGAACGCTCAGGCGCCATGCTCCAATCACTCCTGCGCCTTCGCCATATCCGGCCCATGCGCCAAGCGTTTATTGCCGTTGCCCTGCGGCGGAACATGCTCATCGAGGTGCTACAAGTGCTTGCTCGAGAGTGTGGCGTAACTGCGAAACATCAAACGGCTTGCGGACGGCGAGCACGGGCTGAGGGGTTCTTGCCTGCGCCATCGTCTGCTCATGCGCGTACGCCGTGACATAGACAATGGGGATCTTGAGCTCCTCCCAGATACGCGCTCCTGCCTCAAGTCCGTCCATCTCCCCGGGTAAGCCGACGTCCATGAGAACAAGGTCAGGGCAGCTCATCCGCGCCCGTTCAATAGCCTCTGCCCCAGAACCTACAGTGGCAATCACGACATAACCCAAGCGCGTGATACGTCGTGTGAGCTCCGCAGCGATGATGCGTTCATCTTCCACGATTAGAATCTGAGCCGGGGGCATGTACGTCCTCCTCCACCTACCGCGTGCCATAGGGAATACTGACGGTAAATGTGGTGCCACCCCCACGCGTGAGCGTCAGCGTCCCCCCCAGTTGCTCGGTCATCATGCCGACGAGCTGCAGCCCGAGGGACTCTGTATTGCAAAAATCGAAGCCTTCGGGGAAGCCGATACCGGTGTCACGTACACTCAGAGTGACCTGTTCGGCTGCGGCCCGCAGCCTGATGTGAATGTTCCCGGAGCGGCCGTCGGGAAAGGCGTATTTGAGGGCGTTGGTGAGGAGCTCGTTCAGGATGAGGCCGCAGGGAACGGCGGTATCGACGTCGAAGGCAATCTCATCGAGCTCCATGTCCAAGCTGATGCGGGAGACCTTAGCCACATGGGACTGGAAGAGGTACGTGGTCAAGCTCTCGATGTAGTGGGCAAAGTTGAAGTGCGCGAGGTCGCCCGTGCGGGAGAGGCTTTCATGAACGAGAGCCATGGATTTCACCCGGTTCTGGGTGTCCTCAAAAAGGGCGACATCCTCAGGGTCTTTGAGGTGGTCGGATTGGAGGTAGAGAAGACTGGCGATGACCTGGAGGTTGTTCTTGACGCGGTGGTGGATTTCCTTGAGGAGGACCTCTTTCTCGTGGAGGGAGGCCTGGAGCTGTGCCTCCGCCTGCTTGCGCTCGGTGATATCCACGAGGACGTTCACCGCCCCGAGAAGGGTGCCAGCCTCATCGTGCACGGGGTTGGCATAGGCCAGTGCGGTGAGACGTTGGCCGTCCGGGCGCTCGATGATGATCTCGTGCCCGTTGTATTCTTGGTTCATCTTGAGTGCCAGGGCCATCCAGCATGCGTCGTGGGCGATCGCGACACCATCCGTCGCAAAGAGTTTGAAGGAGCCGCAGAAGCGGTCCACCGGATCGTGTAACTTGGGAGCACGTCCCCAGAACTTTACTGCCTGTGGGTTGAAATAGGTAATCAGCCCATCGGGATCGCAGGTGTATGCGGCTGCCGGCAGCTTCTCGAGCAAGCGCCGGAACTGCCATTCGCCGGTACGTCGGGCGGCGCCTGCCGGCCATTCTTGACTGCCTGCTGCTACTAGGTGGTCATAGAGGGAGACCTGCCGCGGCGCTTCGCGTGCGCACCATACTTGGTTGGCCTGGGTCTCCGCCTCCAGGGCGGAGACGACCTGCAGCCCCGCGCTGGCAAACGCGGCAAGGCTCGTCATGAGGCGCACATCCTCGACATCGAAGTGGCGCGTCTCGTCATGGGCCATGATCCACATCGTCCCGTGCGGCCGGCCACTGACGTATACGGGGACGACCAGGCCCTCGACGATGGGCACGTCGGCCTGGGTGAAATACGTGAAATAGCGAGCCGGGTGTGAGAAGAGCTGAGGAGCGTTCCGATCTAGTGTAGTGCCACAGGGGCTGAAGTAGCGGGGGGTACGGCTCATGATATAGCGGGCATACACGCCGGAGAGGGCTTCCCAAGCGAGGTACTCGCCGTCGGTATCGGTCTTCAGCACGCTGATGCCGGCCGTGTCCGCCCGGCATAAGTCCACAGCCTTGTCAACAAGCGCTTGCATCAGGTTGCAGGGATTGACCGCCATCTCACGGGCAAGGGCGACCAAGGCGCAGTTCTCAGACGCGTAATCAGGTGCCCTGGGCCGGCGGCGGGCGAGTTCCGAGGTAATCAGGATGTCCTCAAGCATTGCAGCGCGGCCTTTGGGGTGTATGAGGGGGCTTATCGGGCTCACCTCAGCCATGTCTTCTCTCCTATGCGCACACGAAGGTGCCTCACCCTTATATGTGTCATCGTGTCTCAGGGTCGTGAGTATTCTACCTTCTCTCGCTGTAGCGCAGCACTTGCGCCTCGCGGTCTACGTGCCAGAGGGCGCCCATGTCCCAATCAAGGCTCTCACAGATGGTCTGGAACGCCCTGGGGATGACCTCTTTGGGGGTAGAAACCTCTGCCAACAGGTGTGTAGTGGCGTCATGGGCTACCAGTCGCAGCTCGGCCCGCTTGCGCTCGGCAACCACCGCCGCCAACACTAAGACCGTCCCCGCGACGATGCTCATAAAGGTCTGGAGCGCCAGGACGTTTTCATGAAAGGTCCCACTCACAAAGGGGCCACCCCCGTGAGCCGTGCCCCAGATGGCCAGGGAGGAGACGACCGCGGTGGCCGCACTGGCGCCCGGCGGTCCAAAGCGGAGCGCCGCCCAGATGAGGACGGGAAAGACAAGGTAGGAGAAATCAATGATATCCGCGGCCATGGACCTGGTGAAAACGAGGAGGCCCAGGGTGACGACGGTAAGCAGCAGGCCTGCGCCCTCCAGGAGTAGTCGGGACGATAGGAGGGTCTTCGGGCGCGTGCTCCAGGTCAACAGCAGCGCTGCCACCACCAAATCGCCGTTCATGTCCCCGAGCCACCAAGTCCGCCACGCCTCTCTATAGACATCCGGCGCAATGACGCCCCCAAGCCGGCCGCTCGTGACGCCTACCGTGGCGCTCACCAGGGTGCTGAGCAGCGCTGCACCCACGAGGCCCGCCACATCCCGAAGCCGATCAAGCGCCGGACGAAGCCGGACCATGTGCCCGAGGAACGCGGCGCCCAACAAGGCTTCGAAGGTGTTCCCAAGGGCCATACCGGCGGCTACCAGCAGCGGTGCCCCGGCCCAGACATTGACAAGGTAGGCGTCCAGCGCGATGCCGGGCCATAGACGATAGCCCCCGAGGACCAGCGCCACCAGGGCAAGCCCCGCCGGCGGCCAGACGGTAGTGGCAAATCCGCCCACAGCATGCAGTGAGAGCCCTAGTTTGGCGGTGCCTACATAGAGGGCGACCAGGAGCGCGACGTACATGAGGTAGGGCCATGTGGGCAGGGACATGAAGGCCCCCATCCATCGGGGCATATCTTGTTGGGTAGGGGTTATCTGCAGCACACATCCTCCCCTCGTAAGCCCTCTCTCCGGGTTTCCTGGCTAATCCTACATCCCATACAATACCTCATCAAAGGACAAGAGGGGAGGGAAATCCGCCGCACCTGATCATCCCTCAAACACTATGCCACTGCGTCCTGTATTCTGGCAAAGTGCACTCCGCAGGAAAGAACAGACGTCTGTGCACCACTTCAAGTCCTGTTTATTCGCGACCTACATGGCGTCAAATGCGTCAAATATTGACAAAATTTTGCACCCAGATTAAAGTCAGAATCGTCTCAGCAAGGGAGATGGGGGAGATAAACCCATTGACTATCGCGCGACCAGAGCCGATGCAGGCTTTTGGAAGACTAGAAACGCCAAGCGCAAGAGCAGCTGGAAGCCAGGCTGCCTGAGGCTCTGGAGAGCATCGAGTAAGTATACACATGGGGAAACCGCAGGCTTCTGTCCACGCACTGCTTGCGCTACTGCTCATCATGACCTCCGGGTGCCTTGCCTCCGATTCCCAACCTATCACCT
>JBKPCR010000387.1:0-28732 GCA_046727435.1 bacterium | reverse complement strand
CGCTGACAATTTGCGCCAGACCTTCCTTAACGCCGGTTCGGGATGACACCGGAGCCTCAGCGCTTGGGTGGTCCGATGTCACATTGAGAGACCGACATAGGGAACGTTCTCACTTCGCGAGGCATGCGCCGTGCCGGAGGGCGGCTCGCTCCGTGCGTGACCAGCGAAGAGACCTCCCTCCGCCTCTGGCATACGGTTTGCTCATGTGATCCCAGGAGAGAGGAACGTACACCTCAAGGAGACTAAACTTATAAGAACAGAGGAGGAGCCCTGATGTCCACGTTCGTAGCCGTACTCATGTGCAGCCTGCTGTGGTTGTGTCCCATGATAGGCGAGGCTGGCACGACAAGTGAGCAGCGCCCGGAACAGCGGCAGCTTATCAGCAAAGATAATCTGAAACTGGTGCAAGAGCGCTTACAGGCCGAGGGAGTGTATGCCGGGCCTGTCGATGGCGAGTTGAATGCGCAGACCGAAGCGGCGCTGCGGCACTATCAGGAAAAACGGGGCATACCCACCTCAGGCGCGGTGGATGAAGCCACGCTCCAGGAGCTGCAGCTTCGCCTTCCTGCCAGCCCTGGTAGTCAGCGGTAAGATGCGTGACCCGAACAGCCACCTGACTAGGCGTGTGTCGCCTGCCCCGCATCGCGGGGCAGCGACCGCTGGCGTTTAGAAACCGTCGGAGGGAGGTGTGACAGTCAGCAGGGACTAACCCCCATAGAGACCCAGGCACAGGCCGACAGGTAGCCTTCTTGGATCTGTTCGATCCCGGCTTCCAGCCGGACGTGCCACCAGAGGTCCACGCCGCCCGCGAGATGTGTTGGTACGCGCGCACGCCGCTGGGCTACGCGGTGCTGCGCTACGACGAGTGGCGGCCCTGCTGCGGGATCGCCGCCTACGGCAGGGGAGCGCAGAGTCCCTCGCGGCCCTGAGGATCACGGAGGGGCTCCTGGCCGATTGGATGGGGATGAGCCTCCTCGACCTGGAGGGGGAGCCGCACGGGCGGTTGTGCCGCATCGTGAGCCAGGCGTTCACGCCACGCGCGGTCGACGCCCTGCGCCCGGCCATGCGGGCAGTCGCTCGCTTGCGCGGATGCCCCTCTAGGCTTTTGCTGACGGGATTTTACACAAGGCCAATCGTCGTTGTGAGCTAATCGGCTGATGCGGGTGGTCCTACGTCTTGGGCTCGAATATAGTACAGCGCCAGATATTCATGGGCATTCCTTCCTCCCAGATGCCCTTCGGGCACGCCCAGGCTAGCTTACACCTACCCGCTCGTCCCGCCTTGTCCGTCTGTGATCCCATGCTGCGGCAGGATGGTACAGATTTAGGCCTCAGGTAAGGTTTGATGTCGTGCCGCGATCGGGAGGTCTTAACCGATATGGCCCTAGAGAGGGGCTGTGGCGACGTGACCTGGTAGCCGTGTTCCTGTGATGTCAGTATGTCCACTTACCTTTTCTGCTCCGGCATTGAGGACCACCCCCAGGCTAGCAACGGGAGGAGCGATGGAGTCCACGAGGCCATGGCACAGCGGTCGCGGAGACCGAGTAGCCCTGATGGGGATCACGGTGGTCGCCCTGATGACCGCGCTCCTTGGGTATGCGCCTATAGAGATCCCAATCATCAATGATTAGACATACGCGTGGAGCGCGGAGTACTTCCTAGAGACCGGCGAGCTGCGGGTGCTGGAGTGGAGCATGGTCGATCCCCTGGCCCAGATCCTCTGGGGGGCCTGTTCAGGCGGCTGCTCGGCTTCTCGTTCGCCGTCCTGCGCCTCTCCACCCGGTGCTGGCGTGGGCGGGACTGCTCGCCTTGTACGGGACGCTGCGTGACTTGAGGACCCACCCTCTCCTTGCGGGGCTTGGCACCTTGATGCTGTGGTTCAATCCGGTCTTCTTCGTGTTGAGTCACTCATTTATGACTAGCGCTGGCGCGGCGTCAAGCGGGAAGCCTGAAACGACTCCAGATCCTGGAGCGGAGGCGGAGGGCGGAGGCACCAGGCGTGGTAGCCGTCACGGGGAGAGGTGGCTACCGACCTCCGCCAGAATCCTTCATAACCACCACACGTAGGGCTAACTCTGCAAAAGTATTGAGGTTTAGGATACCCGCGAAATTATATTCTTGTGAGACTCTCCTCGAGCAGTTGTCGCAACACCTTCAGGACATGGCGGCGGAACTCGGGCAATTCATCCAAGAAGAGCACGCCATGGTGGCCCAGCGACACGTCACCCGGCATCGGCACGTGGCCCCCACCGATCAGCCCCGCATCCGAGATCGTAGGATGAGGCGCGCGACACGGGCGGGTCGTGACGAACGCCGTGCGGGCGCCGGTGCGGCCGGCGACGCGGTGGATGCGCGTGGTCTCCATGGCCTCGGCGAGGGTCATCGTCGGCAGGATGGTGATGAGCCGGCGTGCCAGCATTGATTTCCCCGCCCCAGGTGCCCCCAACATGAACACACTGTCGCCTCAATACCTGGATTCCCTTCACCTCTGTGCCTTTACGGAAGAGACCAGGCCTGAACGCGCAGAGCATCGCCGCGGGCGGTGAGCCGTGCGGGCCCCGCACTTTCAGCGGGGCGCCGCCGCCAGCACCCGCAGGATACGGCCGTCCCGGCTGTCGGTCAGGAGATAGAGCCGTCCGTCTGGTCCCTGCCGCACATCGCGGATGCGTTCCCCCAGGTCGCCGAGGTACCGCTCTTCCCCCGTGACCCGGCCGTCGGCGAGTGTCAGCCGCACCAGGAGCCCCGGCCGCAACGAGCCGATGAAGAGGCTGCCCTGCCAACCGGCGTATGCCTCGCCGGTGTAGAAGGTCATGCCGGAGGGCGCAATCACCGGATCCCAATAGTAGACCGGCTGCTCCATGCCCGGCTTCGCCGGGCCTTCGCCGATCTTCGCCCCCGAGTAGTGGACGCCGTAGCTGATGACGGGCCAGCCGTAGTTCTTGCCGGCCTCCGGCCGGTTGAGCTCGTCGCCGCCGCGGGCCCCGTGCTCCACAGTCCACAGCTGGCCGGTGTGCGGATGGAGCCCGGCGCTCTGGATGTTGCGATGCCCGTATGACCAGATCTCGGGCCGCGCCCCGGCACGGCCGACGAACGGGTTGTCGCGCGGCACCGAGCCATCCGGGTTGATCCGCACGAGCTTGCCGAGGCCGGACGACAGGTCCTGCGCCTGGTCACGGTAGTCGAAGCGCTCTCCCTGCGTGACGAACAAGGTGCCGTCGCGGGCGAAGACGAGACGGGACCCGAAGTGGTTCGCGCCCTCCACCTTCGGCTGTTGCTGATAGATCACCCGTACATCTTCGAGTCGCCCTTCGCCGAGCCGCCCCCGCGCCACCGCGGTCCCGGCCGTGCGACCCTCTCCGGGTTCGGCATAGGCCAGATAGACGAGACGGTTCTCGGCAAACCGCGGGTCCAGTGCGACATCGAGCAGACCTCCCTGTCCGCGCGTCTGGACGGGCGGCACGTTGGCGAAGGGCTCGGAGAGGCGACCGTCCTGGTAGACACTCCGTAGCCTCCCGGGACGCTCGGTGACGAGCAAGCGCCCATCGGGGAGGAACACCAGCCCCCAGGGATGCTCGAGCCCACGGCCGACGGTCTCGACGCGGAGAGCGCCGTTCGCTGATGCCGGCGTCGGCGAGCGCGGCGCCTGGGCCTGCACCAGCACCGGTGCGCCCAAGACCAAGCTGGCGAGGACCACGGTTGTTGACAGCACCCGGCCGAAGCCGATGGAATAGCCGGTGAGGCACCGGACCCGCATCGTGCGTGCCATGGAACACTCTCCTTGCAAATACCATAGCTGGAACCGACTGCTGCGGCGCTGACGTCAGCGACATCAGGGCGATGACGCAGCGGTACGACTCAGCATGGTGACGCATCAGCTCGGACCCCTCGTTGATCCGCTGCATCGGGATGACCTCCACGTCGGCGACGATGCTATGCAGCGCGCAGCAGTCAATCACCCCCCGCGTGGCTGCGATGCCGCCGGCGGACGAGCCCGCGATGCGGCGGTGCTGGGGGGGGACTGAGGCACCGTCCAGGCCCGGGTCCACTGACTCGCGGGCGCCGAGCAGTACCGCGGTCCAACACCTCGGTGAGAAGGCCAAACTCGTCGTTGACCCCAGCCGCGCCATTCGTCGATCGAGCGTTCTCACGCTGATGGTATCCCAGAATCCGTGACGAGACAAGAGACCACGATTCTTCATCGATGGGTGAAAGAGACAGGGAGGCCTACCCGCGCGGCGAGCGCGGCTCGTGCCACACGTCAATGACATGCGGGAGATGGTAGGCTTGTGACGTTATCCTCCAGCGGCTGGGGCAACACCTTAAGGACATGGCGACGGCACTCGGGAAACTCATCTATGACCACCATAATTTATAGCAAACAACCTCAGAGCTGATAGGGCACAAGGTTGCTGTCTATGAACATGCGACCTCCGCATGATAGGGGCAATGTTTGTGATCCCTCATGATCGGCATCTATAGCCAGAATGCCTTCTGACCATGGTGCGTCCCGTCACCGACCAATCGCATGTGCGTGACCCTCGTCACCAAGTTTCCGGATGCTGGCGAGAGCCTCGATCAGATGACCCAAACGCCACAGACCACGCCTGAGAGAATACACGATCCAGCTGGGCATGGAGACCGGCAGGCGGACGATCTGGATTCTAGGTACTACCGACCTGCGGGATAGCAAGTTGATCAGCCACCTCCGGGATACCATCCAAATCAGCCTGTCTGATCCGCTCGCCATCATAACGATCCGGTGCGCGCCGGATTCCCCTCCGGGCTCAACCCGTCCGTGTTCTGCGCCATCGTGCTGCTAGAGGGGTCTTTCGTGGCGCCACCCACCTTCTCTAATGCATTCGTCGGCCCCAATCCCGGCACGCCACCGTTTGGTCCCGGGCGGAACCGGTCTGATTCAGCAGGTGCCGTGCCTCCGGCGCGGGCTTCAGTCTTCTCAAGGAGGCTCGGCACGAGCTTTTCCGAGAAGCCAGCGATGAAACACCAGATCATCAGAAGTGCGAGATCCTTGCCGGGCCCACTTGCGGCGTCAAGGGTCGTCAACTGGGGGAAAGCACCACCGCCGAGGAGGCCCGACCGTAGAAAGAAGTAGAGCACGGCTCCGGCGCCGGTACCGATCAGCGCGCGCGACAAGAGCACTACCCACGGGCGCATGAGCTTCAGGTGATCCAACTCGCTCGCTGCTAGCTGACTTTTCAGGCTTCCCAGCATGCTGAACGTTGCGCCCCAGGTCCCAGCGAGCCCAGCGAAAATCAGCAGACGCAGGTCCCCATAAAGGGGCTCCGAGAGCACGATGTAGGCTGTGCACGTGGCGAAGAGTAGGAGCGCAAGCGCGAAGAGCCACCCCGTTCTTCTGGTGATATCTTCTGAGTATCGGCGCTTCACCTCATTGACTGTGTAGCGCCACTGGAGGTCATTGACGAGCCTCGCGAGTAGACCGCGCTGCTGTTTGAGGGAGTTCGTGTCTTTCATTTGTCTGGCATAGAAGTTCGCGAGGGGCAGGCGGAGGGTCGTGCTCGCTTCGAGGCTCCTGACCCCCAGCTCAGTCTTCAGGCGCTCATCGTCGAACAGGTGGACGAGCATTTGCTCGATCTCGTACGCCTGGCTCCAACTTCTCCGCCCATCAGACTTCAACAGCGCTTCCACGCGTTGCAGGGCGGCCGGTGCGAGGTTTCCGTCGGCCGCTTGCACCCCGGCAAAGTATGCGCGGAGCGTGACGTAGAACTGATCGGTCAGCTCCTTGATTTCGCCTTCGGTGACATTGTTCGCTTGCCCGCCCCAGAACCAGTCGCGCCAGCCCATGGCTCCAGCTCCTCCTTCCGTACCTTGCCCATTCCAAACCCACGAGAAAAGGACCGCAGCCCTTCAGCTGATTGGCCAACGCCTGTCATCAGGCCTCTCCCCTTGTCGCAGAGCCGATAGGCCAGCAGCGGTAATCTCACCCGTTAACCCACCATGACACCAGTCTTGGCGCCGCTGTACGAGTTCCACCGCAGTCATGCTGCTGAAGCCGGTCGCGAGGAGCTCATAACCGAGGTCCATGCGCTCGGTGACTCCGTAAAAATCGGCGAAAGCAAATGCATTTGACGATACTATCTGCCGAGTCTGCTCCTTAGAGGAGAGCCTTCAGCATCGTCGCCGCGCCGCACTGCTTGGAGACAGCGTTGGGATCAAAGACACCGTCGGCCACATACCGGCCTGTAGAGTACAAGTTGGAATAGCTCCAGAGGTAGGGCGTCCGCACGCCTTTGAAGCGATAGCCGAAACCGTTGTACTTCTCCAAGAGATACAGAACGTGCGACAGCGACCAGTCAGTCTCTCGATCGTAGCCCATCTTCTCCATAGCGTCCTTGGCGCTGACCTCCCAGGAAAACGGCGGATTACCGGAAATCGGGCGTCCCTTGGGCACGCGGACAGTTTTGGCGGAGAGCGGGTCACCATTGTGGAGGTGGCGGTCAAAGCGAAAGCCCGTCTCCATGGCATGAATAACGCCGATGAAGTACCAAGGCATACCCTGGAACTGTGCGGCGACTTGCTGATACTTCGCCTTGTTCGCATTCAGAATGGCCACGTACACCCCCTCAACGGTGCCGCGCTTGTCATCACGAACCTGACAATTTGCCCACTCGGCCTCATACTCGGCGTTGAGGTTCGTAAAGGTGGTACTGTTGACCACCCGTGGCACCGTGGGGGCCGGCTGCACGGCGTCCGGCGGCGATGCCGGCTCGGAATGGGGCGGTGGCAGCGGCGTGTCCGTCTCCGGATTCTCGGTCTTCGGAAAATGACGCGGCTCGCCTGTTTCCGCGTTAACCGCCTTCTCCTCAGTGACCTTGATCCTGCCGATCAGCTTGCGCATCCGCTCGACATATTGGTCGAACGGGCCCGTCCGCGCTGACCGCACCACCTTGGCCAAATCTTCGGCAGCATCAGACACAGCGACCGCCGCGTCTAACAGCTGCATCTGATTCAGCCGTTGAATCTTACGGTTGAGCGAAGTAATCTGTTGGTCGATTTCCCGTTGCTCCGTTGGGTCTGTGGTCTGAAAGCCGCGATCGGTCAATTCACCCACGGCCTGCTCCAAGGACTCCCGTAATTCATCCGCGATTCCCATCTCAGTATCTCCCCCTCGTCCTATGGCGCTTTTCCACGCCGCAGGATCACATAGGCCTGCCGCAACGCATCGGCCTGACCAGACAAGCGCTCGGCACGGTCCGCCAGGCCAGCCAGCGTTCCCGGCTGCTCGTTGGCGTGTTTCAAGGCCTCGACGAGGGCCTTATGCGCCTCGTCCAACTCGTTCAGCAGCACCACAAAATCGGACACAACCTTGCGGTAGCCGTCAATCTGCGCCACGAGGCTCTCCGCCAGCAGCCGATTGTCCCGCAACTTGCCTGGAGTGGCCTGTGCCACAGAGGACTCCGTGAGCGTCGTAAACATCTCCCGCGACGCCACTTGTAGAGCGAATACGACGCGGGAGAAATGGGGCGCGGCTTCGGTGACGACGCGTTTGAGTTCCTGATAATTGCTCGCTTGAGCAGCGGTCTCAAGCACCGGTCCAAGGGCTGTCAACACTGGCACCACCGCTCCGGCAGCCACCTGCGCACCAGGCACCAGTGCAAGGCCGGCGGCGATGCTCGTCCCGAGGCTTTGGATCTGCACCTTTGCGGCCTCGACGTTCCTCCCCTCGGCCAGGATGAGGAGGATTTCCGAGTACTTGCCCAGCACAATCACTCCGGTCCGAAAGGCGCGGGTAGCGGGAGGGTCGCCGAGATCAGAAAAGTACGGCGCGTCCTCGAGACAGAACCCTCGGATGAATCCGAGGCCCGCTGGACTGGGATCAGGACCAGCCGCCTGCCAACGCGGCGAATCCTCTTTGCACTTCCGATATTCGAGCGCCGTTTGATCGGCCTCAGTGCTGGTAGGAGGAACGGCCTCGGCCTGCTTGCCAGCGATCCCATCACTTCTTACAAGGAGTGCTGATGGGGCGGCCGGCCCCTTGACCGTGCGCTCAGGGTCGCCAGCGGCAGGTGCCTCAACTTGCGGATGCGCTCTGCTCACCGCCACTTCCTGCCCTTGTCGGCGCTCAGCGGCGGCGAGGTCGTCGAAGAGCGGTTGGCTTGCCGTCTGGACGTTGGTGAAGGCTCGGCTGAGCAACTGGACCTGCGCCACCGGCCCTTGGTGCGCACACGCCGCAGCCAGCGCCATCACGAGCAGTGTCACTAGGGCTTGAACGGATCGCATCGATTGGTTTCTCCTAGGCTTCCCGATACCCCATAACATTCATAAATCGAGAGTGTTCGCACAACGATAGATGGGAATTTCGCAAGTCATTAATCTGATATGTAAAACAGGGGAAAATGCTTTTTGATGTGGCATTAGGCTATCACTTCATGAAAAATCAATGAGTTGTGGAACTCTGGCCTATCGATCTGTGAACACGCTCCATAAATCAACAGCGTGAAGGGAGCCACGATCATGCTGCCCGTCATGCTTAATTCGCACAATTAATAATGCAAACTTTCAACTTTATGTATGGCAATTACTATGTGAAGTGCCAAGGGACTAATCGTTCCGCGCCGAAAGAGCTTATCTCCTGTACGGTTTAGAGCCAGCCCATCATGATCTATGGGCAAGAACTGTGCCTCTATTAGGGTACCGATACTAAGCAATAGAGAATTTAGGGGAGAATCAAAGATAGGACAGCAAGACTTATCGCAACTGGATGTACGAGATCAGACAGCCAGTGGGCGTCGGTGGGCGCGGAAGTCCAAGACGGCTTGTATGTTCGGTAGGTTCACAATCCGTTCAGATCTGAACACGCTGGGTCAGTTTACACAGCAGCAAGGCAGGGCATGAGACATAGGTCAGTAGTCGTCCCGACATCCGTTACACCGGTGCGCATTGAAGCCGACCTTATGCCGTGGGGCGTACCCCTTAGCGCGCATACGGTTGTCCCTTCTTGAATGACAGCCTCCGACCGGTGCGCTACATAAGACCCTCGACTGCATGGCGGGTGGAAGGGGCGACCGTGGAACTGACCGCGACGTTTGCACAACTGCTGCTGGGCTTTGTGGATCGGACCCAGTGACGCTACGAGGTGATTCGCCGGCTGGTGCTGTTCGCCGATCGTACCGCTCAGCAACGCGCCTAAGAAACGGCCACCTATCCCGACACGGTCTGCACTCTCCAGCGTCGCTTCCGGCAGCAGGGCATGCTTGGCCTCCTTCCTGCCACCGTCGACTTCGTGACCCGGGAGACAGCCGGCAGGATCCCTGAGGCTGTGCGCCACGAGATTGACCGGTGAAAACGCTCTATGACGGGTTCCACTCCCGGGAACTGGACCGGATCTTGTCGAGCACGTTCTGGTATCCCTTCAATGACCGGACGGTCGAGAAGCTCTGGCGGCAAAGTGCCATGTCTTGCCGGGGGCACATGGGGCTGTGGGACTACTACGCCCAGCCCGATCGCTACCAGACCTGCTTGCAGGTGGCCAAACTGTATTAATGGGGCTGGGATAAGGTGAGTTTTAGCCGGTTTTTACACATCTCTCGGCCCACCGTCGATGCCTGGATTCGACGGTTCGAGGCCGAATCGAGGAGGGCCTACCCAGCGAAACAGGCCCCACCGGGTTCACACCGCTGCGTGCGGCAACCGCGCGATCGGCCCTCCGGTGAGGACCTTGTGGAGCGCCGACTGCAGTTCGTGGTCCTCCACAGGTTTGGCCAGCACGCCCGCGGGGCTAACTTGGTGGGCGCGCACGAGGGTAGTCGCATCGGTGGTCCCGCTCACCACGAGGACCGGTAGGTTGAGATGGGTGCGGAGGAACTGAGCCGCCTCCAGGCCGTCCACCGCGCCGGGTAAGCGAAGATCCATCAGCACGAGGTCGGGATGGTGCGTCAGTGCCTGGGTGATGGCATCGATCCCGGAGGTCGCGAGCCCGGCGATAGTATAGCCCATCTGGCGCAGGCGGCGCGCGAGGTCCAGGGCGACAACGCGCTCATCTTCCACGATGAGGATGCAGGCGGGGGGCGTCATCCGAATCTCCTGCCCGGCACAGGGCCGAGCGTATGGGGAGGGAGCCGGTCCTGCACGAGGACGTGCAGGCATAAAGACAAAAAATATACCACCGATCGAGGTGAAATATCGGTTCCGGTAGCCACTGCGTAGGATTTGACGCTCTGGTGTCCAGTGTAGCGGTTATCTTTTCCCTTGTCGCTCGGCGGCCGATACGTACATCTGTTCGGCATACTGTTTCACCATGCGGCGCGCGCCAAAGCGGGGCATGGTTGTCCGGATCGCCTCTTTCACCATCTGGAGCCAGCGCCTCGGCATCTTGTTGGCGTCGCGCTCATAAAAGGTCGGCACCACCTCTTCTTCGAGCAGACGATACAGCGCTTCAGCATCAGCCGCGTCTACTACGGCCGGGTCATCGCTTGGCACGCCGCCGTCGATCAACCACCCGTTGGAGCCCGTGTAGCCTTCGACCCACCACCCGTCACCGGTGCTCAGGTGTAGCGCCCCGTTGATGGAGGCTTTCATCCCGCTGGTCCCGCTCGCTTCGAATGGCTTGCGCGGCGTATTTAACCAGACATCGCAGCCCTGCACCAGGAAGTGCGCGACGTGAAAATCATAGTCCTCTACGAAGGCAATGCGTCCCCCGAACGCCGGCTCAATGGCGCGATTGTATATGCGCTGCAGGTGCTGTTTGCCAGGATGATCTGCCGAATGGGCTTTTCCCGCGAAGACGATCTGCACGGGTCGTCTGAACGCCGTCAGGATGTGCGCCAGTCTCTCAGGGTTAGAGAAAATCAGTTCCGGGCGTTTGTAGTCCGTAAACCGGCGGGCGAAGCCAATGGTGAGCGCCGCCGGGTCCAGGAGCGTGCCCGACGCGACCACCCGGGCGGCGGTCACGTGCTGTGCCGTCCACAGCTCGCGGGTGCGCTCGCGAATGAAGGCGACGAGGTAGCTGCGTAGCGCCTCGCGTACGGCCCACAGCTCCTCGTCCGGGATGCTCACAATGGCGTCCCAAAACTCGGGCGCATCATGCTGCGCCCGCCAGTCCTTTTGGAGATGACGTTCGAAGAGCTCTGCCATGTCTGAGGCAATCCAGGTCGGCACGTGAATGCCGTTCGTGACCGTGTTGATAGGGAGTTTTCCGTCTGGGATGCTGGGCCACAGCGGGGCCCACATATCCCGCGTAATGTGTCCATGGACTTGACTTACGGCATTGGTCGCACCCGCGCTGCGAATCGCCAGTGCGGTCATATTGAACAGCGGCCCGAGGCCGCTATCGTATTGGCCCAGCTCTAAAAACGCGTCGCGAGCTGAAGCGACGCTGCCCCCGCAGCCCGCAAGGTACGACTCCACGAGGTCCATGGGAAACGCGTCGTGTCCCGCCGCCACCGGCGTGTGCGTGGTAAAGATGGTCGAGTGGCGCACCTCGTCGAGCGCCGCTTCGAAGCCACTTCCACGCTCTAGCATCTCGCGGATCCTCTCGATCGTGACGAATGCCGTGTGTCCTTCATTCAGGTGCCAGACGACCGGCTGGTACCCCAGGGTGCGCAATACGCGCACGCCACCGATCCCTAGGATGATTTCCTGTTGCAGTCGCATCTCTCGATCGCCACCGTAGAGCCGCGCCGAGAGCTCCCGATCCGCCGGCGCATTGTTCTCGATGTCTGTATCCAGTAGATAAATCTTGACCCGGCCCAGCCGAACACACCATACTGTGACATATACGACCCGATTTCCCAGCGGCACAGGCAGAATGCAGGGTTGGTCGTCTGTGGTGACGGCTGGCTCGACCGGAGTGTAATCCCAGTCCAGGTGTTCGTACAACTCTTCCTGCCATCCCTCCGAGGACATGGTTTGATGGAAATAACCCTGTGGATACATGAATCCCACCCCCACGAGCGGGATCCCCAGATCGCTCGCCTCTTTACAGTGATCGCCGGCGAGGACACCGAGGCCACCGGCGTAAATCGGTAGCGACTGGTGGAGCGCAAATTCGGCGGAAAAATAGGCGATGGGTTGATGCGGCAGCTGCGGGAACGATCGCGCCCACCACGAATCCTTCCCCATCAGCCCCCGCCCAAGACGCTCGATCGCCGCATCATAGAGTGCAAGAAACGCAGGGTCCCGCGCCGCCTCCGTCAGGCGCTGGTCAGGCATGACGTGGAGCATGCGCACGGGATTGTGCGAGGTCAGACGCCAAAGCGGGTAGTCGAGGCGGCGAAAGACTTCACGCGCTTCCTGATGCCAGGTCCACCAGAGATTCAACGCCAGTGACCGAAGTCCGCTGATCCGCTCAGGCAGGTGACCCTGAGGTCGGTCATGGTCGTGTCGGTGTGCTTCAGGGAAGCCAAGGGAGGAGGGCGGCATCGCCGGGCTCCTTACCACGGGCAGCGTTAGGAACAGCTGATCTCCACTACACGGCTGGATAAGCCAGCGCGAGTCTAATAGGGTTTGGCGGGTGTGTCAACGAGAATTGTATACCACAGGTCGGTACACCACGCCCTCGGTTCGTTGATACGAATGTGGGCCCACACCCGGTGAGTGCAGGCTGCGTGGCCAAAATGTGAGCCCGAGGCCTCGGAACGCATCAATCAACGTAGGCCAGTGAGGGTTCTCTCCCACGCCTCGCCAAGGGTGTCACAGAGCAGCGCGCGAGCCGAGCGCAGCACCGCCAAGACCGGTTTAGAGACTCGACGTTCACGCTCGGCCTCGTCGTTGTGGGCGCGGAGCACTGGGGCAATTTGTCGAGCCGCTTCTAGAAGTGTTGTGTCCACATTTATCTTCAATGGTCGTCCCCCTAATAAACGAGTTCTTCTTCGGTCTCATCACTTGTGCACAGTACAAACTATCCGGGCCGCACCCGCGCAATGCCTGATTTTGCGGTGCATCGCGCCTACGCGGGCCCCCTCCATATCAGCGCCCTGGCGTCAACAGGCTATTTCGTCTGGAGTTCTGTGCGCCATGCTTGCTCCAAAGTCTGTAGAGACTGCCCATATACATCTTCATAATTTCCGTTGTCGTATAAACTCCGGAATATGGGCAAGCCAAATCTTTCGAGTAAGAAACCGACGAAGGAACCGGCCAGAATATAGGCAGTCTTTTCGTTCATGATCGTGCCTAGCGGTCGAGGCGTCTGTACGCTGTTCAATGCCTTCAGAGATTCTTGTCCCGACAGGTGGCGGAAGGCCAGATGCCTCAAATCCGCTCCAAAGTTGGGAAAGGCCGGATTTGCCGCCAGTGCCGCGTGCAGGTACACCGCCAGTCCCTCGGCAAGGAAACGGTTCCCGTTTGGCGCGTAGATGTGGACGATTTCATGCAACAAGGCCCCAGTGTTGTCTCGTACTCCTTGCAAGGGCATCTCTATAAAGCCTCTGTTTCCGAAACGGCCGGGCACAAGGGCTCTGCTAATTCGGTACACGCTACTGACGTGAAGCCGGATAGGTTCGTTCCAAGTGGCCCCCCAAAATCTTTCCACCTTCTTGCGCTCACCGATTGCATAACGGCAATACTCCTCAGCTTCGCGAATCGTCAGCTCGTCAGAACGGATCTGGACCCCTTCACAACCGAACCTCCCCGATAACACGGTCGCGCACTGGGCCACAAACACAGATATACTAGGGATAAGCCAAAAAGAATGAAGGAGCCATTTTCGGAGAACGGTCCTCACTGGATATCCCTCGAATTTCGCCATAGAACCGCGCTTTGTCGGCGATGTTCATCGGGGCGTGCTCCCTCCGGACGAAATCAAAGCTGGCGTCCGCAAAGGGCATGGCCACAGCATTGCCTTGCTGGAGGACCGGGCGATGGCTGAGGCCCAAACGCTGCGACAGCATGATAGCGACGAGGATCAGGTCCTCCAGGTTTGTCATGGTCCAGTGGGATGCAACGGCTTGCTCACAGTTTGCCCCAGATACTTCTCCACTTCTTGGCCGCATGACACGACCCAATTTCCATCGACTACGGCTTGGGAAACAGGATGGTTGCGATCATTTCGTACGCCTGGTCATTGGCCATCCCCATGACGAGGCCGGCACGCGCGTCACGGAAGTAGCGCTCAAACGGCAGGCGCGCGGCGAAGGCGGTGCCGCCGAACATCGTCATCAGGTCTTGCGTGACGCGCACGGCGGCTTCGGCACACACCACCTTCGCCTGAATGTATGGCAGGAGCGACGGCGCCCGGCCCGCATCTGCGATCGAGGCGGCGGTGTGTAACAACGTCCGGGCGGCTTCGATCTGCGCGCTCATCTCCGCGATACGGCGCTGATTGATCGGGCTGTCCAGCCGTCGCGCCCCACTCGGAAAGCGTTTATCCCCTTCCTCGCAGGCGAGGTCGTATGCCCCCGAGGCGATCCCCAGATAGGCGGCACCGTACGTGAGGATCAGCAGTGGCATCAGGTACTTTGGCATGATGGGCTCGTCGTCATGTCCGATGCCCAGCCGGTGCTCTTCGGGGACCACGCCATTGAAGAGCATTGGGCTGCTGCTGTTGCCGCGCAAACCCAGCCCGTTCCACTCGCCGACGACCTGCCAGGCGATGTAGTCGCGCTCTACCAAGAGGAAGTCCGGCGGGCCCTCCGTGGGACGCCCATCGAGACGGCAGAACATCAGATAGTGGGTGGCGTAACCGGCGGAGGTGACGTAGGACTTGCGCACGTTGTCAATATGAAAACCGCCGTCGACACGCTTGAACGTCGAGACGTCCATCGCCGTGGGGCGCCAGTCCGTGCCGGTGAGGCCAGCGCTCTCTCCGCCAGCCACTGTGGCGAACATCTCACCGCGGGCCAGCGGCTTGACGAAGCGCTCCAGCTGGTATGGCGTCGGGATGCGGTTGACCACCTCTGAGGCTTCAAGATGCATCTTATAACACATTGCCGTCGAGGGGCATTTTTTGGCGATCTCTTCGACAACCAGACAGGTGGTCAGCAAGTCTGCGCCGAGGCCACCGTATGCTGCCGGGGTACGAAGCGCCCAAAGGCCTGCCTCCCGCAAAGCTTCCAGAGACGCTTGTGGATACTGGGCCTGACGGTCGCAGTCGGCGGCATGCGGCCCGATCTTGTGCACCGCGAGGTCAGCGGTGCGTTCCTGCCACTCTTGCTGAGTTCTGGTCAGGGGAAAGTAATTCATCGTCTGCTCTCCGCTAGTTATTGTTAGCCTCTACCGAACACTTCCATTTCGGCAGTCGAAAAGGAGCCCCCGCGTCATGCGAAGCCGCGGCGACAGCTCATCACCATGCCCAATCACACCTCGCCAGCACAACTCTGCTGCATCGCAAGTCGATCGGCAACACCTGTGCGGTCACCTACTCACTTGAGCCCTTCCTTGACCGGTACATCAAGTGCTCGTATGGGGTTCCCTCATAGCACTGCGCCGCGACAGCGGGACCGTTGAACGCGAGGCTCTCCCGCATGGCGCTGGCGGGCACGTGACTCGGCGCGGCCATCATCACCGCCAGTACGTCGTCCACCAGCCGCCGGTCAGAGGTGGGCAGGAACATGTTCTCGATGAATCGCCGCCGGGGCTCCTGGTCGCCAGTCTCAATGGCTGCCACCATCGCCTCGCAACCCGCTCGAAGTTCGGGCGGACGGACGAGCGGGGCCGGCTCGACCATGGCGATGGCCGCTACGTGGTCGGGATAGGCAGCAGCCAGCTGCAAGACCGCGAGGCCCCCCATGCTGTGACCGACAGCCACAGCCTTACCGAGACCCAGTTGCTCAATGACCGACACGATATCCTCCGCGTGGGTCATAATCGGATACAGCCCCTGGGGTTTGTCGCTCTCCCCATGCCCGCGCAGGTCAACATACACAACCCGGTGCCGCCGGGCGAAGTATTGGGCCTGCGGGGCAAAGAACGATCGACCGGACCTCCAACCATGAACGAACACGAAGGCTGGCTTGCCCACGCCCTGGTCGTCGTAGGCGAGCTTGATTCCCTTATGGACAATCGTCGCCATGCTCCTTTCTCATTCTTCGCTCGTGTCAACGTGCCGAACGTCAGCACTGCAAAGCTGCCGCCAGCGCCCCTTTTCTTACTAAAGCCCTTCGCTTCGAAGCTCCTGAGCCAAGGCTGGGAGACACCTCTTGATCTGTGGATCGAGGATAGACTGCACTTTTTTGCTGCGGATCACAATGTCATCCTTGGCCCGGCGGACCGACAACTGGGTCGGATGATCTACGGGAGGCACCATGGGAGGCTCCTGGGATGGCCACGGGATGCATAGGGGCGACTCTGACTCTGCGGCTGAAGCATAGTGTCATGCACAGGCCACAGTCCTAAAGAAATTGTGAAGAAATTCGGAAAAAAGTCCAAAAATTCTGTAGCATAGGGCTGATTTTTAACATCAGGATCCTGATGGAAGGGAAATCCATGGAGGAGCAGTCGTGCCTTGTCTTCGGACCGTTCTAGCTCGATCAGCCCGACGAGCGCCTATGGCGGGGGCCTGAGGCTATTCACCTGCACCCCAAAACGTTGGCCGTATACAGATCGCCGCCATAGTCGGATCGGTCGAAAATTTTACCAAGAGCAGGCGTGCACGTACACGATGCTACCCTTCACCAAGTAAACGTCGCCAACGACGGGGAATTAGCCGGTGCGCGGCCACTCCGTGTACCCTGAGCACCCGCTGAAAGCCAATCCATAACAGGGGTGCAGCATAGCCGCTGCCGCGCTCGATTACCTCCCACCAGGCGCCATAGGCCCGCGCGGGACGTACAAAAATTCACTTCCAAGCTTCCACACGCAGGCGAACACGAAGAATGCCGCCACCTGCACCTCCAGACACAAGGCCCCCAGGATCATCTCGAAACCGCCAATTGCCGCTCTCACGGTAGGTGACGGCACGCCGATGCCTCCCAAGCTTGAAGCCTCCTAAAGCTGCAGCAAATTCTGTTTGGCCATGATGAGTCCAAAACCCCCATGGCCAATGAGCATGCTGGCCATGATGCCACGTAGGACCAGCTGCGCGGTTTGCGCTCGGGCAACGGTGAAGCGCGGCACTTCAGTTATGACGGCGTACCAGGAGAGGCTGTGGGTGCCAACGCTATGCACCCAAAGCATTAGGAGGGGCACGCCGAAATTGTAGGAGCGTTCTAGAAACTCCCACCAGCCTTCGCCCGCGAGAGGCCGCAGCGAGGTGGCGAAGAACCCCCAACATCCCATATACAGGAGCCCTGCCCGTGTCGGCACCACCAGCGCTAGCGTTCCCAAGATGATATCCACGCATCCCACCACAGGCATGAGCTTCCAGGCCCAACTCTCCGGGATGCCGAAAATGCCGAAATAGACCACCCAGGCTTGCTTCGTGAGTACACCAAAGGCGCCATGGCCGATAAAGTCACAACACAGCGCCTGGCGAAATAGCCAATGGAGTTTCCACTCGAGCGTGTATCGAGCCCTGTTATCGAAGATTGATGTCGGGATGGTGTCTTGAGGCATGCGCTCTTCTCCGGTGACAGACTGTGGAGGCAACCGGACAGGCGAATCCCGCCGTAGCCCACCACCAACGGGCGAGGGGCGCGGCGGGAGGTCTGCGGTTACTTCTTCACCGGTTGGAGGTAGAGGGCCACCGTCCGTTCGCCGATCTTGCGCCCCAGGACGAGCCCGTCCTCGCAGGCCGTGGGGAAGTGGATGCCGGCGTAGACCCGAGAGTCGGCGCTTTCCCGCGCCGCTTGCGCTAAACTGCTAAACGAGCGTTTGATGTCTGCGAAGGGTGGCCCGCTCGTGACCGAGAAGGCCACTTGGTCAGTGCCTAAGACGCCCGCCATAGTCGCTGCTGCTGCCCCGCTGAATGTGCTCTGGGTCGAGGGGTAGTCGGAGACTGCTGGGGTGTTCTGGAGGCTGTTCCAATTTGGGTCGCCAACGGTAGCGTCGTTGCCGTCGGCGTCGCCCTCGCGGATGGCCGTGACCGGGCGCCAGAGATCATATACGTAGCGGATCTTGAAGCCTGCGATGTAGGCATCCGCCATTGCCATGTTCATGAGGGCCAGGAGCCGGGCGCTGTCCCAAGCATCGAGCCCACGCCCCTCGGCCACAACACGGGCGATGCGATTGAATGCCGGAGGACCCTCGAACCAGAAGCGCGCGATTTCCGTTTGTTCTGCCGTGCGCGCCGTACTCACCTGCCCGCCAAGGCTCTTGACCTTTTCGTAGTCGCGAGCGTAGGCCTCGCTTGTCAGCGCTGGAGGACCCGGGAGCCAGAATTGCGAAGAGGAGAGCAGCGTGAAAGGGGTGACACTGCCCCAGCCGGGGCGGAGCGAGGAGGCGTAACCACGAGCCAGCTCCTGATTGGCAATGGGCGGATTCGGCGGGTCGGGGTTCGGATGCGGTCGCCATTTTCCAGGCCCGGTTCCCGGCGTATATGACGCATCGCGAGTGGCACCGTCGTCCTTGCGGAGTGTGAGCATGGCCGCGCCGGATGCACGACCTACAGATACACCCTTGGTCTTCGCAGCGGCATCGGGGACGCTGCTCAGCCACGCCATATAGGCGTCCTCGGCGATGGCCAGTGCGGCAATCTTCTGAGCTGGTGTCCCGAAGCTTGGCAGCACACCGACCAACACAGTGTGTGCAGCGGCGGCCACGGCGGCCTCGGGCGCGGCGCCAACCTCCGCGGGTGCCTCGAAATAGTAGGCGGCATAGCGTCGATTAATGGCGTTCAGGGAGTCATGAATCGCCCCATGTACCATGGCCAGCGTGCGCGTGGTCACTATGCCATCCTGTCCGCCCGCCGTGGCGGCCTTCACCGCGGTCTCATTCCACTTGAGTACCTCATTGGCGGCGGCTGGGGCAACGTCGGCAACCCCCATCAGGCTAAACGCCAGGAATCCGATTAGGACTATGCTGCCGAACACTTGACGGTCGTGCACCATCGTTCGATCCTCCTCTCCCAGAGCAGCACGAATCCCCTGTTGGCGATCACGTCAGTGACAGTAGAGATGTATAGCATGGAACGGTGTGGACCAATTGCAGCTGGACCGATGGGCGTATTCGCAGGCTCATGGAGGCATGGTAGTTACTCCCTCATGGAGGTATGTGTGGAGTACACACTACTGCCCAAGGGCAGCTGTGCAGTGCTCGGCCCGGACCGAAGCATTTTCTCACTTGATTTTTGCTGTGCTCAAACAAAAAACATGCCACCATGGACACAATCGCCTAGGCCTCAATGTGAGCACGAGCTTTCGCTTATCGACCACACAACAGGGCTCTACGATAGCATGCCCCCGATGGGTGCTGGTAGCCACGATAGGGTACTCGTATTCCCGATGACAGGCCATATGTCACTTCGGTTCGCACTCCTCGGTGCGGGCCTGATCAGGGTCATAACGGGATCCCTGCGGGCCCATTCCGGCCCGATCGCTGTGCAAGATAACCCAGTCGGGAAGTCATCGCATGGGGGAAATCGAGCTAATCGACTGACCCCCCTCATACTTTTGCTACTGTGCATTCGTGAGCACCGATGGTTAGCTTTACACAGCAGAGTGATGGCGCTTCCCGTGCATCCCCACTTCTTGCCCGAAATCGTACTGCTAAGTGTTCACCTCGCATCTGCGGGATGGGAGGTCGCCATGGCACGGCCAGACGCTTCGCCAAGCGTTCATCACTGCCGCGTCATTCAGTTATCGCTGTTATTCCCTCTCCCTGGCTAGGAAGAGGGTTGGGATGAGGATCATACACTATGCCAAGCTGCCCCATCACCCGCACCCTCTCCCCTCAAGGGGGAGAGTGAAATACCTGGCACCTAAGAACTGAATGCCCCTATATCGAAGGCCAGTAACCGCGGCAGCGGGCTCTGCCAGACCGCTTGTAGGTCCACAGAAGGGAAGCCGTGATACGACTTCATGGGGCCTATTTCTTCAGAAGACCACCCTTGTCCATCAAATCTTTGTGCAGGGCTTCAGCGGATTCCAGCCAGGTGATGAAGTCCTTGCCGTTGAGGAAGGTTCGCTTTAAGCCCCTGTTATCGGTGAACTCCACCCACTCTGGAGTTTCGGTGACTTTTTTTAGGAGCTCGATGTACCAATCTTGCGCCTCTTTGGAGATGCCGGGAGCGCCAAAGATGCCGCGCAGCATGAGGTATTCGATGTCATACCCCTGCTCCTTCATGGTCGGGATGCTTTGCCAATCTGGCAGGTTGAGCCGTTCCCCATCGAGGAGCCCCAGTGGATGGAGCCGCCCAGCTTTCCAATGGGCCACCGCCTCGTTGGGATTATTCACCGTCGAGTCTACATGCTTGCCCACGAGATTGGCGGCGACTTCGCCGCCCCTTTTGAAGGGAACGTAGATGAATTTGGCGCCTGTTCCCTGCTCCAATTGAACGGTGATGATCTGATCCTCTTGCGCCGTGCCGGTCCCACCCATCTTGAATTTACCTGGGTTTTCCTTAGCCGCCTGCAGATAGGCCACTGCTGTCGTAAAAGGAGATTCCGCGTTGACCCATAAGACGAACTCATCTCGGATTGACCTTGGTTACCAGAATGAGCGGCTGTGCGATGACCTCCTCCGTTTGCAGGACCATCCCACCCGCCAAGTTATGCCGCGCATTGGCGGACCCGATCGCACCGGGAAGTTGTTTGACGATGAGGGGGATTTGGGGGCTATTGGCCACTTGACGCGTCTGCTGAGCGACCGCCACACTACCCATCAGTTTTTCTTCAAGCGTGGTGCGAATCCCACCGCCTGAAGCTTCGGTGACCGCGACGATGACGGCATCAGCCCCGCCCACCTCTTTCCAGTTCGTGATGTTCCCGGCAAAGATCTCCTTGAGCTAATGACCTTGAGTTTGACGCCCGATGCCGTTTCGATCTGAGCTCGGAAGGGCTGAAAAACGTTAAGATTTACGGTCGTTGAGCCACTGATTTGGACGGGTGATTGCGCCGCCACCTGATGCAGAGAGGCCACCACGGAGCACACGATCAGCAATACCCAGAGTATCGTTGCCATCTTATTGTTCCTCCCTGGCAGTGGTGCGGTTTGACATGGCATCGAGCTCCTGATGCTCCGATTCCCAGGCCCAGCTTTTTCCCGATGCCCCATTGGATCCGTCTCACCGGTGAGGCGGTAGGGAGGAGATCGGGGCTCGCCCTGGTAAGGCTCTCGTTGATGCGCCGCTGCTCATCGCATGAGATGGCTCATGCACTCATGAATTATCATTAATATATCAAAATAAATTAAATAGAAACGTTTAGATGATATTTTCATATTTGGGTATTTGGCAGCTATGGCACAGAAAACCGGCATACGGGGTCCGCCTCATGGTCCTCCGCCAGCCGCAGAACGACGCGCAAGTCATGCACTATCGACTCGAAGACGCCGGCATTCAACCGGCGCTGTGTCTGTTGATAGACTACTTCCCATGGGGGCGGGTCATTCGGTCTCATCTGCCACGGCGTATCCGACCTCACAAGTTAGCGCAGGGCATTGAATACTTCTCGCAGACTGTGCACGTGTTGTGGGGCTTCTGAGACTTTAAACATGGGTGGGAGCGGTTAGGGTGGATCGGCGATGTGGCGGCACTGCTCCGCGTCCATCAGCGCATGCATTGGGGACGAGTGCTGGAACAGGCCGAGGTAACAGGCAGCATGCGTATCCTCGTGCTGAGCCTGCTCCTGGCCAGTGATCTTCTCGGGGCCGCCCTGCCCGCAGACATCGCGCAGCGGCTCCAGACCGATGCCGCGGTCACGAGGCTCGGCGCACAGGTGTGGGCACAGTTGTTCCGTGAGGCTGACAGCTCAGCGAAAGTCTTTGAAACGCTCGTGTTCCGCCTCAGAGGGAGGGAGCGCCTGCGTGATAAACTCCGCTACTATGTCCATCGACCAACGACGCTGACCGCTGGGGACTGGGCGCTGCTGCGCCTGCCCGATGCGCTCTTCCCGCTGTACTATCTGCTCCGGCCCATTAGGCTATATGTGGGCCGTCCGATCCGGCTCCATCTCCTGCGGCGGCTGCTACCGTTTGCGCCCCGGTCCGTCCAGTGGTTCGGGGCCTACGGGAAAAGGCTCGTGAAACGCCGCCGATGACGGGAGAAATTGGCTTACCCTTGTGGCTCACCGTTCCCTCCGCTGCCGACGGCCGGCTGGTTGCTGCGCAGGAAGGGGGTGAGCAAATCGATCGGCAGGGGGAACAGGATGGTAGAGTTGTTCTCCGTGGCCACTTCACTTAACGTCTGTAAGAACCGTAGTTGCAGGGCCTGGGGATGGACGGCGATGATCTGGGCCGCCTCTGCCAGGCGCGTGGCCGCTTGAAATTCGCCCTCGGCATTGATGACTTTGGCCCGCCGCTCGCGTTCGGCCTCCGCTTGGCGCGCCATGGCACGCTGCATCTCCTGCGGCAGGTCGACGTGCTTGACCTCGACGTTGGTCACTTTGATCCCCCAATTTTCCGTCTGCCGGTCCAGGATCGTCTGCAGCTCCTCATTGATTTTGTCGCGCGCCGACAACAACTCGTCCAGTTCTGCCTGCCCCAATATGCTGCGCAGCGTCGTTTGCGAGAGCTGTGAGGTGGCGTAGAGAAAGTCCTCCACATTGATCACTGCGTCTTCGGGCTTGATCACCCGAAAATAGACCACAGCACTGACCTTCACGGAGACGTTGTCGCGGGTGATGACATCCTGGGGCGGCACGTCCATGGTCACCAGGCGCAGGTCCACACGGCGCATCTGCTCGATGAGTGGGATGAGGAGCGTCAACCCCGGTCCCCCGGTGCGCGCGAAGCGGCCAAGCCGGAAGATCACCCCGCGCTGGTACTCCATGAGGATCTTCACGACGCTGCTCAGGATGAAGATCAGCACGACGATCAGAACTACCAGGCCGACGGCGATGTTCATGCGCTTACCTCACTTTCCTTTTGACAAGAAGGGTCATGCCGTCCATCTGCACGACCTCGACCTCGACCCCCTGCTCGATAGGCTCTTCGCTCCGGGCATTCCAGCGCTCTCCGGCCACGAACACCTTGCCTGGCTTCTGGTCGATCGGGGTTAAGGCCACACCTACCTTCTGGAGCAGTCCCTCGCGTCCACTGTAGGGGCGCTGTGAAAGCGTTTTGAGCGCAGCGCCGACCAGGAAGACGAAAAACGCGGCGACTAGCAACGTTGCAGGCACCACCACCCAGAGGGAGAGCCCCGGTAACGGTGGCGGCGCGTCAAAAAGCATCAGCGACCCCAGGATCATGGCGATGATGCCACCGATGGTCAGTGCTCCGTAGCTTGTTACCTTGATCTCGGCGATGAACAGGATGATCGCGAGCACGATCAGCGCCAGACCCGCATAGTTCACCGGGAGTAATTGCAGCGCATACAGACCCAGCAGCAGGGAGATGCCGCCGATGACCCCAGGCAACACCACACCTGGCGTGGAGATCTCGAAAAAGAGACCAGCAGCGCCCAGCATCAGGAGCATGTATGCCACATTGGGGTCGGCGAGCATCGACAACAAGCGCTGGCGCAGGCTCATCTCGACATGCTGCAGTGCTGCCCCCTCGGTTCTAAGAATATGCTCACCCGCTGGCATCATCACTTTCCGGCCATTGAGCTGTTTGAGCAAATCGTTGAGGTCGAGGGCGATCAGATCGATGAGCTTGTATTGCAGCGCTTCGGTCTCCGAGGCTGAGATGCTCTCGCGCACCGCCTTTTCGGCCCACTCGACGTTGCGTCCACGCTGTTCGGCGATCGATTTGATGTAGGCTGCAGCGTCATTGGTGACCTTTTCCCCCATCTCCTTGCCCATCTCGCCGCTGCCGACACCGACGGGGTGGGCGGCGCCGATGTTGGTGCCGGGAGCCATGGCTGCGACGTGTGCCGCCAGCGTAATGAAGGTTCCGGCTGAGGCGGCACGTGAGCCGCTAGGGGCGACGTAGACGATGACCGGAATGGGCGAGTTAAGCATCTCTTTGATGATGAGCCGCATGGATTTATCGAGGCCGCCAGGCGTATCGAGTTGGATGATCAGGGCCTGAGACCCCTCTTGAATCGCGGCTTTCAGGCTCTCGGTGATATACTCGGCGGAAATCGGGTTGATCACGTCGGCAACGGAGAGGACGTGAATGGGAGGAAGGATCTCACCTGCCAGCCCATAGCCGCTGAGGAGGCCGACGAACATGAGATACAGCCATCGTCTCGACATAGGATAGCCTCTCCTCGTAACTCTTCTGCTGGCAACGATTTTTCTTGCTATACTAGCATTAGAGCCTTGATTTTACAAGGCTGGTCTCGCTTGCGCCATCTGTCACGCCTCCTTGACGCTCCTTGTCCCCATCTGCTAACATGTGCTCCCACGAGGAGAAATCCATGCCCCTGCGCATGTCTACCATGTCGCCGGTGCCCAACGTCCCACGCGGCACATTCCTGGGCCAGCGACCCGTCCTGCTCTCCAGCGCCGTCGTTGCAGATCGGCAGGTGGGACCCGCATGAATCATCATACGTCGCCAAAGACAGCCGTCAAGGGTCAGCCTCCAGCAGACCCCAACAAGGCCAGTGGTGTGGACCTGGCCGAGCGCTGCCATACGCTTGTATCGCCAATGCTTCAAGAGCTACTCCACACCGCGGCGCACACCGCAGATACGCACGACGTGCGCGTCTACGCGGTGGGGGGCTTTGTGCGGGATGTCTTGCTCGGGGTGCGCGATGAGGATCTGGACCTGACCGTTGAGGGGGACGGCGTGGCGTTTGCGCGACATCTCGCGGCAGCGACCGATGGCCTCTGTAAGGGACCATCCGCTTTCGGCACTTCTGTCGTTATCGCTCGGGACGGTCACAAAATCGACGTTGCCACCGCCAGGCGGGAGACCTATAAGCACCCGGCCGCGTTGCCGGCGGTCGAACCAGGCACTATTCGCGACGACCTCTTTCGGCGCGATTTCAGCATCAATACGCTGGCGTTTGCCCTGAATGGTCCCGAGGCGTTTATCTTAATCGATTGGTATGGAGGCAGCGCAGACCTCGCCGAGGGTGTCATACGTGTGCTGCACAATCGTAGCTTTCGCGATGATCCCACGCGCATGTTTCGGGCCATCCGTCTGGAGCAGCGCTTCGGCTTCATCCTGCATCGACACACACTGCGATTGTTGGGGCGCGCCGTCGACAAGGGTTGGATCGAGCTGCTGTCAGGGGCACGCCTGTGGCGGGAACTGCGCCTCATGCTGACAGGCGAATCCCCCATCGCCTGTCTGAGACGTCTGGATGAACTGGGGATCCTGTCGCACATCGATGCCGACCTTGGACTATCCCAAGAGCGGCTGGCTCTGCTCACACGCGTGGCTGAGGCGCGTGTGGAGCTTGCCGAGATGCACGCCGATGTTCTGGGCCAGGCCTGGCTGGTGTATCTTGCCGCCCTGTTTCACGGCTTAGACGTGAACATCTTGCGACGGGTGGGTGCGCGTTTGGCGCTAGCACCCCGTACGATACAGGAGCTGGTCGACGCCCTCACCGCTGTCGAGCGGGCTGGCCAGAGACTGTGCACAACGGACAATCTGCGGCCCAGTGAGGTGGTTGCGGTGCTGCACAGGCTGCCATTGGAGATGTTCCCACTGCTACTCGCCCTCTGCCCTGGGAGCGAGGTGCACCAGCACGTCCAGCACTATCTCACGACGTGGCGTCACATCCGACCAGATTTGACTGGAGCTGATCTCAAACGCCTGGGCGTACCACAAGGTCCACAGATCGGCCGCCTGCTGGCCTGTGTGCTGGCGGCGAAGCTGGATGGAGAGGCGATCAGCAGGGAGGCGGAGGAAGCCATCGTACGTAGGGCCTTGGTACAGATACCGGCCTCATGAGCTTCTCGACAGCAGTCATCAGCTGTGCGGGTTGTGGACCGAAACCGCAGATGCACGCACATGAACGCTGATAGTCGTGGGAATCTGAGTGTATCTAGGGTTCTCTGCAGTTCTTTCCGCAACTAACATTCGATACTTAGCTGCTTGTTTCACGAGCATAGGAGCCCTGGATTTATGGACATAGCCGGTATCATCCAAACCATCGCAATCAGCTTGCCACCCCTGCTGCTGGCCCTGACGCTCCATGAACTAGCCCACGGCTATGTGGCCCTGCAATTCGGCGATGAGACGGCGCGCTGGGCCGGGCGGTTGACATTGAATCCGATCAAACATATGGATCCACTGGGCACCTTTTTTATTTTGTTTGCCATGATCACTCGGACGCCGGTCATCGGTTGGGCTAAGCCCGTGCCAGTCAATCCTCATAACCTGCGCCGGCCGCATATCGACATGATCTGGGTGGCCCTCGCGGGTCCTGCTATGAATCTCCTGCTGGCTGTTGCTTCAGCCTTGGCGTTAAAGTGGTTCCCTAACCCGTCTTGGTGGATGGCCTCTCCGCTCACCACGAGTATTGGCGAACCCGTTTATCTCATGCTCATGGCAAGCCTGTGGATTAATGTCGGGCTGGCGATTTTCAACCTGCTGCCGGTTCCACCACTGGATGGCGCACGGGTGCTGAATGGGGTATTGCCCAGGCGCCAGGCGATTACCTTCAGCCAGCTCGAACCCTATGGGTTTATCATCCTGCTAGTATTATTTATGAGTGGGGTGATTGGAAAAGTGATTTCCCCCCTCATCCTAGGAACTGTGCGGTTCTTGCAAAATATCTGAGGGAGAGGCTCGCATGGCCAACACACGCGTGCTCAGTGGCATCCGTTCCTCCGGCACCTTGCATTTGGGCAATTATCTAGGCGCCCTGAAGAATTGGCAGGAACTGCAGCACGAATACGAGTGCTATTACTTCATCGCCGATTGGCACGCCCTGACTACTGACTATGCCGACACCGATGCCTTGAAAGCGAACATGCTGGATAACATGGCGGGATTTCTGGCGGTGGGGCTCAACCCGGAGAAATGTACGCTGTTTATCCAATCGCGCGTGCCGGAGCATGCTGAGCTGCACTTGCTATTGTCGATGATCACGCCGGTGCCCTGGTTGGAGCGGGTACCCAGCTACAAAGAGCAGCAGCAACAGATCAAAGACAAAGACCTCACCAATTATGGCTTTTTGGGCTACCCAGTGTTGCAGACCGCCGACATCATCATCTATAAGGGCAACTATGTGCCGGTGGGCATCGATCAGGTACCGCATATCGAGCTGGCGCGCGACATCGCTCGACGCTTCAATCATCTCTATACGCCGGTGTTCCCCGAGCCTCAGCCGCTGCTGACCGAGACGCCGAAGGTGCCGGGGCTGGACGGCCGCAAGATGAGCAAGAGCTACAATAATGCTCTCTACCTCACAGATGCCCCTGAAGAGATCGACAGTAAGATCAGGGTGATGATGACCGATCCGGCCCGCAAGCGACGCAGCGATCCTGGCAATCCGGACGTCTGCCCGGTGTTTGATTTTCATAAGGTCTACAGCCCCCAGGAGACCATCGCCCTGGTCGATCGTGAATGTCGGACCGCCGGCATCGGCTGCATCGATTGTAAGAAGATGATGAGCACGAATTTATTACAGGAGATGGGGCCGATTCTGGAGAAGCGTCGGGAACTTGAGAAACGGCCGCAGGAGGTCCTGGCGGTGTTCGAAGAGGGTAGCCGAAAAGCCCAGCACACCGCCCAAGCCACGATGGCCGGGGTGCGCGAGGCAATGAAGTTACGCTAGAGGTGATCTCATGTTAGCCATACGCGGTATCTATGATGGCAAAACATTCAAGGTACTCCCTACTGAGCACGTGCCTGTGGTGCAGCGAGAAGTTCCCGTAGCCATTATCTTCTTAGAGGAGGTCTCGGGTGAGCTGAAGGGCCGACAGCGCTCGGGCGATGTTGCCAAGCGCATGCGTACCGCGCGCGACGCGATGGCACCTTTAGGCATAAGCGTGAAGGAATTGGTGCAAGCAGGGCGTGAACGCTAAACAGGTTGTGATTGATGCATCAGTGGCCCTCAAGTGGCGGTTGCGCGATGAGGAAGCGACACTCCAGGCAGATGCGCTACTGGACGATTTTCTATCCAGTAAACTCGATCTTTTCACCCCAACCCTATTCGATTATGAAATCGCGAATGCCCTGAAGGTGGCAGTGACCATGGGACGATTAACTGAAAATGAAGCGCTTAGCGCTATTGCAGACTTCCAACAATATGATATCGAGCGTTCCGACTTCCGCGAGATTCAAATCCTCGCTTTCCAGTTGGCGTCCCAACATCAGCGCTCTGTTTATGACGGGGTATATAGCTTTGGCGCAATCTAAGCACCTCTGGCTCTACATAGGTGATAAGCGCCTTTTCAATGCCGTGGGAAAGGCGCTTCCCCGGGTCAAGTGGATTGGGGATTATCAGTTAGAACTTATTCCAGGCGGTACTGGCTGACCAACTGACCTAAGGTAAGTCGGATTCCCCGATTTTCGGAGAGGTAAAAGCAGAGGGAAAGCTCAGACAACGCAAAGGAATCGACTATGGATTATAAGGACACCGTTAATCTCCCCAAGACCTTGTTTCCCATGAAAGCCAGTCTGGGAAAGCTCGAACAGGAGTTGCTGCAACGCTGGGAGCGGGACCACATCTATCAGCAGCTACGGCAGAAGTACGCTGACCGCCCGAAATATATCCTGCACGATGGGCCGCCCTATGCCAATGGGCACATTCACCTCGGCACCGCCTTTAACAAAATCCTCAAAGACTTCGTGGTGCGTGTCAAGAGCATGGAAGGCTATAACGCCGTGTACGTGCCGGGTTGGGATTGCCATGGCCTGCCGATTGAGCACCAGGTTGATCTCGA
>JBKPCR010000386.1:0-14023 GCA_046727435.1 bacterium | reverse complement strand
GTACCTGGATCTAGACTGGAAGCAGTATGTGGAGGTGGATCCCAGATACTTCCGGCCGGCAGAGGTGGATTTCCTGCTAGGGAACCCGAGTAAGGCCAAGCGTATCCTGAAGTGGGAGCCAAAGGTGACGTTCAAGGCCTTGGCGCAGATGATGACGGAGTCGGACTGGAAGCTGGCCAGGCGGGAGAAGATTCTGGCAGAGCATGCGGCAGAATAGATTCGTGTCATCCGTTGCCGGCTGCCCGTACCGGAAGAGGGTCTGGGACAGGAGGCCATCATGCGGCGGGGGGACGCTGACAAGGGGCAAGGTAGGAGGCAGGGAGCCATGAACTTTGGGAAGCACGATCGGATTGCGGTGACGGGAGGGGCAGGGTTCCTGGGGAGCTTCGTGGTTGAGAAGCTGCGGGGACGGGGGTATACGGACGTCGTCGTGCCGCGACGGCAGGCATATGACCTGACACATGAGGGTGATGTGGCCCGCATGTATGAGGAGTTGAAGCCGGATCTCGTGCTGCACTTGGCGGCGGAGGTGGGGGGGATTGGGGCGAATCGGGATCAGCCGGGGCGCTTCTTCTTTGCCAACATGGCGATGGGCTTGCACCTCATCGAGCGGGCGCGGATCGCGGGCCTCAAGAAGTTTGTCCAGGTCGGGACCGTATGTGCGTACCCAAAGTTTACACCAGTGCCCTTTAAGGAAGAGCATTTATGGGACGGGTATCCGGAGGAGACGAATGCACCGTACGGGGTGGCGAAGAGAGCGCTGTTGGTGATGTGCCAGGCGTATCGACAGCAGTATGGGCTGAATGCGATTTTTCTGCTCCCGGTGAACTTGTATGGGCCAAGGGATAATTTCGATCTCCAGTCGTCGCACGTGATCCCAGCGCTGATTCGCAAGTGCGTGGAGGCCCGGGAGCGTGGTGTGGCGGCGATCCAGGCGTGGGGGACGGGGAAGGCGTCGCGGGAGTTCCTGTACGTGGAGGATGCTGCCGAGGGGATCGTGGCGGCGATGGAGCAGTATGAGTCGCCGGAGCCGATGAATTTGGGCAGTGGACGGGAGATCACGATTAAGGATTTGACGGAACTGGTAGTCAGGCTGTCGGGATTCAGGGGAAGGATTGCGTGGGATCCGAGTCAGCCAGACGGGCAGCCGAGAAGATGCCTGGACGTGACGCGGGCGAAAGAGCAGACCGGGTTCGAGGCAAAGATGCCGTTTGAGGAGGGCTTACGGCGGACGATTGCGTGGTATGAGCAGCATCGGCGGCCAGCCGGTCCGATCGGGCGGCTGGCCTAGACCCAGGTGCACGGCGACGACCGTATATAGGGCCACTGTCGTTATGCGACAGCAATTCGCGGACGAGTGGCCCTTGTTCATATTGCTGGAAATATAATTTAGGAGGTAACGTTCTCCGCTCCCAGCCCTACGGCGACACGCCGGCCTTCGATGGATGGGACTGATCTGCAAAACAACCTGCAGATTTCGAATCCCTTATTCGCAGATGCGGCCAATGGCGATTTTCGGTTACGGGCCGGCTCATCTGCGATAGAGGCGGGCAGACCGATTAGCGGAATTACTGATGGGTTTGTCGGCTCGGATCTGGATATCAGCGCGTATGAGGTGGGTCGTACCTGGACTGCGGGGGCAAATATTCGGCTTTCTGGTATTCCTACCCCAAGCCCCTCCCCCTCCTCCTGCGCCCAATACAAAGCCGGTTCTCAGATTCCTATTGGCTTCGGCGTCCCCTGAGATGTGACCAATCCGAGTACCATGCTCGTGAGGGCAAAATGTTCCCCGCCCACCGTAGTCCGGAAACCACGCAACCACCAAAACCATCTATGTGTACAAAACAGCGGCCCTACATATTCCCGACCCCTCTTTACTCCACGAGTCGAATACGTAAGCTCAGGATTTTCTCGGGCGCAATGTTGAGCTGGCCGTCAATTACGTAGTCCACCCCTAACGGTCTGGCATTGAACACCTCCTCAGCGCGCTGGATTTGTGCAGCATTGTTTACGGTCGAGGAAGCATCGGGTCCTCGCGCGGGTACCGCTATGGGAGCACCACATCCTTTCCCCAAGCCACCAGAAGGTGCCGATCGTCGAAGACCAGCGGGGTGAAATTGGTATCTGCACCCCTCCCTGATCGATCCGGGAAGTCTTGCTGCCCAGCCGTGCTACTCATCAAGCCTGTAGGCCTTGTACGATAATACCAGATGGTTTCGCTGGGGTATTGGTCAACCATCTGCGGCTCCCCCATCATCGCTCGCACCTCGTCAAGTGACATACCTTGACGCAGATTCATCAAGGCCTGGCGATTCTTCTCGCTCAGGGTATATTCCTCGTGATAGCCTGATTGAAACTCCCCTGACCCGCTCACACATCCCACCAGTATTAGCGCCAACCATCCCACTCCCAACAGCACTTTCACGTGACGTCTCCTTTCCCCCAGCAAGGCTTCCCCCCGCGAAGGGGGCCCCTCTGCGCTAACAACGCCTCAACGACCCCCTGCACCTCGCCAGAGTTTTTCCCTCATGGACGCTCCTGTCGGGCTACACGGGTGTTCATATGCTTAACCCCGAGGCACAGCACTATGGCCGACGAAGGTAGGGCAGGCCATCGAGGACTATACGGTATCGGCTAGGAGCATGTCCAGGCTCTTCATCACAAGATTATCCTGCACTGTGGTGTATGGCGAGGCCGCACGCTCAGGCAGGGAGGCGTTGACAAGCCACGTTGCTCTCGATACACTCGGCCTAACAATAGCCCGCGTCTGCAGCTGGTATCAGTGGGGATCGCTGGCTCGCTGACCCTCTCGCAGGCGGTTTGATGACACGCTCACAAGCGAATTGGATTATACGGGAGGTTGGTGTTTCTCCATCACTGTAGGAGTGGATTATGCGGATGAATCGACGGCTGAGGCCTGGAACGTGCCTGGCTAGCTTGCTCATGTTGCTGATTATGACCCTGAAGGTGATCCATGCGACCACCACACATGACCATGCCACCAAAGATGGCAGTGTGGGCGCCAAGCTGAATGTGTCTACTATGCAATCTGGTTCGATTCTTCCCATCGGACATAGCGTTGGAGTGGACTCCGTGGCCTTTGCGCCGGATGGCACGCTCGTCGCCAGCGGCAACGTCGACAATCTGGTGCGCCTGTGGCAAACGCAGACCGGGAAGGTATGGCGGACCTTGACGGGGCACACCAGTGGGGTGACCTCGGTGGCGTTTTCACCAGACAGTACATTGGTGGCCAGTGGTAGCTGGGATGGCACGGTACGCTTGTGGCAGGTCCAGACTGGTGCGACGCTGCGGACCTTGACGGGCCACGACAATCTGGTGTCGTCGGTGGCCTTTTCGCCGGACGGCGCGCTTGTGGCTAGCGGCAGCGGCGATAATACAGTACGGTTGTGGCACGTCCAGACCGGCGAGACTCTGCGGACGCTAACGGAGCACAACAGCGGCATAGACGCCATTGCCTTCTCACCAGACGGGAAGATGATCGCCAGCGCCAGCTGGGACAAGACGATACGGCTGTGGGATGTCCGTACTGGTGCCGCACTGCGCACGCTGACGGGGCATCGCAGTGGGGCAACAACGGTGGCCTTTTCACCGGATGGAACACTCGTCGCCAGCGGCAGCCGGGATAACACGGTGCGTCTGTGGGGCGTCGAATCGGGTGCTGCCCTACGTGTCATGGCAGGACACACGGGACGCGTCTCGTCCGTAACGTTTTCACCCGACGGGAAACACCTGGCGAGCGGCAGTCGGGACAATACGGCGCGTCTGTGGGAGGTCTCAACAGGAGTTATGGTGCGGACGCTCACAGGCCCGAAGGGTGGGGTGACGTCAGTGGCGTTCTCGCCTGACGGCAGAGCAATCGCGGGTGGCAGTGAGGACAACTCGGTGTGGTTGTGGGATGTCCAATCGGGAATGGCGTTGCGCACCCTGGCGAACATGAGTGGGGATGCACGACGCCGTATACTTGCGCAGCAATATATGGGGTGTGCCGAAGTGCCAAGAACCGCTGCGGTGCTCGGCTATGCAAAGCGTCAGAGGGCAGAGGTTGGGAGGGTTGAGATGAAGGCAGAAAAAAGCCCCGAAGCGCTGTTGTCTTACCAGCTGCCCGGAGGACAAGGTCGGGCACTTCGGGGCTCGGTGATTGCTGGGATTCCGCAGACGTGATCCCCAGCCCGCGGTGCAGCGGTCCTGTAATCCCGCCTACGTTACAATCACCTCACATGTCCCAGGAATTTTTGTCACTGGATCACCTCCTTTCTTGTGTACCTCCTACATTACTTCGGTTCGTCGCAGAGTGCAACAAAAAAAGTTGCTGGCTCGAGGGAGATTGCGATGATTCCATTGCTCATCTATAAAAACCTTCATTTGCTCGGCGTATTCATGATCTTAGTGGCGCTGGGCGGGCTCATCCTACAGCAAATCCAGGCCACGACTCGAGAACCGGTGTGGCGCAAGCCTGTGGCCATCACGCATGGGATTGGGATGGTGCTGGCGCTGGTGGGCGGATTCGGGATGCTAGCGCGTCCCGAACTGAGTATCTTCTGGCCATGGCCAGGATGGGTAATCGGTAAGATTATCATCTGGCTCGTGTTGGGCGTCCTCGTCGCCCTGATTGGGCGCGCCCCATCGCTGGCTAAACCATTGTGGTGGATCACCATCGCGCTGGCGGTCATTGCCGCCTATCTTGCCCTCAACAAGCCCTTTTGAGTGTGGGCAGCAGACTTCCCGAACCCTCCACACCCGAGCGCATTGGCGCCGGGATAAGTCCAAAAGCAGTCATTGTTGTGCCATTTGCCCCCTCTCCCACTGGGAGAGGGCCGGGGTGAGGGAAGACCAATCGCTCGATGATGCTCTGCCACCCTCACCCTCTCCCAGAGGGAAAGGGAAAACTGCCTGGGTCCTTATCCTGGCGCCTATGCCCCTTGGGGCGGCTGGGTGGGAAGGTGTGGCATCCAGGAGGGCAGCCTCTATATCAGCCTGTCGCTCAATAAGTGATCAACGCTGTCACATCGCACCCTTGTAAGCGAGTACGCCCTTCGAGAAAGCTGAGCTCGACCAGGAACGAGACCCCGACGATTTCAGCCCCCAAGGTATTCACCAGGTCGACTGAAGCTCGCATCGTGCCGCCGGTGGCCAGGAGATCATCGACGATGATGACCCGCTGGCCTGGTTTGATGGCATCACGATGGATCTCCAACTCGGCGCTGCCATATTCCAGGGTATAGCTCATGCGATGGGTCAGAAATGGCAATTTCCCGGGTTTGCGTAGGGGGATTAAGCCAGTGTTAAGAATATAGGCGAGGGCTGAGGAGATGATAAAGCCCCGAGCCTCGATGCCGACGACGAGGTCGATATGGCGTCCTACGTACTGATGGGCCATAGCATCGATCGCCATCCTGAAGGTGCGTGGGTCGTTGAGGAGGGGCGTGATGTCCTTAAAGACGATGCCTTTTTGTGGGAAATCTGGGATGTCACGGATCTTCTGCGCCAGCTCTTCTACGATGCCCATACCCATAGATGCCCTTTCATCACCATTCTCCAAGGGATTTGGAGTCCCTTACCGCAGCCAACGCAGGGGGTCAATGGGCCGCCCATGCTGATGGACCTCGAAGTGTACGTGTGTTCCCGAGGCCCGTCCAGTATCCCCCATCAACGCCACCGTTTGTCCCCGTCGCACCCGCTCTCCCTGCCGTACGACGTTGCGTTCGTTATGAGCGTAGAGGGTTATGAGGCCACTGCCGTGGTCAAGCATCACCACGTTGCCATAGCCATCGGGGCCGCGCCCACTAAACATGACCATGCCCTCATCTACCGCCGCAATCGGTGTGCCGCGTTCACCCGAGATATCGATGCCACCATGAAAACGTCCGCCTCGCATGCCAAAACCTGAGCTGAGCAGCCCTTCGGTCGGCCACTGCAAACGGCGGTCGGGGATGAATCGGCTGGGCACGGCAAGCGTCGGGGCACTGCTGCCCCCCGTCCCTGCTTGAGAAGGGATCCAGATCGCCTGGCCGACCTCGATGCGGTGCGGATCGACGAGCTGGTTCACCTGTGCCAAGGTCTGCCAACTGACTTCATATAAACGCCCAATGGCGGCGAGGGTCTCACCGGGACGCACGACATGATGGGTCCCGACGGCAGCCTTAGGTGCTGTGGGAGGGGGAGAGCGCCCTGTCGAGCAGCTGAGCAGCCCGAGAGCACATGGGATCAGTAACCAACAGACTCGTATCGACGGAAAGGTTGGTGTCTGGCGACGAGAATACAGGGAGGACAGCCAAAACAATGTGATGGATTGAGTAAGGAGGACTGAGTGAAGGGCCTTTCTGACTCGGTCCTCAGTCCTCATCACTCAGTCCCGAAGTTGTGGTCGGGGCGAGAGGATTTGAACCTCCGACCTCCTGCTCCCGAAGCAGGCGCGCTCAACCAGACTGCGCTACGCCCCGACTGAAAGAAGAGTGCTGGGGTTTGAGTGCTGAGGACTGAGTGAAAGGTTTGCACGGCTCAGTCCGTACGACTCATCCCTGTAGTTATGGTCGGGGCGAGAGGATTTGAACCTCCGACCACCTGAACCCCATTCAGGTGCGCTACCAGGCTGCGCTACGCCCCGTCCAAAGAAAGTGCTGAGAACTGCATCTGAAAACCTAATGCTTAGTCTTCAGTCCTCAATCCTACCTTACGCCCGTTCCGGTCCAGCAGAGCCAGAAGGCCACGTAGTTCTTGACGGCATATCTTCAGCGCGGCCGACATATCGCCAGGCGCTTTAGCTGGCACGGACTTTTTGAGCACTTGCTTATGCTGACGTGCGAGAAATTTCTTCGCCCCGGAGATGGTATAACGTTGCTCATAGAGCAGCTTCTTGATCTCGATGACTAACTCGACATCGCGCCGTTCATAGAGCCGCTGCCCCGCGTCATTCTTGCGGGGATGTAAGACACTGAATTCGGCTTCCCAGTAGCGTAGAATATGCGGTTTGATCCCGGTGATTTCCGATACGTCCCCGATGCGATAGAAGAGCTTGTCCGGAAATCGGCTGTCCATATGCGTTTGCCCGTAGGGCGATCCGCAACCTCGGGAACACCCTCACGCATCCTCGCGGCCTGGGCCATAATCATACTCCAGTTCGCGGTATACTGCAAGGAGGAGTATGACCTCCTCCTTGCACCCCTATGCACCCCCTCCGTCATTCACCATGTCGCGGAGGATCTTGCTGGGCTTGAACGTCATGACCTTCCGAGGGGCGATGGTGATCTCTTCACCGGTTTTGGGGTTCCGCCCGACCCGCTCCTTCTTGGGCCGTACGAGAAAGCTCCCAAAGCCGACGATTTGAACCCGCTCCCCTTTCTGTAACGCTTCCTTGAGCACATCCAAGGCGGCTTCGACCACCTCCGCCGACTCATGCCGTGAGAATCCAATCTTTTCATGCACCAAATCGATGATATCCGCCTTAATCATCGATCCTCCCCCCTCTTCGGTCCTCCTCTCAGCGCTTGCTCGTCCATCCCAAACGCCATCCTTCACCAGCACGACTCTCAGGCGCCCGCAAACGCCCCTGCGCTATTCTTTCTCCTCCTTCTCACGGGCCGCCTCGGCGATGATGCGTTCAGCAAGATGAGGGGGAACCTCTTCGTAATGCGAGAACTCCATCGTAAAATTGCCACGGCCCCCGGTCATCGACCGTAGATTGGATGCGTAGCGCAGCACCTCCGCCATCGGCACCTGGGCGCGAATCACTTTGGTGTTACCCACGCCGTCCATCCCTAAGACACGCCCGCGCCGCGCGTTCAGATCGCCGATCACATCGCCCATCGTATCCTCGGGCACGGCGATTTCCATCGTCATGATGGGTTCGAGGAGCACGGGACCAGCCTGTATCACCCCCTTCTTGAAGCCCATGGACCCCGCGATCTTGAAGGCCATATCCGATGAGTCGACCGGGTGAAACGAACCATCGTACACCGTGACCTTCATATCCACCGCGGGATATCCCGCCAGTGGACCACGTTCCATCGCCTCCTGCACGCCTTTTTCCACCGATGGAATGTAGTTGCGCGGAATCACGCCCCCGACGATCTTGTCGACGAATTCAAAGCCACCACTGCGCGGCAAGGGCTCGATTTCCAACCAACAGTCACCATACTGCCCTCGCCCGCCAGATTGGCGTTTATAACGCCCTTGGACCTTCGTTGAGGAACGAATGGTCTCCTTATAGGGAACCCGAGGCGTCTTCATCTCCACGTCGCAGCCGAACTTCCGGCGCAGCCGATCCACCACCACCTCAAGGTGTTGCTCGCCCAAGCCCGACACCAACAACTCTCGGGTCTGGGCGTCGCGCCCCACATGCAGTGTCGGATCTTCCTCCATCAATCGAGCTAACCCCTGGCTCACCTTCTCCTCGTCCGCCTTGGACTTGGGTTCGACGGCAAACGAGATCGATGGCTTGGGGAACTCGATTGCCGGGAGGACGATGGGGTCCTTCTCATCGCAGAGCGTATCGCCGGTGGCCGTGGTCTTCAGCTTGGCCACCGCTACGATATCCCCGACCGCGGCCACCCCCATTGGGGTTTGAGCCTTCCCCTGCAACATGAAGACCTGGCCGATGCGCTCACGCTCGTCCCGTGTCGAGTTATAGACGGTTGAATCCGAGCTCAGCTGCCCGGAAAACACCCGGAACAGGTTCAGTTTGCCGGCATAGGGGTCGGCGATGGTTTTGAACACGAGCGCCGCCATGGGCTCTTTCTCCGAGGGCTGACGCACCACGACATCCGAGGATCGCGGACGTGTCCCCTCGACGGGCGGGCGTTCCAGCGCCGAAGGCAGGAAATCCACCACCAAATCCAGCAACGGCTGGATGCCGATGTTGCGCAGCGCCGACCCCACCGCCAAGGGGGCCAAATCTCCACGCAGGGTGGCGGCGCGCAAGGCGGGACTCAGCTCCTCCACGGAAAGCTCACCCTGCTCCAGATATTTTTCAAGAAGCTCGTCATTGCTCTCCGCGACACGCTCGATGAGTTGGCTTTGAAACTGGGAAGCCAGCTCTTGGTGGGTCTCTGGAATATCGGTCTCCGCCACGGCACCACTAAGGTCATTACGGTAGACCAGGGCGCGCATGCGAAGCAAATCGATCACACCCTGGAGTTGGCCACCCTCGCCCAGCGGTATCTGAACAGGCACCAGCTTATTACCGAAGGCCTTCTGGGCGACGCTGAGTGCCTGGGCGAAATTCGCCCGCTCATGGTCCATTTCGTTCATGAACACAACGCACGGCAGACTGAATTGCTCCACCCATTGCCAGACGCGCTCCGTCTGGGCTTTGACGCCAGATTCAGCGCTCACGAGCAGGATGGCGCCGTCCATGACCCGCAGCGCGCTGTAGGTATCGGCGATAAAATTGGCGGCGCCGGGGGTATCGATGAGCATGACCCGATGCCGCTGCCACTCGCAAAACCCCAACGCAGCGTTAATGCTGACGTGGCGCTTTGTCTCATCGGCATCGTAGTCCATCGTCGTCGTGCCATCGTTCACTGTGCCGAGCCGTGAGATCTCGCCGGTATCGAACAAAATCGCCTCTGCCAGCGAAGTCTTGCCGCCTCCACTGTGGGACAACAGGCCGACGTTTCGCACGTGGGTCCGTTCGAAATCCTTGCTTTTCATATCCACCTCCTTAGAAGCGTCCCCCGAACACAGCGGCGTGGCAAGACCTCAGAGACCAATCCAATCCCTTGAAAAATCAGTGCGCATCAGCAGTTACGGGTGTCAAACATATCACCTCTCTTGATTTTTGTCAAGCAAGGTCCTCGCGGCCCTCTATCCGTCAGAGCGCAGATGACGCGGGTTGGAGAGGCAGCACCTCATCCACCCCCAGGCGCCTCAGGAACGGTGACGGGGTTGGAACAAAAGTTTGAGCGGGGACCCTTCGAACCCGAATTTGTCGCGCAGTTGATGTTCCAGATAGCGTACGAACGCCGGTGCGAGGCTTTCGGGGTAGTTCACGAAAGCAATGATCGTCGGCGGTTCGACAGCGATCTGGGTGGCATAGAACAGTTTCAGCTCACGTCCCCGCCGATCGTGCGGCGGGCGGCGCGACCAGGCTTGCTGCAGGCAGTCGTTGATGGCTGAGGTGAGCAGGCGCCGTTGATAGGCTTGCGTGACGCTCTGAACCGTCGGGAAGATGCGCTCCAAGCGCTGGCCGGTAAGCGCCGACACAAACAAGACCGGGCTGTACCCCAGCGACCCCAGGCGCTGCCGGATCGCGGTTTCGCGTTGAGCGAATGAAGATTGCGGCCCCGTTCCCCCTACCAGATCGGCTTTATTGACTAGAATCAGCGAGCCTTTCCCCATACGGTAAATATAGTTGACCAGGCGAGTGTCTTGATCGGTCAGCCCCTCTTGCGCATCGAGCACCAGCAGAGCTACCTGACAGCGCCGGATGCCCTGCAAGCTCTGGGCAACGCTGCGCCATTCCAGACGGGCCTCGATACGGGCCTTGCGGCGCATACCTGCGGTATCGATCAGCACAAAGGACTGCGTCCCCCAGGTCACCAGGGTGTCCACCGCATCGCGCGTCGTACCAGGGACCGGGCTGACGATCAGCCGTGGTGTCCCTAACAAGGCATTGATCAAGGTAGACTTCCCGACGTTCGGTCGACCCACCACCGCGACACGGATGGCCTGCTCAGGTGTCTCGGCCGCTGGCGTCCCAGGCAGGCACTCGACAAGGGCATCGAGCAGCTCTCCTACACCCCGACCATGTTCGGCCGATATTGGCAGCAGCGGCTCAATACCCAGCGTATAAAATTCTGCGGTATAGGGCTCATGGTCGCGGTGATCGAGCTTATTCACTGCCAGGAGCAACGGCTTCTGCGTGCGGCGTAAAATCGCTGCGACATCGACATCGGTGGCTACCAGACCGGCCCTGCCGTCGACCACGAATACGATCAGATCGGCCTCGTCGATGGCCTGCTCAGCTTGCTCGCGCACCTTGCGCGGGATTTCCTCCTCCAGCATGGGCTCGAACCCACCGGTATCGACCAGCGTGAAGACCTGTCCACGCCATTCGGCATCGGCGTACAAGCGGTCGCGGGTTACCCCTGGAGTGGGGTCCACGATCGCCTGCCGCGTCCCCACGAGCCGATTGAAGAGTGTGGACTTCCCGACATTGGGTCGGCCAACAATGGCGATGATGGGTTTCATCTGTGGCCCTCAGCGCTGGACTTGACGGGCGCCGCTGCCGTTGGCGGTGGCGAGATATTCTTTGATGCCCTCGAAAATGGCCCGGGCGGCTTGCGCCCGATACTTCGGGTCGGCAAGTTTGCGCTCTTCTCCCGGATTGCTGACAAACCCCGTTTCGACAAGGATGGAGGGCATCTCCGCCCCCATCAAGACCAGGAAGGGCGCATGCTTCACCCCCAGGTCGCGGCCGTTCTTCCCACCGTTGGGTGCCTGCACCATCGCCTGCTGCACGGACCCTGCGAGCAGGCTCGATTCATTGCGCTTCGAGGTCATCTGCAAATCGCGCAAGATGTGCTGTAGGTCGCTGACCTTGCTCACTGTTGTAGCGTTCTCTCGCGCCGCGACCCGCATCGACTGTTCATCGCTGGCGAGGTCCAGGAAATACGTCTCGATCCCATGGGCGTCTGGGCGCTCGGCGGAGTTGGCATGGATGGAGACGAAGAGGTTGGCCGCTTTGGCGTTGGCGATCGTCGTGCGCTCCTCCAGAGGAATGAAGACATCGGTGTCGCGCGTCAGCGTCACACGCCATTGCAGGTCTTGTTGCATGAGCTCCCGCAGGCGTCTAGCGATGTCCAGGACCACATCCTTCTCCATGAGCCCTGAAGGGCCAATTGCCCCGGGGTCTTTGCCGCCGTGACCCGCGTCGATAACGACATGCCAGCGTTGGTCGCGCGTTGCCGCTGGGCGCTTAAGCGGCGCCGGGGGGTCCTTCCGGACACGGTTCTGTTCCGGCGCTGCTGCCTGTTGACGCGGTGAGGGCGGTGGCGGGGGGGGCTGAACAGCTGTGCCGCTGCCAGTCCCCTTGATGTCGATGACCAGGCGATAGGGATCAGTCATGGTGAAGACATGGAAGTCTCGTAACGTCTTGAGGTCAAGGACAACCCGCACCACGCCGGCTTGATTCTGTGCCCCCCGCACCCCTTTCAAGTAGCGATCGGAGACGTCCAAGGAGCGCCCCTGCAGTTGGGGGGCCATTTGCGCACCTATCAGGTCGACGTATAGGCGATCAGGGTTGATCAGGCGCCCGAAGCGATACTGCACCTCGCCCTCGACATCGATCACCACGCGCGTATAGCTGGGGTTGCCCCAATGCCGGATGTCACGGACTGTCCAAAGGGCCGAGGTCGAGGGCATCGCCCCTCCACTCTGGGCCCCCTTGGCACTGGATTGGGGCTTGCTTCTGGGGGGACGACTGCTCTGTGCGGCAGCGCACGTGATGACTGGCCACACCAACGCCGTGACGAGGATCAGCACCAGAAGCGACCACCCCATCCCCCCACCCCGCCCTCCCCTTCGAGGGGAGAAGGCTTGGGAGGAGGTGAAAGTACGGCGTGTCGTACTTAGGTACCAGACTCCCATGACGCCAGGTACTCCTGCTGTTTCTCGGTAAGCGCGTCGACAGCAATGCCCAAGGCGTGTAATTTGAGCTCCGCGATACGCCGGTCGATCTCATCCGGCACTGGGAACACTCCGGTCCCCAGGTTATTCCTGTGCTTGACGAGATGCTCGGCCGCCAGCGCTTGGTTGGCGAAGCTCATATCCATGACGCTGGAGGGATGCCCCTCGGCGGCGGCGAGGTTAATCAGGCGGCCTTCGCTCAAGACATTGATGCGCGCCCCTGATGGCAGCGTATACTCTTCGATGCCTTCGCGCACCACACACTTCTTGGTGCTGATGTTCTCGAGGGCGTCAAGTTCGAGTTCGACGTTGAAATGTCCGGAATTGGCGAGAATGGCCCCGTCTTTCATCAGACGGAAGTGCTCATCCCGGATAACGTCGGTATTACCGGTCAGGGTGACGAAGAAATCGCCCACCTTGGCGGCCTCGGCCATCGAGAGCACCCGGTAGCCATCCATGATGGCTTCGAGCGCCCTGATAGGATCGACCTCAGTGACGATGACATTGGCTCCCATGCCGTGGGCCCGCATGGCCACCCCTCGGCCGCACCAGCCGTAGCCGCAGACGACAAAAGTCGACCCTGCCAGCAGGCGGTTCGTGGACCGGACGATGCCGTCGATCGTGCTCTGGCCGGTGCCGTACCGATTGTCGAAGAGGTGCTTGGTCTTGGCGTCGTTGACGGCGATGATGGGGTATTTGAGGACGCCACGGTTGGCCATGCTGCGCAGCCGAATGACACCCGTCGTCGTCTCCTCAGTGCCCCCGAAGACCTGTGCGGCCTGCTCGCCACCGGCAGAGTGCAGGGTGGAGACCAGATCGGCACCATCGTCCATCGTGAGATGTGGACGAAGGCTCAGGACCGCTTGCAGATGGCGGTAGTAGGTGTCTTTATCCTCGCCACGGATGGCAAACACCGGGATCTGCTCATCGGCCACCAGCCAGGCCGCCACTTCGTCTTGCGTGCTGAGGGGATTAGAGGCGCAAAGCGCGATTTCCGCGCCACCCGCCTTCAGCACTCGCATCAGATTGCCCGTCTCCGTGGTCACATGCAGGCAGGCGGCCAGGCGCATCCCAGCGAGCGGACGCTCGGCGGCAAAGCGTTGGTGTACCTGCTTCAGCACTGGCATGCTCTGCGCCGCCCACTCCACCCGGGCCTTGCCCTTCGGGGCCAGGCCAAGATCACGTACGTCGTAGTCCATGGTCACTCCTTTGTCCAGCCAGTGATCGTTACAAGCCCACAGCCTGGCGCAATTCCTCGGCCTTATCGGTGCGTTCCCAGGTGAACTCCGGCTCGTTGCGCCCAAAATGTCCATAGGCTGCGGTATGCCGGAAGATCGGTCGCCGCAGATCGAGATGGGCGATGATGCCAGCCGGTTTG
>JBKPCR010000385.1:0-25649 GCA_046727435.1 bacterium | reverse complement strand
ACACGTGAAACCCTGGCGATCGTAATCCAGGTACAGCAGGGTGTTGAGAAACGCATGGCCCAGATGGTGATGCAGCGGTTTGTAGGCGTATGACAAGTCGAATCCGGACTCCAAGAGCCCGTTGGTGAGAAACTTGGCAGCTGCGGGGTGACCCTGGTACGTGAAGGTCTTGTCTTTCGGTTCATCCCAAAAGTTAGGGCCACGACGATCTTCCCAAGGTTTGACCTCGAACGCTTCGTAGGCCATCAGGCAAAATGGCGGGATGATGTCTTCTTTGAAATTCTCGTACTGATCGTCGCCCCAGATCACCACGAAATCCGGTGCGAAGTCATCAAGCAACTGTTTAGCCTTGCGGAAGTGCGTGGCATGGGCCTCACGATGGCGGGCGGCAGCAGTTTTCCCTTCATCTGCGCCGTATTCCTGCCGCATCGGTTCAGGCCATCCCTCAGGCCGTCGGTACTGTTCGGGCAAAGTTGGGTCTTGCAGGGCCCGCTTCAGGATCCACCCCATCTGCTCATCTTTGCCTGTCAGCGGTGGAAAATGCGTCAACCCGATCCCCAAAATCTCTCCCATGGGGTTCCTCCTGATCAAGATTTACACGTTGCCGGTCCCCTGCACCAGCGCCCCCTCTGCCAGTGGAAGAGAGGCAGAGTGATGGACACCTAACCACTCGATCGTGCCTGGCCGCCCTCACCCTAGCCCTCTCCCGGAGGGAGAGGGCATACTGTCTGGGTACTTATCTTGGCGTCTATGTCCCGGGAGGCAGACGGGGATCACTGCGGTGATGTGCCGTCCCAGCCAGTATGGGAGACATCCAGCACCACACCGTCGGGGCCGGCCCACTTCATCTCGAAGTTCCGATGGCTGCCGGGAGCCATCATGGTATCCAGGTTATCCTTTTGCGTGAGCCGTTGCCCCTGCGCTGCGTCCAGTTTTTCACACGCTTCGTCGAGGTTTTCAACCTCAAAACCAAAGTGATGGATGCCGCTGAAGTTGGGTCCATGGGCTCCCACGTCAGCGTCCTTCTCCGTTTTATAGTTCAGGATCGCCAAATTGATGTAACCATCGGTGAGGAACACCGCGCCGTTGGGACTGCGGCGAATCTCCTTCATATCGAAGGCTTCTTTGTAAAAGGCCGCCACCTTCTCGGGGTTTCCGGTCGTCAGGGCAATATGTTTGATTCTCGGCATGGCTTCCGCCTCCTCGCTGGTTGTACATCACACTCAATAGACACGCTCACGACAGTGCTTTTCGGCCCGCTATTGTCTATCCGCTGGAATGGCGGCGCGGGCCGTGGCCAGCCATTCGTCCGTCGATGCTTCCATGTTCAGGGGATCACCATGAGGCTGGGGCACCGGGAACCCGGTCTTGTAATACACTTCAATGCGGTTCCCTTCCGGGTCGAAAAAGTAGAGCCCCAGCGCATTGCCATGGCTGACAAAGCGGTCGATGGTGATCTGCTCTGCTTGCAGCCGCCGATGATAGTCCTTCAAGTCATCTGGGTTCTCGACCTTGAAGGAGATCTGCTGGACTACTTTGGCGCCCTGGGGGACATCTCTCCCTCTGGCCAGCACAAATTCGTGGTGCTCATACTCCGGATTGGCGCTCAAAAACACGATGCCGCGGTCGAGATTTTCATCGGCGATCTGCAATCCCATGACGCGCGTGTAGAAATCACGCATTTTCATCAAGTCTTCGGTGTGGATGCCTACATGTCCTAACCCCTCGATCCCTGGCATATGAAGTGTCCTCCCTTTCAAGGCTGTGCCTTGGCGCAGTTGTTGTCCCTCCGATGCCATGGTCTCCACTCGACCCCATGCACGCCGACGGCAGCATAAGCAAGGGAATCGTTTCCCTTGATAACAGCTTGTCATTGACGTGTCAAGGAATTCTGCTCGAACACAGGAGCGTTGGTTTTACGCATGAGGGACTACGGGGGTAGAATGGGGGTGCACGCCTCTGATTCAACTCTTGAAGGGTCTCATGAAGGGTCAGCAACGACAGTAGGGATGAGGGGTCTTCTGCTTCCACTCACCATCACTACTCCCCCAGCTGCTTGAAGCCCTCGCGGATTACCGCTGCCATACACTGACGGCGAGCCTCGATGAACTCGCCATAATCCATTTGCTCCCAACCCGTCGGCAGCGCATGCCAGTAGCACATCTCAGCACCGCATAGAGTGAGGTCAAACGCTGTTGGCCGTCAACGATGAGGAGGCGAGAGATCTTTTGCTTGGAGTCCGCACCGATCTGGCGATACCCGTTAGCCATCACATTCGCCCAGAACAGCAAGTAGCCTACAGGAAAGCCCTTATACATCGAATCAAAGAGGTCGCGCACCTTAGTATTTGGCCAGATGAATGGGCGTTGAATATCCGGCAGCCCAATTTCCCCCATCTCAATATCCTGGATGAGCTTCGCCAATGAATAGCTGACCTCTTTGAATAAAGTTGCGCTCATACTGGGCCCTCCTCTAACCCCCATGCAGACATTCCGAAAATTGTATTCTTTGCCTATTCCCCCACGAGCGCCAACGCCTGGTCCATGATGCGGTCGGACAGGTACATGCCCGCCTGGCGAAGTCTTTCGAGCACGGGTCGGGCCTGGGGGATCCTGCCTCGCCTCTTTGCTGTGAGAATGAGACCGAGAGTCCCCCTCACAGGAATCCCAAGTGCGGCTGCACAGCGCCGGCCGGCCGAATCATCGATGATAGCCTCCGTCCCCGGATGTGTGTACTCCCATGCGAGAACCGCGGACTTACCTTCCCCAAGATGCCATGTTTGGATGACCCTGGGAAACGGCGGATCGTCGATTCGCACTAACCACGGGGTGTTTTTAAGAGCTTGAACTGTGATATCGGTGGGACCTCGGTGTCGAATCTCGTCAGTCGTGGCGTCGGGCACCACGACCGTTTCGGCAACGACTTGAAGAAAGTCGAGCAATCCAGCTCTCGCCAGATAGATGAGAGGGGACGCGTTGACAGACGGAAGCTCAGCCACGATCTATCTCGCGCTTGAGGTCTTCGAAGATTACCACAAAGGCATCGACTCGCTCCCGTGCCAGAGCCAGCAGAAAGTCTGTGCGGTCTAGCCCTGCAATCTGAGCTGCCTTCTCCTGCGAGATTTCACCACGCGTATACCAGTGAATGGCTGCCGCCAGGCGCATCTCACGAACGAACTCCTCCGGTGATCGACGCAAGGCTGAGAAGATTTCTTCTGGTAGTTCCAGACTGACCGTGGCCATGGGGTACTCCACTTGAACCATTTTGAGTCACTTACCGGTCATAAAGCGCTAACACCTTTTCGAATCCAAAAGCTCGTGTCTGTGTCATGCGATCGATTACATCTAGGCATCTGGCTTGGAGCCCCTCATCTCTCGTTTGGCTGTACGCTCGAACGATGAGGCGACATACCATATCGGCATCAGCCGCATGCCCGGTGCGGATATCACCAGCTTCTCGGCCAAAGGTATTCAAAAATCGCTCACATGCTAAGCACGTGACATTTGGTAGCTTCGCGGTCGTCTGGTCCAAGGCATATATCAAATGAAAATAATGACTGGCAAAGGCAGGGCTTTGCACAAATGTGTTGATAAGCGCCTCGTATGCACCGAGTTCCTCGCTCTCAAACCCATGAAAACATGTGCCTGCCTTGGAACGTACTTTGTCATAGGGGCTGTTGAACAGCGCGATGAGCGCCTCTTCACAAACCGAACGAAAGCTGGCTGTACGAAGATTTGCGGCACATACCTCAGCAGCGCCCATCTGCTGAGCCTCTGTACCTGAAATGCAACGCTCAGCTAGCGGACGGGCCTCTTCTACGAACAGCGATGCCAAGCACGCCTGGCGGGCTCCAACAATCGCCACGTCAGGCTCCAAGGAGCCAATCATTCGTTTCACAAGAGGTCGTAACTTTTCAAAATGCGTCTGCAGCGCATAGAACAGAAAGCGGTCAACGTAGTGGGTCTTCAGAAGCGCGTCTTCAGTGTCGCATAGTTGCTCGAACAACCGGATAGCCAGCTCTCGATCGTGCTTGAGTACCGCAGTCAATATGTCAGCAACGCAGCATCTCACAGCAATAGAGGGATCTCGGACCATCCATTCAATAGAGCGTAGAAGGTAGGTGACCCGATTGCTATCAGCGAAGATGAGTTTAGCCATTGCCTTTGCTGCGCTCCCCCGCACAGAGTTGATGGCCGCTGTGAGAATGTCACGTCCGATAGCTCTGGCGCGCCATGGCTCTTGCTCCGGATCGGGATCTTCTGTCGCATACCATGCGATAATATCAAATGCCTCTTCAGGCAATGGGTGCTCCGCCAGCTTTGCGATAGGTCGACAGATCCAGTGCCCACACGGTCGACTCGGCAGTTGATGGCAGCGCTTACACACATCGAGGACCAACTGCATATCATCTAGGCCCCCCTCAGTGATACCGCGCAGTACGGCGTCGAAATAGGCTGGATGTGTATCATCAGGAAATCGACAAGCCAGCTTGGCAAACCGTGCCGGCTCCCTCTTTACCTGTTCCTCCAAGAGCTGAGCCAGCTCATGGGCGCCACCCACAAGACCGCCGTCATGTATAGTGCGCATCTGATCGTGGGAGTGGCGAGCGACAGCGCTCAGCCACTGGTCATCTGTCATTCTCTCCGCCGCACGTTCAGGCACCGGAGACCCCACTCGTCGAAGCTCAAAGGATCTCGGGGGCTCGACCGATTGGACCCTAAACTTCCGGCGCCACTCTGCCAATCGCCGCGCGGCTGCTGCTGACCGTCGAGAAGGAATGATACCTTCAAGTAAAATGAACTGCGCGCGCCCAGCGGCGAGGCTGAGCGTTAGCCGTCGTTGAAAGTAATGCCCGATAACCTCGCATGCCCAATCCGGACGCTCCCCTGGCAGCGAATAAATGAGACTCCAGAAATCGCTATTGACAGCGATGGGACCTCTCGCTTCATCGAGGATACCTCGGTCGATTAACAAAAGAAAAAGATTAAAGAAGCGACGACCAACACTGACATCAGCCCCCTGGGCTAAATAGACCAGCCGCTTGTTCCATTCTGTCGATGTCCCCACGTAAGGCTCGACTAGCTCAGCGACGCGATCGGGTAACTGCTTCTGCACGCTCGACAGGAACATAACTGCTCGGTCGACGCGCTCTTCACGGGGATCCGCCAACCAGCATCTCACAACCCCAAGTGAATCGAGCAATAGGAACCAAGGCGCCGACCCATACAATGCCCGCCACACTTCATGTGTGAGAGCATCTTCGGGGTGACCGATTCGTGAGGAGAGAAGATCCCATTCTTCTTCTGTGGGATCAGATAGCTGTGCCAACAGACCAAACGCCACCTGCTTCAGATGGAACCGGATGTCGGGACTAATGAGCAACGACCGGAGGTCGTCAAGGTACCGAGTAAAGTCTGCCTCACGCTCGTGCACAAGGATTTGTCGCACTTGTGCACGCCGAAAAAGATGTTGCTCACCACTGCGCAGCGGCAACAATTCACGACCTCGAGCGGCAAAGCGGCGCGCAAAAGCATAATCGAAAAAACCCTCATGGAAAAACGAATACCGCTGGCCATCACGAATCAAGATGTGCTCCGATGCCATGGCCTGAGGATCGTGATCATAGTCGTCGACCGTGTTCGCTGGAGCTGATAGTATCTGACGATCGCTCATATAGTCACAGAGAGCGTCCACAACCCGCGTCCACTGGAGAGAGCGACCGATGCGTACCCGAATTACATCTTGCTTATAGTCCCAGAAACGATCATAGAGGTCCTTGGCTGTCTGAAAGTCCAGGACATCTATGCTGGTCGACGCCGCAATCTCTGCGAGCAGACTCAGGTGCAGGGGGATTGAGAGGAGATCCAATTGTTTGGAATCCAACCGACCGGCATCCAATCCCAGATCGGCAACAACCTCCCGCACCGTGGTATGGCTCAGCCGATTAACCGGCACGGTCTTCACGATGCCGGTCTCCCCGCTCAGTCGCCGTAGTCGGGCGTCGTTATCGACATCGAACTTACGGCACGCCAGCAGCAGATGCATGCGGGGATGCACCTGAGCTTGCTGCAAAATTTCAGAAACACAATCGAAGAACTGCGGGTGGCGGCCAGAGGCGAGGCTGGTTGCATCGAGTTGATCGATCACCAGCACGCAGTCGCGACCCTGTGCGACCGCGGCGAGAACATTGGCAGGAGAGTCTGGGAGCCCGAGTTGCCGACCGACATCGCTGGGCAGCACAGTTGGCTCGAGGCGATCTACACGGAAGGTGATGAGAGGCAAGCCTTGCCCCTGAAGAGACTCCACCGCTTGAAGGATGACGCCACTCTTGCCTACCCCAGCTTCACCTGTTAGCAATACACCACGTGTACGTCCTGGAGACGTCAGCATGTCCAGAACGGTCTGGACTTCTTCCCGAATGATCACTTCTCCGGCAATCGCCACAGCGCGCAGTGGAGAGAGGTAGCGTTCGTTCGCTGCCTTCACTGCCGCCAGTACATGCCGATCCTTACCCCATTGGCGGCGATGAAAGCCGCGGCTTTCCAGATGATGCCAGATGTCACGTGCCGTCAACTCCTGATGGACCGCATCAAGCGCCAATTGAGCAAGGACGTCTATAACTGTGGCCGGATCACCCTCTACCAAAGCGGCCAACCGGCTCTCAACGAAGGTTCGTAAGATGTCTTCGCCAACCGGTTCGACGCGAACGCGCTTGAGCGCTTCAAAAGCATCTTGGCCGGAGCAACCTTCCCATCGTCGACCCAGGTTGTTGAATGCGCGAGACTGGACCTCGCCCTTGATGAAGATCTGCTCGAATTCCTCCCAAGATGCAGCCCTTCTTGCTCTGTCAGCCAACTCATATAACTCATATGCCTTGTCCGTAGACACGAAGATGCACAATGCGTTAGGAGCATACAGTTTTTCCCGAAAATGGGCCAATACGCGCTCACGTTCTAAGTCAGCTAACGTCCATCTTCCACTAGCACCATGCTGGCGTTTCACCTGATGATATTCTCGTTTATCTCCTCTTCGCACCGAAAACTCTATCCCCTCCCCTTCTACACCAGGCGGCTCCAGGCGTATGGCGTCAGCTCGCTCGTCCATCACATCGATCATGCAGTAGACTGTCCAACGGCCTTCGTAGCGGTTCCCAAATTTGTCAGTTGGACCACCGGGTAATGGCATAACGGATATCTTCCCTGATTTGGAATCGACGCCGGGTGTATGCGCCTATGTCAGCCCCTCACGCCGGTTATCGTACATGTTCCAACAAACGGAAATATTCATCCCGAGATATGCCCGTGGTTCTCAAGTTGTTCCTGATAATTGCGACGGGGATTTCGTCGTAGGTGGGAATGACTATAGGCCTGGAAACGCCCGGTTTAATGTAAGAGCGGTGGCTTCCCTCTTGCCGAGCAAACCGAAAGCCTGCGGCAAAGAATACCTTTTCGAGAACCGTCCAGTGTACCGGTGCTATTCTTGGCATCTTCGCTCAGACCGTGACAACCGCCAAGCGTCTTTCAATGGCCACCCATGCAGGACTCACCCAAGCTCCTTGCCGAAATTCATAGCCGCTTTCCTGGAGGATTTCCTCTAAGGTGCCCATGTCCGCCGCCGTGACCAAGAAGAGATGGACGGCTTCGTCCAGAGCTTTTCTGGCCTCCTCTGGGCTTGGCCCTGCACTCATGACATCCAATGGCATCGCATGAGCTATGTATTGATTCCCTTCTTTCCAAATTTGAGCGTTGTATTCGATACTCCTGGTTCGACTCATGTTGTTTCCCCAAAAGGCTCTCGTATTTCCAAGTCCCGCCCTGCGATAGAGCTTTATAGACTTGCGGGACGCTCATAAGTAGGGGCATCGGTTTATGGCCGAGGAAATGGCCGTTTGAGTTCTGCCTCTAGCTCTTCGGGCGTGAGGTCGATGACGGAAATGCGATATTTACTCATCAAATCAAAGAGATCATAGCGGCTTATCTCGAGGATTTCTGCAGCCTTGCCCTGAGATACCTGATGTTCCCGGAGGAGCTCCATGACCAGGGCTTCCTTGGCTTTCTCCGCTAGCTCTTTGTCAGACATATGTTTGACAACTTCATCAGGCAGCTCCAGCGTGAGGTGTAGTTGTCTTGGCATAAGTGCTTCCTTCTCATAGCGGGGAGGACGGGACATCCCAGGGAGCTGTCCGATAAGTGACTCGCAAATTTTACGATGTCACAGCTGCTGCAGCCTTCGTTTCCCTTCTATCATCAGTTCATTCACCAACTCAAAAGCTGGTTCAGGGCTCATATATTGCGCCCGGCGAAATCGATAGATTTTGTCCTCAAGAAGCATTACCTCATCGGTTTCCCCATCTGCGCCATCGTCCAGGCTCACGCCGAAGCTGACCCCACCGATATCCGTCAAGATATAGCGATTGTGCAGTTTCTCTCCGCCATCCTTCTCTCGCCATCGGACAATATGGACCTGGATTCCTTCCGGTATGAGGCTCGGCAGCCGTTGCTGGCACTCAGTCTTGAAATAGTCGGACCCGAGACTATCCCCTGTATGTATTTCAATGCGTGTGGGAAGCATACCATAGCGTTTTTCGAGAACTGCGGAGAGAAATGCTTCGAGCGTCCGTCGATAGCGCAGGTCTTGCGGCCTGAAATGGGGATCGATGAACATGATCTGCTTGGATACCCGTAGCAGAAGGGCAACACAGGCGGCCATCGCGCGTGCTGTTCGCGAAATTACGCGGGTCATGCCTACGTTCCAGAGAGGAGGGGTTTCGTCAACGCTATCTCCGTCCAACACGAAGTCGCGCATATTCGGATTAGCCTTCGCTAAGATGGCATGAAATGGTCTATGAAGATGTTCCACCTCAGCATTGGCCAACCAGTCGAGCTGGGTATTCCACTCACAGTGGCGTGTCAACAAACGGTCATCGAGCCTGCTAAGCCCCTCTTCGATGCGTTTCCGCTCAATCTCACCGCAATTGGCAAGAGATTCGTAGACCAACCGCTTCCAACGCTTTGGATAGCGGGCAATCATGCGTCCACGAGAGGCGCCAAATTTCTCGGCGAAGTAGCGAAAATCCTTCCAGTTGTTGAGAAGAGCAGGCTCCAGCGCATATTCGTAGAGCATGGACTAAAAAAGTTCCTTGGCGCGTTCCGCGAAAAAGCCCTGAGGCCACCGCTCAGCAAACTCCCCGTCGGGCCGAATTGGGATCTCCACAACTTTGGCGCCGTCCTTGTCGGGCAGGACGTATAAGACAGCCACATGCTCTGGATGTATAGGGGTTAAATCCGGGGGCAATTCACCATCGGTGGTCTCGCGAATCCGGCGCAGGAGGCGCAAGATGAGATGTTCGCTGTGTGTTTCCAGGATGAAAGTATTGCCACGTGGTCCCAAGGCTGACTCAATGAATACATCTCCGAGCTCTGCTTGGAGGGCAGGATGCAGATGGATTTCCGGCTGCTCCATGGCGAGAATGCTGCCCTGCGAGGCATAGGCTGCCACCAGTACCGGCAGAACCTGACTCACCCCAATGCCAACATCGCGGTGGGTCACGATTGTATTCGATCGACGATCGATGAGAATGAGCTCCTGAAGCTTGTCGATCTCCGCCGCTCGTATGATCTCCGTGAGCTTCGCAGCTTCACTTTCTGGGTCCAGTACCCCCCAAGCAGGAGGCTCTGGATCAGTCTCTCTACCCTGGTAGTGACCTCCTGGATACCCCTCGTCTGTCATGCCGATTTCGATTTCTTGAATGCCTTTGTGGAGGGGTTCTTCCAATTGATCGATGCCCACAAGCTCCCGCACTATCAGCTCATAGGGAGTCTGCAGTCGACCTGGAGCTTTAAGCCACGAGTTGACGGCATTGCGAACATTCTCATCGCGCCGCACGACGTCCCAAGCATAACCGCCGCCAGCAAACCAGTTCGGATCGTGGTGCTGCGCAAAGGCGAGATGCCGAGGGGGATAAGACCGCAGGGGGCCTAAATAGCGCAGGCGTGACAGCTCTTGCCCAATGGCATCGTTCAAACCTCGAATGAGCTCATCGAGCGTGCGTGGCAAGAAGAAACGCATCGCCGCAGCCAGGTCTTCCTTGCGGTGACCGCGACTAATGGGAAAAAGCATTGGCTGCTCGCCGATGACAGGCGACCTCTCAGATCGCAAAAGCCCACTCGGTCGAAACTTTCCCAACTGGGCCGTGATTTCTGGAACCAACATTGTGATAGCTTCATCCACTCCTTCGTAATCTGTAGTCGTCAGCCCTTCGGTCGTTGTAGCCGTCTCCACGATGGCTTTGATCACGCCTCGAAACACCGGATGCTGATGATCGAGCTAGTCTAGTTGCAGATCACCGTCGCGACGCCGACTCATCCGCAGAATGGAATTTCCATCGACGATGATTTCGTAGCGTTGTACCTGTGGCGGTCCGGAGGGCACCAGTTCGCCAGTAGGTACTTCAGCGACCACGAACTGTCCAGTCCGCGCATCGAAGACCGTTCGCGATGTCGTTCTCTCGACGTGTTCCATGCCAATTTCGACCAACGTCACGATCCTGATTGCAGGGGGCAACAACTCTACTAGGCGACCTTGAAGCTGCGCGGCATCGATTTCTGCGGCCCATTCGACCCTGCGCAAGGCCGCTCGTCGATGGACGTACTGACGAAATCCGCCGAGGTCTACTGCCTCTCCGCCAATGGTCGTTCGATGAACCTCCAACTCCCCAGACTCTAGAGCATGACGGGCCAGGATGAAGCCATGAATCAGACTCGATTTTCCTGAACTATTCGGGCCGAAGATGAGGGTAAGGGGGCGGATGGGAAGCCGCTGAGTTGCGGCAAAGGGTTTGAAGTTTCCGAGGCGGAGACCGGTGAGCATTGCTCCCCCTCACGGTTTGCGAGGTCGCACTCCCTGGGGCAGCAAGGGAATGAAATTCGCATGATTGACAGCTTCGGCGGCGAATCTTAAGACCGCATGAACGTCCGCTTCGGTGAGATGGAGATAGGCTGGCAAGAGATCGCTCATGGAGTTCCCATCGGCGATGCTGCCTACCAGCACGCTCACAGGTACGCGCGTGCCCCTGATACAAAGGATTCCATGGTGGATGCCGGGGTCGATGACGATGCGTTCACGCCAGTCTGTGGCTGACATTGCTGCCTCTCTGGGGCTTTCCACTGATTTGAGCGACTCGGGTCAAAAAAGAGATTCCTGCAGGGCTGCATTCTCCTGCTTGCTGTGTGTGCCGTGTGCCACAAGGTATTTGGCCTGTTCCTCCATCTCAGCCAGGAGTTCTTTCATGTGGGCCTCCCGCCACTTAGCGGTGAGATTGCAAGAGAAGGCACGGTGTAGGAGAACATCAAATAGGGAGTCGAGTTTCGATTTGGAATCTTTTCGTCGCAGAGCCTCATCGTCAAGAGATTGCTTATATTTGTGGATCTATCGGAGGTACATCGACTATTAATTCTTTGAGGTTCCTTGATGTGATCGCATCAACAATCTGACCAGTGATAGACGATCCAAGCTGTGCACGTACGGCGGGCGAGAAACGGATACTTGCACAGAGGTACTCTGGATCGAGCAGGTCTTGGTTAGTCTGGATTCTGTAAACATGTTTTGTACAAATTGCGTCACCGATCCACTCAGGAAAGACGCATATCCTTCCAACAGTTCCCATGATAGTAATGAGAACATCACCAGGTTTAAGCTTATACTTTTTCAATTCCTGGTATTTCTCCCATGTGATGCGCCTGTTCCTGCCGATTTGAAAGCCTGTATCTTGGACGTTATCTATTCCGACGACGAAAACTGTCCCCTCATTGACGAAGTCCGCGTTGTGTAAATTGCTGCCGAATGGTCCACTTTGAAGGGCGCCCTTGTTATCTCGTAGTAATTGGCTCAGAGGAATCCGATCCCATCCCCGAGGATTCGTTGATGGATCGCCGAACATCTTGATGAAGAGGGCAGGGAGGATACGATCGGCCTTGGCGTCGGCTTCAGCACGCTTCTTTCGGAGGGCATCTGCCTGGTCGAGAATCTCTACGATCCGCCGCTGCTCGGAAAGGGGAGGGAGAGGGATCGTGGCCTTTCTCACCACCGCATCGGTTACGGCCGGATAGTTAGCCCCTCGCATCCTTGCTGTTAGGTAACCCACGATATCTGGAGTCAATGTCCAGTATAACAGATACCGGGCATTGACTATGGTTGGATTTGGGCGGAGCACACAGAATCCTGTGGATGCAATCTCCCCGTCAAGCTCGCAAGGAACAACGGCGACCGCATTGAGATTTGGGCGTACAGTCGAAACCAGGACATCGTTAGCGGCGATCACCTTTCGAGCCCGACTTGGCGCATCTTTGCCAATGACCTCTTGGGTTTGGACAATCGCTTTAAGATCTTTGTCTACAGCGGAAATGTCAACATATTTGAATGGTCGATATGGCGTGTCTCGCGGATCTCGCTGTCCTGTCGGCAGGCAGAGTTGGCCAATCTGAGCTTGTGGATAATTCATCCCGCCGTCTCCGCTTCTCGTACAAGCCTTTCCACGTGAACAACAAGATCATTCACCTGCCGAATCATCACGCCCCGGTTGAGTCGGCCTTCAGCATCCTCGAAAATCCTGTAGCGAAATTGCACGGCAAAGTCGGTGAGATCGAGCAGGTTATAGAATGCCTCCAAGATGGGTTCTGCATGTTCTTCAAGCAGCTCCAATAGTTCCTCCAGATCGTGAGTCCTAGGATATTCCACCCCAACGAGAGTCAACCACGCCTTTAGAGCTTTTTCCACGGCTTGTTGCGCGTGAAAGCCAAAGATTTCGTCAGCGAATGTCTCGGCATCGAGCATACCCTGCAACGCTTTAAAGTCTCTCTGGGCTAGGGTGAGCATCTCGCGGGCGTGCTCAACCCCGCTCATAGAGCAACTTCCCCTCACGTAAAGCGCGGGCGATGATATGGTTGACGGTGTACTGCCACTTCGTCACTTCATCCGCGTTATATACCAGGATGTCTTTGGGAATCCGAAATGGCGATAGAGCCCGCCGTACTCGCTTGATCTCCTGCCAGCGACTGTGGTCGGGGCTAAAGGGCCCGCTCTCAACAATCAGCAGATCGATATCTGAATCTGCTCTCGCATCTCCCCTGGCGCGTGAGCCAAACAGGTAAATACGCTCGGGGTCCACTTCCCGCACAATGGCTTCCACCATGTCAGACAAGACTTCTTCAGTCACAGCGATCATGCTTCGACCTCTTTCAACAGTTTTTCCAAGCCATCCACGATCTCCCGTTCGAGGGTGAGCACCTCGCGGATGAGCTCAGCGGGATCCTCTTCGGGCGCCTGCTCCGCCACCTGCGGCTTGTAGCGCCCGGCAGCCAGGTTATAGCTGTTTTCGGCAACGGTTTCGCGGGACGCCCACCAACAACGGGGCTCCTCGCTACCCGGCTGCAAAAGGGTCCCGGTCTCGACGCCCGGTGGGTTCTTGAAGCCCGACTCCTTCCCAATTGAGCCAGCTACAGGCATAGCGCCGGACGAGTCTCGGCGTGCTGCTAGTAGTGCAGTTCCATACTCTAGCGAAAGCAAATCCTCAAGTGAAACAACCGGCCAATTCATCCTGCCGCCTCCGCCTCTCGGATTAATATCTCCACGTGGCCAATCAGATCGCTTACCTGTCGAACGACTTCGAGCCGATCCAAGTTTGCCTCAGACAGAGTGAATTCCTCGTAGCGGAACTGCACTGCAAATGGCGTCAAGTCCTGAAGATGGCGAAATCCGCTCGCGGATGCTGCGCCATGGTCTTCCAGCAGGTTGAAGAGTTCGTAGAGCAAATGAATTCGAGGATAGGCAACGTCCAGCAAGCTCAACCATGCCTTGAGTGCTTTCTCCACAGCTTGTTGGGCGTGGAACCCGAAGATGCTTGATGAAATCCGTGGCGAAGTCTCCAACACTTCCATGGCTGCAAGGTCATCGCGAGCGAGCCTGAGCAGCATACGCGCATGCTCAAGATCGGGCATACAACAGCTTCCCTTCTCGGGAGCAGCGACCCAGCACATGGTTGAGCGACTGAGACCACTTCGCAAATTCGTCGCTGGAATAGAGCAAAACATCGTTGGGAACCCGAAAAGAGGAGAGTGCCCGGTAAACGCGATTGATTTCCTGAAAGCGACTATGTTCAGGCCCAAAGGGTTCGCTGACAATGATGAGCAGATCCACGTCAGAATCCTGGCGCGCTTCGCCACGGGCGCGTGACCCGAACAGATAGATCCGCTCGGGGTCCACTTCCCGCACAATGGCTTGCACCATGTCTGATAGGACTTCTTCGGTCACGTCGATCATGCTTCGACCTCTTTCAACAGCTTTTCCAGGCCATCCACGATCTCCCGTTCGAGGGTGAGCACCTCGCGGATGAGCTCAGCGGGATCCTCTTCGGGCGCCTGCTCCGCCACCTGCGGCTTGTAGCGACCGGCAGCCAGGTTATAGCTGTTTTGGGCAACGGTTTCGCGGGATGCCCACCAGCAACGTGGCTCCTCGCTACCCGGCTGCAACAAGGTCCCGGTCTCGACGCCCGGCGGGTTCTTGAAGCCCGACGCCTTGTAGAGCTTCCACTGCCGGAGCAGAGCGGGGATGTCGTTCTTCTCCGGCGTCTCAGGACGGCCCCCACCGACGATCTTGTCGGGATCATAGCCGTCGTTTCTGACCTCGTAGAACCATACTTTGCCGGTCTTGTGTGCGGTCTTCGTCTCAGCCAAAGGCTTGCGGAAGACGAGCACGCCGGTTTTGACCCCGGCATAGGGCTTGAACACACCGGCTGGCAGAGAAATCACCGATAGCAGGTCGTAATCCCCGATTAATTTGCGCCGGAGATCGACGTGGGCTTTGGTGGAGCCAAAGAGCAAGCCCTCGGGAACGACGACAGCGCAACGCCCGCCCGAGGCCAGGGCTTCCATCATCACCCCAAGGAATAAAAGCTCGCTCTTCTTCGAGTTGGTGGGCAGGTCCTTACGGATCGACTCTTGCGGCAACACGCCGGCGAAGGGCGGATTGGAAAGGATGACTCTATACTTGCGATGCAGGTCGTCCTCGGTAAGGCCGCCTAACTCTGAAAGCGCGTTCGCCCGCTTCACATGGGCATTCCGGATGCCGTGCAGCACGAGGTTCATCATGCCGATGCGCATCATCTGCCGGGAGACATCGATGCCGTAAATAGAGCGTTCCAGCAGGCTCCAGTCGGGGATCTTCTCGCCAGGTCCTTTACGATACGTTTGCAGGGCTGGAATGGCCGCCTTGGCTTCCGCAATGGTCTGATTGCGCTTCTCAAGCCACTCCTCGCCGTAAATGGGCACTTCCCTGGGCTCGGTCGAGTACTTGGCGAGAATGTATTCCACAGCCTCGATGAGGAAGCCGCCGGTGCCACAGGCGGGATCGTAGATCGTGTCTCCCAGGTCGGGGGCCACCAACTCAACCATCATGGCCCGGATCTGGCGCGGCGTACGGAACTGTCCGTTCAATGCCGACTGGCCAAGGTGGGTCAGCAGGTACTCGAAGATATCCCCTTTCACGTCCGTGCCAAGCTTTTGAAACGCGATGCCATCGATTTCGTCGATCACCTGCTTGAGCACGTTCGGATCGACGATTTCCAGGACGGCGTCGCGAAAGTACTCGGCGATCTGAGGCTCCTCTTTGACCAGCGAAGCCATATACGGAAACACTTGATCGCGCACGTAGTCACGCAGGTCTGTGCCGCTCTTGAAACGCCACTGGGACCAGCGGTAACGCTCGGCCTGCTGCGGGAATAGGAGCTTCGCATTGCCGTTCTCACCCAAGAGCCTCGCCTGCAACTCCCGCGACAATTCCTCTTCATCGAGCAGCTTTAAATAAATCAGATAGGAGAGCTGCTCGATATATGTGACGGGATTGGTCACGCCACCAGCCCACAGGATGTCCGTGATGCGGTCGAGTTTTCTGCGGATCTCCTGGTTCACTGTGCACTCCTATGCTGGCCTCTGCGTAAAGACCGATTCGTTCATCTCCTCGATAATATCTTTCAACCCCCGCTCGCCAAACAGTTCCACTCCCAACCCAGCCGCGTTCAGGATCGACAGCGGCGGCTGGAAGAGATCGTTGACCTCGATTTTGCCACGAACGATGCCACGGTTCTTGAGCAACGACAAATACTGAGCCTGCTGTGGACTGAGGTTCTTCGAGACCAACCACGCCTGGAAATTCTCCGTCAGCTCTTCGTCGCGGCTCTTGAGCTTGAGGTCTCCTAACGCGGCTCGAATAAAATCGATCAGTGTGCCACCAGGACGCCGATAGGCGCGGCGAAGGTTTTCTTCATTGAAGTACAGCTCTGGATTGTTGAGGCGTTGGGCCAAAACTTGCTCTTCATCCTCGGTCAGGGCATTGCCGTCGCGGATTTTCTGCACGAGCGGATCACGCTCAACCGAGGCCTGGATCGTCGTCTCCCAGGTATTGACGTAATCGCGCTTATCGATACGCTCACCCTCAGGGCCGACTTCAACATAGGTTACGGCTGCTAGCCACTCGTCTTCGAGGCCAAGCTTGATGAGCTCGCGTGGGGATTTTGGCGGGGTCTGGGGCGGACCTGAGCCACGACCGCTGCCCGTGCCGGTGAAGATATCGGTATCGCTATCGTTGAAATAGTCATGATTTCCGAAGAAGTCGTAAAGCACAAACTTCTGCTTACCGATGTGCGGAGCCGTGCGCGTTCCGCGCCCACGCATCTGCTGGTAGAGGATAGGACTACGGACCCGGCGGCACATCACCAGATGTAACACTTCACGGCAATCGAAGCCGGTGTCCAGCATCCCCACGCTGACCGCGACCTGCGGGTAGTCCTCGCGCTTGAACTTACGGATCAATTCGTCTGCGCTCGTGACATCCGACGTAATCACTTCCGCATATCGGCCTTGATGCTCCGGATGCAACTGATTCAGATATTCGGCCAGCCGGGCCGCGTGGTGTTTGGTGATGGCGAACACGATGGTTTTGCCGGGACCAATTCTCTGCCCTGGTGCCAGCTCCTGATAGTTCTCCCAGGCCAGACGATCGAACTCCTGCATCATCTTGCGGTTGGTATCTTCGTTGGTCCACTTTTTCTCAAACTCGACTGGATCGTAGTGCTCATCATCGATATCAGCGCCCTCTGCCAGGAACACTGTAATCCCGGTGGCGAATTTGTAGGGCGCGAGATAGCCCTCCTTGAACGCTTCCTGGATCGGATAGGAAAAATCCGGTTCGCCATCCTTGCACTGGTAAAAGGTGTAGGTGTTACGCTCGATGTAGGCCGCCGGAGTGGCTGTTAGCCCTATATGCATGGCGTCAAAATGCGTCAAGGCGGTTTGCCAGGCGCCATAGATCGAGCGATGGGACTCATCGGCGATGACCACATCGAAATAACCGCTGGTAAACTCCTGATAGCGGCTGATCATAGTCTGGAGGAGGCACACGGTGAGCAGCTGTTCCTGTCGGACCACACCCGGACGGAGCCAGTAGCTGCTGTATTGATCCAGGATATCCTGGATGGCTTCGAGCGCCTGCTTGGCCAGTTGATCTCGATCCACCAGAAAAAGGACACGTTCGGCGCGTCCGGCCTGGATCAAGCGCTTCAGGTAAAGGCACATGAGATCTGTCTTCCCCGTTCCGGTGGGAAGCTCAAGCAGAAAGCGTCGCTTTCCGAGCTCAATCGCCTGATCGAGCGCTTTCATGGTGTCCTGCTGATAGGGTCGGACCTGACGCTGCTCACCCTGGCGCAGATAATAATCGGGAAGGGCGATAGTTGCTAAGGGCTTGCGCTCCTGGCGCAGGTAGACAAGTCGCTCCAGATCACGCCGTGAATAGAATGAGTTGACGAGGCGCGCGTCGTCGTTGGTGTAGTCCCAAAAATAGATCAGTTCACCATTGGTCAAGAAGATAAACGGTGCGCCTATACGCTTGGCATAGGGCAGGGCTTGTTGCTTAGCGACATAGGGGTGAACGGCGGAGCGCTTCGCTTCGATGACGGCTAGAGGGCGCCCGTTTTGCGACAGCAAGACATAATCTGCGCGCCCTGTAGGAATTTCGTCGGTGCCGCTGGTAATGACCGCCCCATCGATACCTCGTCCTTCTGCGGACAGGTCGCGTCGATGAAATGCGTGGATGGGAACTTCTGTGAGGACCATCGACTTGTCAGCGGGGTCCCAGAGCGCTTGACGGAGTAGGTCATCGATAAGGATTCTGGCATCGGTTTCTCTCGAATAATCCTTCACGGGCAGCCTACCTCGTGTCTTGCCCTGCTATGCCGCTCTGCCATAACTTCCCCCCCTTTGCAAAGCGTTGTTTTCTGCGCGATGCATTGTAGGGGGCAAATAATGTGCCATTGGCCAAAGATCCTTGAAGTACGTGTGAAAGCTCGAAATTATCACCGAAGCGTCGCATTTCGATGAATTGCTATCTTAAACCATGGTTGAATCGATTTCAACTACGGTTGAAATCGCCTTCGCTCTTACGCAGGAACTTGTGGACGGCCTGAGGAGTCAGCCCTAGCAGCCTTGCCGCCTCACTCTGGTTTCCCTTCGCTATTTCCAATGCGTGCAAAATTAGCTGCTTGCGAGCGCTCGTGAGATACTCGTCCAAAGAAAATCCGGCGCGAGGCTCGGGTAGTGCGGCCAATGGATCGGCATAGGTCACGGGCTCCGAAATCATTAAATCATCTGCCTCGAGAACATCCTTTCTGGCAAGCCTCGCAGAGCGTTCAATCACATTTTCAAGGTCACGCACATTTCCAGGCCAGGCATGGTTTTGCAGCCTGGCCAGGGCACCCGGTGACAATCGTTTCGGCCTCCGAAGCGTGGCATTGACGCGGTCAAGAACATACAGTGCCATCTTGGGTACATCGCTTTTCCGTTCACGTAAGGCCGGTAGCCGGACTTCCCCGACGCTAAGTCGGTAGAAGAGGTCCTCCCGAAATCTCCCGCGTTGGATGGCCTTGCGCAAGTCCTTATTCGTTGCAGCGATGACACGTACATTGACCTTGTGCGCTTTCTTCGCCCCAAGCGGCTCGACAAGCCCGTCCTGCAAGATGCGCAGGAGTTTCGCCTGACTCGGCTTGGGCAATTCCGCCAACTCATCCAGGAATAGCGTGCCACCGTCAGCCAGGTCAAACTTCCCGGTCTGATCGCTGGTTGCTCCGGTGAATGAGCCTTTCTTATGGCCGAACAGAATGCTTTCCACGAGATCCGCTGGGATTGCGGCGCAGTTGAGGGGCACAAACCGATCCAACAGACGGCCGCTCAGTCGATGGATGAACCTCGCAAAGAGCTCCTTTCCCGTGCCTGTCTCGCCCAGAATGAGGATGGGTGCAGAGGACGACGCCAGAACGGCTCCGATCTCTAGAGCCTTTCTTATGGCAGGATGGTCTCCGACGATGCCCAATTCTCTTATCACGGTATCCATGTCGGGAGGCGGAACATCGGGTGTCTCAACGGAGCAGATATCGGCTCGCACGAGCGGGAATTCTGTCGCCGATAAATCGACTCCAAATACGAGAGGGCGGTCCTTGCTCACAAACCGAGGAGGGCGCACGTTGAGAATGCGGGCCGGTATTTCGCCGCTTGCCGCAAGTAAGACCCAACAAGCATGCATTTGCGGAGTACCTGAGGCGACTGCAATGAAGTAGTTCGCTGTCGATATGCTGTCGGTGATTTCCCGAATATGGGTCCGAAGCCCTGTCAAGATAGCTACATAATCGGTCGGGTCGTGCAGTGGAAGGTCTCTGACTTCAATGCCTGCTTTTGGATATAAGGATTGAAGGGCATCGCTCGTGGCCAAGGTGTTCTTTTCAGTGCTCGGAGTCGAAAAAAGAATAATCCGGTCGAATGACCGCGCGCCCGCAAGCGAGAGAATGGGACCAGGCTGTTCCTCCTGGCCAACCAAGCCTATCGTATACGGATCTTGGAATCCGGTGAAGGTCAGTAGAACGTCCATGTGGCCTATCTCTTAATCCACCACCACCAGCCACCACTCATCGCTGGGATCGGCTTCAACACGGCCCAAAAGCGCGGGCTTGCCAGTCGCCGTGCTGGTGACTTCGCCTTCGAGCGTGGTGATATGGCCGCCAGCGACCTCGGGATCGACGCGGTAGGCGGTGGCATTGGGGTCCTGTTCGCGAGCCTCCCAGTCAAGAGCGCCAAGCAAGTCGCCCCCACGCCACAAGACGCCGCAGGCATCGCCCGCGGTCAGCGCATGGTACACCGACGGCGGCACGTCAAGACGCCAGTAGTGTCCGTCAGGGGCTTGAGCCCAGCCAGGGCCGTCGGCCTCGTCACTGACAACGGTGGCATAAAAGCGTATGCGGGATTCTTCCAACACGGTCAACGTCAGGGAAGGTTGCCCAGCCTGGGTGATGCCGATGCTCTGCGGTACATCCATGGTATGGATTCCTGTGTCAGAGAGGTCAAGATCATAAGAGGAGGGGAAACAATGTATTCCCCCCCACCTGTATCCTCCCCCGCAGGGGGGGAGGATATGAGGAGTGGAAGTCAGTTCAATAAGGCTCTCATGCCGGCGCCGCAGCCTTGAGGTCCGGGCGCTGCTCTGGCGCACGGGGTTTGGTGACGCCGATCATGCTATCGCGCGTGACCAGACTCGCGAGCTCAGCTTCGCTCATGTGTTCGGTGCCGGGTGGGCGCTCGGGGACGACCAGATAGCGCATGTCGGCGCTGCTGTCATAGACCCGTACCTCGACGTCGGGTTCGAGCTCCAGGCCAAACTCCTGCAGTACACCGCGTGGATCGACGACCGCCCGTGAGCGGTAGCTCAGACTCTTGTACCAGTCCGGTGGCAGGCCAAGCAAGGCCCGTGGATAACAAGAACAGAGCGTGCACACCACCACATTATGCACCTTTGGAGTGTTTTCGACGGCAACCAGGACGGGAGATTCACCGCTATCGAAGCCCAGCTCTGTTACTGCCGCCTTGGCATCATGGAGCAGGCGCGCCTTAAATGCCGGATCGACCCAGGCTCTGGCGACGACCTTGGCACCATCGGCGGGAGTGCGTGTATCCACAGCCTCAATCTGCTGCCGCACTTCGTCAGCGGTGATGATGCCCTTTTCCACCAGCAGAGCCTGGATAGCCCATACCCGCTTCTCGTAATAGGTCAATTCCTCCCTATCCTCGATGGGCGCATGGCGATCATGCGCGTGATCGTGGTCAGCTTGGTCCATGGGTCCCTCCTCAAGATTAGGCTGGCTCCAGCCAGTGTTCATAGATATCGATGAGCAACTTGTCCTGGAGGGTTGTGGGATACTGCGGCCAGACACTCGTCTGGTCGAACCGCACCAGGTAGAGAAACTGCTTGGGGAGTCCGTCGCCGCCGTGGGCCAGCGATTCTGGATTCGGAAAGGCCCCATGCAACGCTTCGACGACACCGGTCTTCCCCTGAACGTAGGCTGGCGTTCGGAAGTGTCCCGGTGGCGAGCCCACACGGATGCGCACCGTATCGCCTGGTTGAAATTTGGCTGCCATGCTTATCTCCTCGACTGCGTGACTCCCTGACCGCCGCGACAGAGATCCGCCATCAGCGCTCGCACGTCTGCCATTCTTCCATCTTACGATCGACCTCTTCGTGCGTCAGAAAGCCCTTTTCGACGAGCAGCGCTTCGACGGCGACGAGCCAACGCTCATAGTAACTCGAGCGTTCGTACTTGGCTGGCTCGATGCTCTCAATGGCGCGTCGGAGCTCATCAGTCCGGATGATGCGCTTGGCGCCAAGGACCCCGCGAATGGCGTCGGTACGCTTCTCCCACATCGAGTATGTATGCTCAGCTCGGTCGATCAGGCCGGCATCGGGCCAGCCGCCTCGGTCGTGCACACGTTGCTCCATCATCTCCCCCTCTCTGAGATCTGTATGCTAACTTACAAGGTTCGCAACTTCGGGTCCAATGCATCGCGCAGTGCATCGCCGAAGAGATTGAACGCAAAAACCCCCAGGCTGATGGCCAGGCCTGGGAAAATGGCCATCCATGGCGCCGACTCAGCGAATTCGACGGCCGCCCCACGCAGCATCAGACCCCAGGCTGGTGTCGGTTCGGCCACGCCTAGCCCCAAGAAGGACAATGATGCTTCCAGAAGAATGGCCTGTCCGACAAAGGCCGTGAGCATGATCAGGTAGGGCGCCATGACATTGGGCAGCATATGGCGAAAGATGATCCGTGCATATCCAAAACCCGCCGCCCGAGCCGCATCGATATAGGGCATCTGGCGCACAGACAGGGCGCTGGAACGGACTACCCGAGCACAATTCGGGATCATCGGCACGGTGATTGCCATGATCACATTGCTGACGCCGGTGCCAAGGATGGAGACCACCGCCAAGGCCAGAATGATGATCGGAAATGCCAGAAAGATCTCGACGATGCGCTGCACCACCAAATCGATACGCCCGCCGAAGTAGGCGCTGGCGATTCCGAGCATGGCCCCCAGGGTCGCGCCCAAAAATGCCGAGGCAAAGCCGACCAACAAGGCTGTGCGCGAGCCGTAAATAATCCGCGACAGCAAATCGCGCCCAAAGGCATCGGTTCCCAACCAGTGCGCCATCGTCGGTGGACTGAATTGGGCAGCGAAATCGGTTTCCAGGGGATCATACGGCGCGATAAACGGCGCGAACACCGCCGCGCCGATCATCAGCAGGATGATCACCGCCCCTGCGGCGCCTATCGGCCAACGGCGCGCAAAAGTCCCGAGGCCCACCAACCAATGGCTCGGGCCAGTCTCGGCGGAGATTTGCAGAGGCGCATCCGTCGATGAGTGCACAGCGGTCACTGATAGCGAATGCGTGGATCAAGCCAGGCATAGAGGAGATCCACGCAGAAATTGACCACGATATAGACCAAGGCCACTAGCAGGACCAGGGCTTGGACAAGGGTATAGTCCCGACGGGCAACGGACTGCACAAACAAGAGCCCGAGTCCGTTCAGATTGAACACCTGCTCGGTGACCACCAAGCCACCGATGAGGAACGCAAATTCCAACCCAATCACCGTCAGGACCGGCAGCATCGCGTTTTTCAGCACGTGACGTTTGACGATGAGGCTCTGCCATAGACCTTTAGCGCGAGCGGTACGGATATAGTCCTCGCGCAACACCTCCAGCATCGCCGAACGCGTCATGCGGGCCGCCACCGCGGAGTAGCGATAGCCAACGGCGAGCGCCGGCCAGATCATTTGCGAGAGGTTTTGCCACGGGTCCCGCCAGAACGGCGTGAACACCATCGGCGGAATCCACTGAAAGACAATGAGAAAGCACAAGAACATCAGAATCCCAAGCCAGAACGAGGGTGTGGCCAGGCCGGCGATGGAGAAGATGCGAATGCCATAGTCGATCCAGGTATCTTGCCGCAGGGCGGCAAGCGTTCCCAGGGGAATCGCTAGCAGGACGGCCACCATGGTCGCCATCATCGCTAGTTGCAGCGACAATTGCAGACGAATGGCGATTTCCTGGCGAATAGGCGCGCCGGACCACATCGATAGGCCAAAATCCAGGCGCACGAGCCCCCACAGCCAATCCCCGAATTGCACCCACAGAGGGCGGTCCAGGCCAAGTCGAGCGCGTTCTTTCTCCACCAGCTCCCGATTGAAGAAGCGTCCCTCCGCAAAGCGCATCTCGACGATATCGCCGGGGATAACGCGCATGAGCAGAAAGACGATCACCGCAACCCCGAGCAGGGTGGGAAGCATTAGTAATAGGCGCCGCAGGATGTACCGATGCATGAGCGATAGTTCAAGCCTATTCTCCCTCTCCCTCCGGGAGAGGGGTGGGGTGAGGGGGAGGCGCCGCTCCGCTATTCACTCAGCCAGACCGTGTCGAGCTGCTGGTTCAGATAGTGGCTAGGCGTGATCATCCATCCCTTCACCTTGGCGCTGTGAGGAATGATTCGATGCCATTGGAGCGTCATCAGGTAGTGCGCCTCGTCGTCCAATAGCCGCTTTTCAAACTGGCGGATCAATTGCTTACGCTCTTCAGGGTTAGAGGCACGGCTCTGCTTCTCATAAAGCTCATCCAACGTGCGATCGACGTAGCGGCCATAGTTGGATGGGTTCTTGTCCGCGGACTGGAACTTATAGAGGTCCAGGTCGGGGTCCACGATGTAGCCGCATTGGAAGTCCATGGCGACGTCGAACTCACCACTCCGCAACACCTGGTAGTATGCGGCGGCCTCGATCACCTCCTGGTTGACGGTGAGGCCAACCTTGCGCCATTGGTCGATGAGCCAAATCCCCAATGGTTCATAAGGCATCGGGATGCCGCGATTCTTGAAGGTGAAGGTCAGCCCTTCCACCCCGGCCTCTTTAAGGAGGCGGCGGGCCTCCCCCCTGGAGGTCTCGGCATCCCTCCCATAGCCGGCCAGCTTGGTCAGTTCTTCGGGCGGGGTGGCGAACGGTGTGCCCGGGACTTGCACCCCGGCCACCTCCTTGACGATGGCGATTTGGGACAGGACCCTAGAGCCCTCATGGCGGTCCAGGGCCAGGGTTAAGGCCCGACGCACGCGCGTATCGTCAAATGGCTTGCGCTCATGGTTAATGGCCACCAGGAGAATGCAGTCCCAGGGGCTTTCCTGCACGGTAATCTTGGCCCCCAGCGCCTTGACGAGGTCGTCGCGTTGCTTCGGCGCCAAACCGCGGAACTCGATATGCACGCGCTCGCCCCTCAGGGCGGCTACCCGCGCCCCGGTATCGCTGATGAAGAGTGCACGGTAGCCATTGAGATAGGGCTTGCCACGCTCCCAGTAGTCGGGATTGCGCTTGCCAACCATGTGGGAGCCGCGGATATGCTCGACGAATATAAACGGGCCCGAGCCCATGATGTTGTTCTCATACCAGTGCATATCCTTGGCCAAGGTATCAGCCTTGTAAATGAAGTTCCATGGGGATGCCAGACCAGACAGCATCGAGGCCGAAGGCCACTTGAGGCGGAAGCGCACCGTGTGGTCGTCTGGCGCCTCGACCGCCTCGACCGCCTCATATTGCCCCTTCCGCGTGCTCGCCACCCCCTCAGGCGGGAAGATAATCTTATCGTAGCTCGCCTTGACATCCCTGGCCGTCAGCAGATTGCCATCGTGGAACTTCACGCCTGTGCGAATCTTGAAAGTATAGGTGAGCCCATCGTCGGAAACAGTCCAACTCTCCGCCAGGTCGCCGACAATCTTATTCGAGTCGACGGGATCGACACGCAGCAACAGGCTGTAGAACGGTGCAACGGGGTGAATGAGGCCGAACGTCTCCTCACGATGGCCGTCGTAGGAAGGGGGTTCTGAGGGCACCGCGAAGACCAACTCACCTCCTGTGCGTGGCTGAGCCTGTACCAAAGATCCGTGCACCATCAACAACACAAGGGCCAACCCCAAGACCACCGCGAAGCCCTGGTATGTCCAATGACGCAACGTGTTCATTGTGCACCTCCCAAAGGGCATGCAGCCGTGCACGAGTGGTCACATCAGGCCGCTTCCAGCTCCACTCGCAGATTCCGCTCTGAGGGCTAGAGTAAACACCTGCCGGTCAGCGTGTCAAGGCAAAAGTCCCTGTCGTTACACACGGATACAGGCGACTTGATGGCCGGGCTGAACTTCGCGCAGCTCAGGGACCACCTGGGCACATTCAGCCACGGCGATTG
>JBKPCR010000384.1:0-9944 GCA_046727435.1 bacterium | reverse complement strand
CTTTGCAGACGCGCCATACGGACTGCGGATCGTAGAGTACGCGCCGGTCTTTTCGTGGATCATCGGCTATTGGTGCGTGGTCCACTCCCGGAAGCTGGCGTCGGCCCCGGACGGCGTCCCCGACGCAGCGCGGTGAGGGATATCGCACCATGATTCTGCGCTGGAAGCCCCTGACGTGAAGCTGAGTCTCATCATTCCCGCCCTGAACGAAGAAGAAAGCTTGCCATTTGTCCTGGGTGAGTTACCCTGGTCGTCGCTCGACCAAGTGATTGTCGTGGACAACGGCAGTCAGGACCGCACCGCCGAAGTCGCTGCCGCACACGGCGCCCTGGTGGTACGTGAACCCCAGCGTGGATACGGCGCTGCCTGCCTGGCGGGGGTGCGGGCTGCGCCCGAGGCGGATATCCTGATCTTTCTCGACGCCGATGGCAGTTTCGATGCACAGGAGATCCCCGTACTCATCGATCCGATCGAGCGTGGCCAGGCAGAGTTAGTGTTGGGTTCACGGTTGGCAGGCAGGCGAGAGCCTGGGGCCATGCCACTCCACGGAGTCTTCGGCAACTGGCTGGTGGCGATGGCGATCAGTCGCCTGGCCGGTATCCCCCTCACCGATCTCGGGCCGTTTCGGGCGATCACGCGAGACACGCTGCAGCGCCTGCGGATGGAAGAACGCACCTATGGCTGGCCAAGTGAGATGATCGTCAAGGCCGTCCAGCATGGCGTACCCATCCGCGAGGTGCCGGTATCGTATCGGCGACGCCGTGGAGGACAATCGAAGGTGTCTGGCACCTGGCGGGGCACCCTTGGAGCCTCCTATCGGATTCTCAAGGTGACCGTGAAGTATGCCAGAACCCATCGAGCCCGGTGAGACACCGGGAGCCCCTGATATTTTGGCACAGCCGGTCGACACGCCAAGATGTGGATGCCACGGCAGGGACGGCAGAGGCCCCCTCCCCTAGTACAGGGGGAGGGGGCGATTAAGGTGAGGAACGGTACGAGGAGAGGTGCAGCGTCAAGGATGCTACGCTACCGTCACGAACGCATCGCGACCTCGCGAATAGCCTCCCATGTTTTGCAAGGGGTTCCGATTCAGGATTTCACGCCCGAGCATCGGGTGCGTGAAGCTCCGGACTTCATGCTCAATCGCAAACAGCTTGCGACCCGTCTCGGGGTGCGCGATATCGACGAAGCGATATTGATACGCGCTACTCTCCTGCGTGACCAGGCCATGTTTCTTCAGCCAGGCGTGGGGGCCGGAGAAATTGGCGACGTACACGGCGAGATGATGGCCGTCGTACTCAGGGATCTCTTCGCTGGTCTCACGGAAGATCAAGCATTGCGTGGGGCCAACTTTCACCTTGGTGACGGCCACGTTCATATCCTGGGTCAAGGTATACGGCGCCTGCATGACCTCTTTGTAGAATTGGCCGATGCCCGATGCCGTCCCTTGCGGCACCAGGAACTCAACGTACGGAATGCCCAGGGTCATCACGCCGAATTGCGGCCCCGGCGCATGCACACGAAAATGGTTGCCCCACGGGCAGGTCACGTCGACATGGCCATTCTCGGCCTGACAGGCGAATTTGGTGCCGTCTAACCGCGGCATGACTGCCACCAAACGCTGCTTTAACGCCTCCAGATCGGGCATTACGAGGCCGATCGTGCCGCGCAACACCATGGGCTTCTCACGTGTCGGCAGGTGAAATTGTTGCTGCCCGACGTTGATCCACATGTTCTCGGGACCCACCATCATGTAGGGATCACGTGTCAGGCCCAGGCCTGCCGCATAGAAGGTCTGCGCCATTTGCTGGTCGGGGATGGTGACATTGACATGCTCCATCGACAGGATGTTCCCGACATCTTGTGCCGTTCGATCGAAACCATTTTCAGACATGTGTTTTTGCCTCCCTGTCTGACACTGCTTCAAACATGGGCCAAACTCTCCACCCAGCATGCCCGGTGCACGCCGGCATCGCCCTTGACTGTTCAATAATTTCCGCAGCACTTACGGCAGGATGCCTCTATGCCGATGATACGCCACCGCATCACATGTATCAACCGTCGTCATCACGGTCGAGACATGTTCTAACCCATCGTTATGTCGATCGCGTTGGGCGACAAGTGATCATCGGCGAGCGCCTTCGAAAGCGAATGGTATCACGAATGTGGCGGGTCCTGTCAAGCACCCGCGTGTTGATGAGCCACCACCTCAGATAGAGGCGTGATTTTGGTCGACGGACGACGGGTCAGACGTTGGGGTTTACGGGGGCATTAGTGTATAATCCGGCCATTGGTTGTCACCTGTCTACGGCTGGAACTTAGGTGTCATCGCGCATCGTGTGGCCACTTTGCCGACACGATGATGCATAGAGAGCGCCTGCGCGCCTTCCCCGAGCGACTTGTTATCACCTGCCAGAGGCGCTCGATCTCTCAACTAGAAAGGCATTGTAGAGGAGGGGTCTTGATGGATTTGACATTGACGCCCGCCGAGGAAAAATTTCGCGACGAGTGCCACGCGTGGCTTGATGCCCGTGTCCCTCGGGAGTGGCACGACTCAGCGTTCCGTGAATCCCTGACCCCTGCCAGCGAGATCGCCTTCCTGAAGTCGTGGCAACACACGCTCTATGACGGGGGCTGGGTCGGCCTCACCTGGCCGCGAGAATATGGCGGACGCGGCGCAACCTTGATGGAGCAGGTCATCTTCAATCAGGAGATGGCGCGCGCCAAAGCGCCGCCGCTGATCAATGTCCTCGGCATTATCGTCGCTGGCCCCACCATCATGGTCCACGGCACCGAAGAGCAGAAGAGGCGTTACCTGCCCAAAATTCTCGACGCCGAGGAGATCTGGTGTCAGGGCTTTTCGGAGCCCAATTCGGGGTCGGACCTGGCTTCACTGGCGACCAGTGCTCGCCTCGACGGTGACGAATTCGTGGTCAATGGGCAGAAGATCTGGAATAGCTACGGCCACATGGCCCAGCAATGTCTTGTGCTGGTGCGTACCGATGCCAGCCTCCCCAAACATAAGGGCATTACCGCCCTGATCGTGGACATGCAAAGCCCCGGTGTCACCGTGAAGCCGTTGCGTCAGATTACCGGTGATGCGGAGTTCAACGAGGTTTTCTTCGACAATGTGCGCGTGCCGCGAACCAATCTGGTGGGCGAGACCAATGATGGCTGGAACGTGGCCATTACCATTCTGATGTTCGAACGCCTCAACACCGCCTCGCTCCTGGAGATCCAGACCAAGATCGCCCTCGATGAGCTGATCGATACCGCCCGGCGCACCTTGCGCAACGGCCGTCCGGCCACTGAAGACCTGCTCATCCGCCAGAAGTTGGCGCAAATCTACACCGATGTCGAGATCCTCCGCCTCTCCACGTATCGGAGCATCACGCGGTTTCAGCGTGGTCAACGGCCTGGGCCTGAAGGCTCCATCGATAAACTGTTCTGGAGCGAAACAGCGCAGCGCCTGTTCGAGGTCGCGATGGAAATTCTGGGGCCGCAGGGGCAACTGGTGCAGGGCTCGAAGGGGGCCGTCGACAGCGGCCACTGGTCCCATCAATTCTTGCGGTCGCGCGCGGATACGATTGCCGGCGGGACGTCGGAGATCCTGCGCAATATCATCGGCGAGCGTGTGCTGGGATTGCCCAAAGGTTGAGGGGGGACCATCATGGATTTCGCCTTCAGCGAGCAGCAAGATCTGTTACGAGCCTCGGCGCGCCAATTTCTCGAGCGCGAATGCCCCCCTGTCATGGTGCGCCGCTGGAGCGATGATGCGCAGGGATACTCCCCGGACCTGTGGCAGAAGATGGCTGCGCTCGGCTGGATGGGACTGGTGCTTCCCGAGACGTACGGTGGCTCGGGACTGAGTTTGGTGGACTTGACGATTCTCATGGAGGAGATGGGCCGCGCCCTACTCCCTGCCCCGTTCTTTTCGTCCATTGCCCTCGGTGCGTTGACGTTGCTCGAAACCGGCAGCGACGAGCAGCGTCAGCAGATGCTGCCGCGCCTGGTGCGCGGGGAGACCAAGGTCTGTGTGGCGTTGCTCGAGGCTGATGGGCGCTACGACCCGCGTGGTATCTCCATGCGCGCGAGTATCCGGGGAAATCGGGCGACACTCAATGGCACCAAGCTCTTCGTCGTCGACGCCCATGTGTCCGATTACATTATCTGCGTGGCCCGCACCCGCGGCGGCCGCGATCCAGAGTCCGGTATCAGCCTATTTTTGCTTGACATCACGTCCCCAGGCATCGCGTGTACCCCTTTGATGAGCATAGACCAAACCCGTCGACTCTGCGAGGTGTCGTTCACACGCGTCGGTGTCTCTCTGGAAGCTATGCTGGGCGGGCGCGATGCGGCCTGGCCCACGCTGCAACGGGCCCTCGACAAAGCCACGGTGGCACTGTGCGCAGAGATGGTGGGCGGGGCTGAGAGGGCGATGGAGATGTGCGTCGACTACGGTAAAACACGGGTGCAATTCGGGCATCCAATCGGCAGCTTCCAGGCGGTGAAGCACAAAATTGCCGATATGAAAGTCTGGGTGGAGAATGCCAAATCGGTGGTCTACTATGCTGCCTGGGCTGTGGATCGCGACGCCCCCGAAGCCTCCAGAGCTGCTTCGATGGCCAAAGCATATTGCAGTGAGATGTATACCCAGGTGACGGCGGATGGGATTCAGGTGCATGGTGGCGTCGGCTTCACCTGGGACCATCACATGCACCTATATTTTAAGCGTGCGAAGAGTTCGGAGGTCCTCCTCGGTGACTCCACCTGGCATCGAGAGCGCACCGCCGCCCTGATTCCTCTGTAAGCAACCTGCGGCGGACGCACGTCCTACCTACGGCGGCGCGACCTGACCCTGTCACGAGGGTGATTATCGCGCCGGCGGTCGATGGTGCTCTCCCTCCTGCCCGTCGGAGATGTCCGCTTCAAGACTCTGATGCTATCGACGGACGTTTGCTCGTGCCGCGCCGTGCTGGCCTTTCGTGCATGTTTTCGACGACCTGCTCGCCAGCCCCCATCGACATCCACAGCATGCGCAATTGCGGATTCTGCTCCTGGAGCATCTGAGCCACATGCCAGACAGCGCGTTGAACCCCCCATGTCGGCCGGGGGAAGCCTATGGCCGAGAGTTTGAGTAGCACCTGCTCCTGCGAACGTGGGATGAGCGTCACGCCGATCTGCTGGCAAAGTTTGCCTTCCTTGACCACCAGCTCCACCAACCAGGAGTCGTTGGTGAGTTCGCGATAGGCGCGGATGAGAGTCGTTGAGACCTCGATGCCTTGTTGGCTGTCACGCCAAGTCCTGGACGTGCAAGTGCTCAGGGCCTTCTCGATGTCATGCGGGCCTTGAAGAACTGCATGAGGCACGGCTTCCCCTCTCTGTACGGATGCCATCGGGGGTGAACTGAAGGGCTTGTGCCAAACAAAGTAGTAAATTGGTAGATTGGCCCCACGCGCGCGCTGTTCGTATTTTGTTGGCGTGCGGCCGGTCAACTCCGGCACGGCCGTGGTGAAAAAACATGGCTGCAGCGCGGTCTGGCGTTCAAGAATAGCGGCGATCCAGGTAGCATAGTCTGGATGATCAGTCGCAATCGTCACTTGACCGCTTGGTGCAAGCCGATCGTGCAGGAGCTCAACCAGTCCTGCTTGGATCAATCGTCGGGAATGATGCCGCTTCTTGGGCCATGGATCCGGAAAATTGATAAAGATCTCGCTGATGCTGTTGGGGCTAAAGAGGTGCTGCAAGGCGATCTGAGCCTCGCCATGGATCAAGCGGACGTGTGTCAGTCCGGCCTCGTCGAGGCGTCGGGCAAGATGCTGCACCCATCCCCACGAGAGCTCAATGCCAACCAGGTTGACATCAGGGTTGTGCTGCGCCTGTCGGATCAAAAATAGGCCGTTGCCAAAACCGATTTCGACCACCAGTGGGGCGACGCGCCCGACAAACACCGGCCAATTGAGAGGCCAATCTGCTTGGAGCCACGGTATCACATAGTGGTGCAGCACATCACTGAGAGGCCGAGCACACATAAGGGTCGTCTGGTCTAGTTGACAACCAGGTAGATGTCGCGATGTCCGGCTTCGAGGCCATCACCTGGTATAGTCCGGCAGCAATAATACGATGGTGGTCACCCTGAGCGCAGCGAATGTTCTCAACGTTACATTGCTGAGATGCTCCGCGGCGCTCAGCATGACCACCCGTGGACATCTTTGGGCCAGACTGTCCTAGTTGTCTCGACTCTGGATCGGCGTCTGGCCGGTGACGGGCAATACCTTATCGACTTTGACGATCACCGCATACCCCTTGCGCTCCGGATCTCGATCCAACTCGGCCTGTACGGTTCGACCCATGACCTGCTCGCGTAGCGGTCCTTCTTTGTGGACGGTAGCCTTCCCCACAAAACGCCAGGCCGCACGAGTGGCCGGATCGCGAAACAGGATCATGACGTTTGGATTCTCTTCGAGATTGTGCTGTGTCCCCTGGAGCGTGCGTTCCCAATAGGCCAGCGAGTCGTCGTCAAACACCATGACGCTACCCTTGTAGCCGATATTCGGGGCCCCATCTTTCGACGCGGTTGCCACCAGGCATGGGGTGCCCTTCGCCAGGGCCGGATCGATTAGATCACGCATTTGCTGGGTCAACTGAATCATGGCTTTCCCCTCCTATTTGAGATCGAACACTACACCCTGGTCATCACCTCTAACGACTCCCGTACGGCCGCCAGTGTCTGCTCCACGTCAGTTAACGTATGCGCCACCGACACATACATCTTGGAACTCCCCTTCAGGATGCCGCGCGTCAGCAATTCGCCATTGAACCGGCGCAAGAGCTCACGATTCTGGGTCAGCACGCCGCGATAATCATTGACCGGCTCATCGGTGAACACCACGTCGAACAATGGATCTTCACCCACCACCTGGCTGGGCATGCCATACTGCTGTAGCAGGTTGGCCAGCCCCTGGCGCAGCGCGTGTCCCGTGCTGAACAGGTGCCGATACGTGCCGTTTTGTTTCAATTGCTTGAGGGTGGCTAACCCGGCTACAGCCGCCACAGGGTTCCCATTCAGGGTGCCGATTTGGGCGATGAAATCTCCTGACGCCTCGCGATCGGGATTAAAGGCCTCCATCAGGTCGGCACGTCCTACAACGGCCGAAAGGGGGAAGCCCCCACCGATAATCTTACCAAAGGCGGCCAGGTCCGGCACCACGCCGTAATATTCCTGTGCCCCACCCCAGGCGAGGCGGAAGCCGGTGACCACTTCGTCGAAGATAAGCGGAACGGCGAACCGTTGTGTGACCTCACGTAAGCCTTGCAGGAAGCCCGGGCGCGGCGTGATGATGCGCTGGAAGGGTTCGACGATCACGCCGCCTAGCTCGTGATGATGCCGTTCGATAATGGCGCTCGTGGTCTCGAGATCGTTGAAGGGCGCGATGAGCACCTGATCTTCCAGCACGCGCGGAATTCCCGCCGAGTCGGGTACTGCTTGAGGAAAATCTTTTGGAACGCTGGGGCTGCTGCTCATCAGCGCATAATCGTGGCTGCCGTGATACCCCCCTTCGAACTTCAGGATCTTATCCTTCTTTGTGAAGGTGCGGGCCGCACGTAGAGCGAAAAACGTGGCCTCGGAGCCGGTGGAACAGAAACGGATTTTCTCGGCACACGGCACTGCCTGGCAAATCATCTCCGCCAGATGGATCGCTGGCTCGTTCAACGTGAAGTAGGTCGAACCACGCTCTAGATACTCCCGCACCGCTGTGACGACGGCCTGGGGCGCATGGCCGAGGATCATAGGCCCCGATCCTAAAAGATAGTCGATATACTCATTGCCGCTCATATCGAAAACTTTTGACCCTTGCCCGGCCTTTACCACAAATGCCACGTCGTCTGCAAACCGTGTATTGCCCAGGGTCCCACCTGGCAGATAACGCTTGGCCTTCTCCAATAAGCGCTGCTCATCTCTGCTGCGCACACGCCGTTGTGGCATGCTACTTCTCCCTCTTCTGTCCGATGTCTTCGTACCACCAGGGCCGCTGCACAGATTCGTCGCCGTACGAGCCTCCGAGGTGTTTTCCTTAGACGCTGACGCACGCCAGCCGAAGGGCATGGGGGGCCAAACGGAGAGATCAAGGGGTTCGAGCCGCTTTCAGCGCCTCGATGGTGAACAACGCCTGAAATGGATACCCCCACTGCGTAAAGTTTTGTTGCGCTCCCTCTTGCCGGTCGACGATAGCTAACACTTTGACCACGGTACACTGAGCCGCTTCGACCTGATCGATGGCGTACTTCAGGGATCCCCCCGTCGTCACGGTGTCATCGAACACGGCGACCCGCATGCCGGGCTGGAGCGGGCCTTCGATCAGACGTTGCGTGCCATGTCCCTTCGCTTCCTTGCGTACGATAAAGCCAATTAATGGGGTGTTCTCGAGCGCGGCCAGAGCCACCACGGCGCCGATCACCGGGTCAGCCCCCAGGGTTGGCCCACCAATGGCATCCACCCCCGTGCCTTTCAGGTCGTCCAGGATGAGCTGAGCAACGAGATACGCCCCGCGCGAGCGTAAGGTGGTCTGCTTGCCATCGATGTAATAGTCACTCATGCGTCCCGAGGTCAGCGTAAAATCGCCAAAGCGGAGCGAATACTCGAGGAGATACGTTTGTAGCTCCTGACGCAGTGTTGTCGTCATATCGCCGCCCCATCGCCAAAGTGATCATAATATGAAACATTGACAAGTTGTGCCGCCCTATGTGCCGCGTTGGCGGACACCCCCCAGCTCGTTACCTCGATGGTTACCCTCGATTTAGGGGCGTAATATAGGAAAACGGCTGACGCCTGTCAACTCGGAGCTGCCGAAGGCCACCAAAGCAGTGGCCAGAACCATAGGACTGACCGAGGCGGCCTACTGCCCACACTAAGGTACACATTCGCTACGCGCCTGCTGGAAGATGACGATTATCGCCGTACGATTCACGAATTCCTCCGACATCAGGACGTGAAGAGGACGATGATGTATACCCATATACTGCACTGGGGCAGGGAAGAGGTCTGTAGCCCCTTAGACTTTTTGTCTGCAGCGGAACAACAGGCTGCGGCCTGCGAGATCCTGCGACGCATGCAAGACATCAACCTCCCACCACTCATAGGTGAGGAACTGATATTGAGCGCGGAAGCCCTCTTTCTTGAACTCGATCGTCGAGAAGCTACGGATGCCTGAGACATAGCGGGATGAAGTGTGGTTAATGGACCTGGGGCTCGCCGCAAAAGTCCGCCCGTGCCTGGTTCTCAGTGCCGCAGTAGCCGATCAAGACCGCGCACCCGTTACAGTAGTCGCACACACCACAAGTCCACGGCGTTCTGGAACGCGGTGGTGGTTGCAAATACCACGCGCAACGATACCGTCTTCCCAGAGGGGTATGAGGAGTGGCGTAGTCCGATTCTGTGATTGTGCACAAGGAGGTGCCTGCCGCGTGAGCATGCTTGACCACAGGTGTATGGTGAGGTTTCGTCGGGGTACATCAGGTAGCTCTATCCCATCTGACGCTTGGCCGAGGGTCCAAGCATCAGGTGGGACAGAGGCGACACGGGTGGGTGTGTCTTAGATATTGTCCACAAAGCTGCGCAGTCGTTTGCTACGGCTCGGATGACGCAGCTTGCGCAACGCCTTGGCCTCGATCTGACGGATGCGCTCGCGGGTGACATCGAAATCCTGGCCAACTTCTTCAAGCGTATGTTCGCTGTCGATACCGATACCGAAGCGTTTGCGCAGCACTTTTTCCTCGCGCGGCGTGAGAGTCTGAAGCACTTTGAGCGTTTGCTCCTTGAGATTCAGTTTCATCGCTGCCTCTAACGGTGAGATCACCTTCTTGTCCTCGATAAAATCCCCCAGATGACTGTCCTTGTCTTCCCCGATCGGCGTCTCCAGGGAAATCGGCTCCTTGGCGATCTT
>JBKPCR010000383.1:0-14445 GCA_046727435.1 bacterium | reverse complement strand
CACAGAGGAGCGGAGCTCTCGGTTTGTCATCTGCCGAAGTCACGATGCTGATGCGGTTGAACGCGGATACTAGGGAGATTATCACCCTCTCGCTAGCGGGAGAACCACACACGCATCAACCCCGATGCGTTGAGATCTCATGGGAGTGATCACATTGGGAACGTAACAAGACAAGACAATACGGGGAATCCTCGTAGACGCTCAATTCAATCGTCGACACTCTAGCATGGAGCCAAATGCTGTGTCAATAGGATTTTTCGCTCCATGCCCTCCTGCAGTCCCTGTGGCTATGGGCCATGAACAATTTGCCGCAGATGTTCTGGACTCTTTGCCCCGGTATCAGTACAATTGGGGGTATACGTTAAACGGCTGAGGCCCCCATCCTATCGTCCCCGAGACCCGGGAGTTGCGGCAGCGCAGGGGCATCTTAGCACTGCATATGGAGGTACCACTATGGCCCTGCACTTTCCGCCGGAATGGCTCGACGAGAATCTTCCTGAGGATTTCGACCCCAGCGATCTATCCCCCTATCGCGCCCTTGACAGGCATGCCGACTATGTGGCCGAACAATTAGAGAAACCGCCCCTGATCATGATCGATTTGGAAGGTGATACGATAGAGAAGATTCGCCAACAGTTGCATACACCTCGGAGCACACAGCCGGGTTGTGGCTGCGGCAACAATGACTAAGCTCAGCCGCCTGAAACCCTGACACCCAGCCGCGCCGATGGGGTGGGCACGAATCGCTTCCTGTCATGTGGGCCAGATAGAGGAGGTTACATGCATGGATGGGGCGCTCTCAACGGTTCTTCAATCGTCCACCGTGGAACGGCATAGCGGGCTAGCGACCGGTTTTGGGTTTACCGAGGGGCCACTGTGACATGCCGATGGCTTTTCGTCTGGCGTCGATATTCGCCATAGCCGGTTTCTGCGTTGGCAGGCAGGGAAGGGAGTCAAGGTGGTGCGGGAGCATCTATTTCACCGCCCCGGGGATGCGTATGGCGCTGGAAGGGCGGAACGTCGAGAGCTCGCCAGTGTCCGCGTTGCCCCCGACGGCAGCAGGGTGATGGCCACCACCGAGTATGAATATCCGAATGGGCTGGCCTTCTCCCCCTAATGAACACACGCTGTATGTCGCCAATACACACACGCGCATGTTTATCCATACCTTCGATGTCCCCTAGCATTGCCACGGGTGAGATTCCACCGTAATCGGGCCCTCCGGCAGGAAATCGTGAGGTTATTGACATGGCTCTTGCACTGACGCGGACAACACGCCGTCAGCCGAGAGAAGCGGCGACCTGGCGCGCGCAGCTGGCGGCGCTTTGCTACGTACCCAAATTCATCCAGCTCATGTGGCAGACCCATCGGGGCTATACCGTGGCCATGGCGGTACTCCGCTTACTTCGAGCGGTCATCCCGCTCGCCATGCTCTGGGTTGGTAAGCTCATCATTGATGTCGTGGTAGACATGCGTGAAGCGCCGCCAGACTTCTCGTGGCTATGGCAGCTTGTAGCGCTTGAGATCGTCATCGTGCTCGTAGGGGAGATGCTGGCCAGGGCGTCAGTGCTCACCGAGAACCTGCTCGGCGAACTCTTCTCCACCTCTACTAGCCTGCGTGTAATGGAGCACGCAGCCACCCTTGATCTGTATCACTTCGAAGACCCTACATTCTATGATCGACTTGAACAGGCACGGCGGCAGACGAGCAACCGGATCGGACTGCTGGCCCAGCTGCTGACAATGGGACAGAACATACTGACGCTGGTGTCGCTTGGCGCGGCCCTCTTTGTCTACAGCCCATTGTTGCTCTTGATTCTTGCCGTCACCGTCCTGCCAAGCTTCCTCGGAGAGATGCACTTCGCCGCGCTCGAATATGCGCTCGTCTCCCGGTGGACGCCGGCGCGGCGGCAGCTCGACTATCTGCGCTACGTCGGCGCCAGCGACGAAACGATCAAAGAAGTCCAACTGTTCGGACTTGCGCCATGGCTGGTCGGGCGCTATCGTCGACTCTCGGAGCACCTCTGCAAGGAGCATAAGCGGTTGTCGATACGCAAAGGCAGTCTCTCAACCGCACTATCCATCCTGGGGACGCTGGGCTACTACGCTGCCTATCTCATCATCCTCGTGCATGCCGTCCAAGGGGTCATCACACTCGGCTCACTGACCTTTCTCGCGGCCTCGTTTGCCCGGTGCCGTGAGCTCCTCCAGCATCTGCTGCTCGGCGCCAGCGGGATCTGCCAGCAGTGTCTGTACCTCAAAGATCTCTTTGATTTCTTCGAGACAAAACCGTCGATCAGTTCACTCCCCGGCGCCCCCGCGGCGCCCCGGCCGATACGCCACGGCGTCGTGTTCGAAGACGTTGGGTTCCGTTACCCTGGCCGCGATGCCTGGGCGCTGCGGCATGTGAACTTCCGCTTACATCCCGACGAGCGCCTCGCCTTCGTGGGCGAGAACGGTGCGGGGAAGACGACGCTCATCAAGCTATTGGCACGGTTGTACGATCCCACGGAGGGGCACATTCTGCTCGATGGGGTCGATCTACGCGATTACGACCTACTGTCGGTGCGGCGAGCGGTGGGCGTCATTTTCCAAGACTTCGTCCGCTATGACCTGCGCTTTGACGAGAACATCGGCGTTGGCGAAATCGAGGCGGTGCGGTCGTATCTCGATCGCTCGAACCACGGGGAGCCCATCGATGCGGCGAAGACGTGGGACATAGGGCCTCCCAGCACTGGCACGGTTCCGGTATCCATTATCGCGGCGGCCGAGCAATCCTTGGCCACCTCTCTTCTCCCCGGTTTCTCTGTGGGGTACCGGCAGATGCTCGGCCGGCGTTTCGATCGTGGCGTCGAACTCTCAGGCGGAGAGTGGCAGAAGATCGCACTCGCCCGCGCCTACATCCGGGACGCCCAAGTGCTCATTCTCGACGAGCCGACAGCGTCGCTCGATGCGCGCGCCGAATACGATGTGTTTCTTCGTTTTGCGCACCTTGTAAGGGAGAAGATGGCAGTCATCATTTCGCATCGTTTCTCCACGGTGCGCATGGCCGACCGCATCATCGTGCTGCAACATGGCACAGTCGTGGAAGATGGGACGCACGAGGCGCTGGTGGCACAGGGCGGTCTGTATGCCACACTCTTTGCGCTGCAGGCAGAGGGGTATCGGTAAGCCAAGGGTGGGATGCGCTGCCGCGCTGGGAGGGCTCCCTCATGTGGTACTCGGCACAGTCGGTGCTGCTATTTTCCTACTCACCGTGGGCCTTGGGGTGACCTTACTGATCGTGTCCATGGAGGTCAACATCCCGCGCGCCAGGGGAGCCGATTCTCACGAAGAGGCCGATCTCGCGCAGACTGAACCCCTGGAGGTCGAGATCAATGGCGAGCAGGGCCGAGACGGCACTGTGCACAAAGGTACACAAACCCCGGACGAGGATGATCGGCTTCGCGTCCTGGCTAATCCAGCTATCCTACATGTGGTCATAAGATCTCACCCTGACCTCCCAAGGATCGCCCATCAGTCTGCCAATCCCAACCAGCGGCTTCCAGCTCCAGCAGGGCGGCAAACCGTCCGCCTCGGCGTATCAGCTCATCTGGCGGCCCCTCTTCCACGATCTGACCAGCCTCCATCACCAGGACACGATCGGCGTCCTGTGCCGTGGCCAGGCGATGGGCCACGGTAAGTACCATGCGGCCGTTGCCCATGACCGCCGCACGGATTGCGGCTCGAACGGCGGCCTCGCTGGCGCTATCGACCGCTGCCGTGGCCTCGTCCAGCAGCAGTACGGCCGGGTCCCACACCAGGGCCCGGGTGAGGGCGAGCAACTGGCGCTGTCCAGCCGAGAGTTGCACGCCCCCGCCCAACAGCGTGTCATACCCCTGGGGCAACGCCTGGATGAAGGCGTCCGCCCCGGCGATGGCCGAGGCACGATGGACGGCCTCTCGAGACCCCGATCGATCACCGAGTGTGAGATTGTCGAACACTGTACCTCGGAAGAGTTGCACCACCTGCTGGACCGCTCCCATGGCGCGCCGACGCTGGTCGTCGGTCAACAACGTTGGGTCGGCGCCAGCCACTCGGACGGTCCCGCTCCACGGGCTGTAGAGTCCGCCGAGCAGGTGTAAGACACTGCTCTTCCCGGCGCCAGTCCGTCCCACTAGGACGATGTGCTCCCCTGGCTGCGCTACCAGCGACACGCCACGCAGCACGGGGCGGTTGGACAGGTAGCCGAAGATCACCTGCCGCATCTCGACGGCAGGGTCGCTCCGGGAGAGAGGCTGGAGCGGGCTCCTGGGCGCGGGATGCGCGGACGGGAGCGCCAACACCTGGAAGATGCGCTCCAGACCCGCCAGGGCGGCCTGCACGGTCTGCCACTCGTTGCCCAGAGTCATGATCGGGACAAAAAATCGCTGCAAGAGCAGGACAAAGGCGGTGAGCGTGCCCAGTGAGATGTTCAGGGACGCCAGCATACTTTGGCCCGCTACCCCTACCCAGAGCACCAGGGCCATCGCCACGGCCGACACGATCACGATCAGGGGGATGTAAAGAGCCGAGTATACGGTGGCGCGATTGTACGCAGCCACGCCGTCGCGCAGTGCCGCCCGGAACCGGGCGATAAAGGCGGCCTCGCTGCCGAGCGCGCGAATCACCTCTACACCGCCCAGCGTCTCCTGGAGGTGGGTATTTTGGAGACCGACCGCCTGGCGGCTCGCCCGTTCGGCGTCGCGGACACGCACCTGGAAATGGCTGGTCACCAGCACCACCGGCACCACCGGCAGCGCCGCCACCAGCGACAGCAGCGGGCTGAGGGACACCATGGCCGCGGCGATAGTGGCCAGTCGGACCACACCCAGCAGGACCGTGGCCCCGCTCGTCCCACTGGCGACGCCTCCCGAGGAGGCCACTGCCCCAGCCACTGCCGTGGTGAAGAGCGTTGACACAGTTTCCACATCCGCCGTGCAGCGGCTGATGGTATCACCCAGCGGGGTACGATCATAGTAGCTCAGTGGTAAGGTCAGAAGATGGCTGAAGAGTCGCACCCGCAGCCGGCGGAGCAACCCCTGCGCGATGGTAGCCGTGAGATACTCGGTCAGAAACCCCATCACCTGCACGGCTGCCGTGGCAGCCAGGTACAGGGCCGCGATGGAGAGCAAGCCCTCGGACCGGCCCAGCGCCAGCGGCCCATCCACGATCCTCTGCACCAGTAGCGGTGGAGCCAACTCCAACACCGCGCCCAAGAGCACCGAGATGCCCACCAGGGCAAGGCACCAGCGCCAGGGCTTGAGCATGGCCCACAGCTGACTGAGGGTCATCCCACCGTGCTGCTGGGTTGCGGCAGAGGTGGTCGTGTGGGTCATCGGGTGTCCCTCATTTTCACGCTACCCTGCGCTGACCAGGCGCTGAGCCTGGTAGATGCGGGCATACAGCCCGTTGCCTGCGCTCAGCTCGGCGTGGGTGCCCAGCTCGGGCATGCGGCCATGGTCCAGCACCACCACCAGATCGGCCTGCGGAAATGCCGACAGTCGGTGCGAGCACAGCACGATCGTGCATTGCTGTACGTACGGCTGCGATGGGCCGAAGAGCTGTCGCAAGGCAGCGACGATCGTGGCTTCCGTGTCCAGGTCGAGGGCCGAGAACGGATCGTCCAGGACCAGCAGCCCTGGCGCCCGCGGGCCGGATGCCGCCATCGCCCGTGCCAGCGCAATGCGCTGGCGCTGGCCCCCGGAGACGCGGATGCCCAGTTCGCCGATTTCCGTCTCCAGGCCCGCAGGAAAGGTGCGCAGGTCCTCACCAAGGGCGGCGCAAGACACAGCCCATGCCGGGACCGGGCGACGGCTGGCTCCATCGATGGCATGGCCCTGAGCCTGACGCAGGGTGACCGAATCCAGCAAGATGTTGTCGCGGACGGTGCCCGAAAAGAGGAAGGGATCCTGGGCGAGATATCCGGTCCGGGCGGCACGCTCGGCCACCGGAATGTCGTCCAGGGGACGGCCATCCAGCAGCACCTGGCCCGATTCCAAAGGGTACAGGCCCAGCAGGGCCCTGGCCAGCGCGCTTTTGCCCGAGCCCACGGGTCCTGTGACCGCGACCAGGGCACCAGCCGGAATGTCCAGCCAGATGTCGTGCAGGGCGGGAGCGGTGGCTGTCGAGTAGCAGAAGGTGACCCCGTGCAAGGAGACCGCCAGCGCTCCGGTGGGAACAGGTGGTGGTGCAGGTGCTAGCTCCTGGATCCCAGCGACATGGCCGGCACAGAATGACGCCCCAGGTGGCTCGTTGGAGAGCGGTGGAGGAGGAGCTAGGAGTGGACGGAGCCGCGCATAGGCGGCGGCGCCGCTCTGGATGGAGTTGATCATCTGGGGCACGCGAAAGCCACGGTTGACGAAGCGGAGATAGAGCTCCAGGTAGGCGATGAAGGCCCCCAGTATCATGGTGCCGCTGACGACCTTCTCGCCCCCTTGCCAGACCACCAGCAGGACGCCAGCACTCATGAGCGTGGTATAGACCGGCCGGAGTCCGCTGCGCTGCCGCACCAGGGCCAGGTTGGCTGCGGCTTGCTCCTCCGACAGCGTGTCCACACGTTCTACAGCAGCTCCCGTGCGGCCAAATAGCCGGAGCACACGTATCCCGGCCAACTGCTCCTGAAGCGCCGTGGTCAGAGACGCATCGGCTTGGCGGGAGGCCGTGGTGAGACCGGCGACCCAACGGCCCGTCGCCTTGGCCAGCAACATGGCCATCGGCACCGGCAGCAAGGCTAGCACGGTCAGAGGCAGGCCGTAGACCAACATCGCCACCACGAGCGAGAGGGAAAACAGGACGGTGTCCCAGGTCTCGATGGTAAACTCGCGCAGGCCCACGCCCAGCACCTCGACGTCGCCGATAATGCGCGCCATCACGTCGCCCACCGGGGTGCGGTCCAGGCGTGCCATCGGCCAGGCGATGACGCCGCGCAACGCATCCCCCCGGATATTGGCACGGATACGGCCGTTGGCCGTCATCAGCCACCAGCGCTTGGCGATGCGGGGGCCTTCGGTGAGCAGCGTGCCGCCCACGAAGGCCAGGGCGGCCCAGCCCACCGTGCCTGGGCCCACGTCACCCCGTTCAAACGCCAGAGCTGCATTGATCACCTGGCCTAGCAGGATTGCGGGCAGCACAACAGCGGTGTTCATGATGATACCGGTAATGGAGCCGAGCACCAGCTGCCCCGCCACTTGCCGGAAGTACGGGCGCATCTCCCAGAGATAATAACTCATCCGCGATAGGTCCTCCCCCGATGGTAGTCGGATTCGGAGTCAAGAACGGTGTGAGACTCATGCAAAGGTCAGGAGTAAGTGGTGCAGCCTCTCCAGTGCCTGGGGCCGCCTGTCCGGCCTCGTGGCAGCGCCGACATATCATCCAGCACGGGGTCTACGGCATTGGGCTGTGTGTAAGTGTTACTGAAGACCATGATTCCTCCGTGGTGGCTCCTGGGCAGCCTTGTGCTACCAGGGCTGTCAAGATAATCGGGCGCGTAAGACGAACCCAATGGCAGCTCCCCCGGCCATCAGCGGTAAGGGACTAAGGCGCCAAAGCATCATCGCCACAACCGTTCCCATAGCCAGTAACCCAGTAATAAGGTCCGGTATCGCATGAGGAAGCATCTGTACAATTGCCACGGCGATCACGCCGATCACCGCCGGGCTGATGCCCCGCAGCGCCGCTGTCATCCAGACCATACCTTGCATACGCTCCAACACGGGAAGTAGGGAGAGCATCATAATGAAGGATGGCAGGAAGATCGCTGCCGCCGCGACCGCCGCTCCCAAGATGGAGCCGATCCCATAGCCCACGAACGCGGCCTGCATGAGGATAGGCCCCGGGGTTAATTGACCGAGGGCAAGACCGTCAAGGAATTGCTGCGGCGTCAGCCAGTGCAATTGATTCACGACCTCATCCTGGATAAACCCCAGGATGGCCAGTCCGCCCCCATAGGAGAAGGCTCCGACCTTGAGAAAGAAGAGCCCGATATCCCATAGGCCGGGGCTGAGCACACTTACGGCCGGGCCGACGGCGGTCCCAGTGAAAGCGGGGAGCATCAACCATGCGCCTCCCCAGTGGTGCACACTGTAAAGCGCCATGATAACCAGTGCGGAGACCATCCCCCTGGTACGTGAACCATACAGCGCAATACCGACAGCGCCGGCCAGAAGCAAGGTAGGGATGATGCCTAAAGGGGTGAGGCCCACGACTAACGCCGCACCGATTGCGAGCAAAACCTGCTGCCGATCTCGAACCGCGGACCTGCCCAGCCGGAACAAGGACATCGCGAAAATTCCTACCACCACTGGACTCAGTCCGTAGAAGACATGGCGGATGCTCGGCAGGGTGCCATAGTGGTGGTAAATTACGGTCAAGGAAAGCATGATACAGAAGGCTGGGAGGATGAAACAGACGCCCGCCAACATGCCGCCCCACCACCCAGCTCGGGTATAGCCTAAAAAGATCCCCAGCTGAGTTGCGCCAGGACCTGGCAAGGTATTTACCAGCGCCAACCCCTCGAGAAACCGTTCTCGTGTCATCCAAGCGCGCTTTTCCTGGACCTCCATCTGCATGATGCCCATTAGAGCGGGGCCCCCATAGCTCAGGGCCCCCAGCTTCAGGAATGTCCCAATCACCTCCCGCCAGCGCTGTCGAAAAACCGCGTGCTTATCACTCATGCATGGATCCCTCCTGCCCTCGTCGTGCCCGGGATTTGGCGTGCCCCATGGAGGTGCCGAAAGCACTGCCGAAAAGGATAGTGCACCTACCGTTACACCACTGGATCCTGTTGCTCCTTCGGCAGCTTCGAAGGATGAAAGTTGATATAGAACGCCATGACTTGAGTGCAATCAGATTGAGCTGCATCGGTCAGGAGGCAATCCTCTTCACGGGAACTTGTTGCAGACCCACTATGACAGCGGCTCTCTTGAGCTCATCCACCAAGCCCCTTCAGCTCAGAGATCAGCCGCTCGACATGCGTGGAAATGATGAACATGACCGCCGCAGGCAAGAACGCAAAGACATCGAGCGCCGTCAGATGCGGCACGGGGATGATCATCCCAAGCACCGTGATCTCCGTCACCATGCCGAAGAGCGTGTGAAGACCCAACCACATGGCGAGGTTGAGGACGACGCCCACCACTACCAGTGCTGTTCCATCAATCACCTCCAGCTGTCGTGAGCGACGCAAGCCCTGGCTGTTTATAACTGTTTATTGGTGTTGCGTCTGGTCAAGCGCGGCTTTAAGGCCTCTAGCTAGCTCGCGCGTGGCGCCAATGCCTCAATAATGGAGGAACAAAATGCGTGGCGACTCCGAAGCCATGTGGTTATGGATGGCGACGATGTTGATGCCAGCACCACGCAAGGCCTTGAGCACTGGCTGAAGCTCACTTTCGAGCATGGCGAAATCACCGTCGACCATGGCCTGTTCGTTGCTCCCGGCAAAGGCGGCCCAGGTATTGACCCCCATGGTGTTTCCCACCTCATGGCCGTCCATCGTCGTGGTGCGCCCGATGGTGAGCTTGTAGACGCCATTGCTCAGCTGGCCCTTTACCCTCAGGATGTCCTCGATGATCTTGGGATCCAGGGACGTCTGGTCGGGGATGATCTCGGCTTGGGGTACGACCCCTTTGCCGCCGCTTGTCTCTTTGATTTTGGCCAAGATGTGCCCCACTGCCTCAGCCAGTTTTCCCTCGTCGCCCATGCCACCGATGTGCATGAACATCACCTTCGGCGTGTCCCAGAAGAAATGGTTGTGCAGCGCGGTCACCTCGATGCCACTCTCCAATGCCGCACTCATCACGGGGTTCACTTGGTCTTCCAGCATGACCATGTCGCCCATGACCATCGTCTGGTTCTCCATTTTGTGGAACGCCGCCCAGGAGGTCAGGCCCAGTGGGGGGGTCATCTTGACACCAGCCACATGCACGTCGAGGTCTGTCCGTGGCATGCTGACTTTGAACACCCCTTCCTTCTCATTCAGTTCGCCTTTCGCACCCTTCAGCCGCTCGATCGTCACCGGATCGAGGGCCGTTTCCCGCCGAGGCAGAGCCCCGTGCTCCAAACGATCGCGACGGCGATCAATGTCAACGTAATTCCAAAGCGAGTAATCGTATTTCCCATCATGCTGACCTCTCTTTCCATCACAAGCTCTCACTGTTCAATGATCGTCAGCGCAGTTACCGTGCATTCCCGGTCTTCATCCGCAGGTTGTCGAAGTAGGTCACGCTGTCCGCTTTGGTCCACACCCCAACCTTCCCCGCGTTTTTGAAAGTGGCATCGTCCGCCTCAAAGAGGAGTGTGTCGCTAAGCAGCACCCGGAAGTGCGTGCCCTTGATTTCGAGGGCAAGTATCTGCCACTCCCCGGAGGGTACCTTCACATTCGCGCCTGCAAACTGCTTGCGGTTGCCGCGCTCAACCTTATAAAGCCGGACGTTGTTTTCCAGAGCGTTAGCACGGACGATGTAGTAGTTGTCCTTGTCGCGGTAGCGGGCGACAAGCCCTGCTGCCTGGTCAATCGTCCCGGAGACTGGCTTGAAGCTGACCGACACCGTGACATCTGAGGCCATAAACCCGTCATAGACGCAGAGGGGAAAGCGAACGGATGCCCTATTGGTGCTTGTCTGTGCAAGCACTTTCCCACCGCTTGGCGCCGTGAGGTCCTCGACGACCGCCCAGGAAGCTGGCCCACCACCGCCCGTGACTGCGCTTGAAAAGCCGGGCGGAAATGTGCCTACAGCGCTGGCGTCGAAATCCATGATGATGGCCTCAGCAGCCCTGCGTCCCTCGGTTGGGCAAGGCATCGCGGGGCGAGCAGCGCCGCCAGCAGCAGTGCGGTACACGGTAGGGCGCGAGCCTTTGTCATGCGCCCATTCTCCCCTCTCATGGCGTGGTGGGTCCAGTCAAGGCACCGATACCCCAGCCGATGGCCGCCCCACCGATGAGGATGAGAATCGGGTGCACCTTAGTCCACAGGGCGAGCGCTAAGGCGACGACGGCAATCAGGGCATAGGCCCAGTGCGTAAAGCTGTGTTTGGCAATGCTCAGGGCCGTGACGCCGAGGAGCCCTACCACTGCCGGGGCAGCCCCCCGACCAAAGCCCGCCAGTCTCGGGTGCTGCATGAAGCGCTGGAGCTGCTGAGCGGCGGCGGCGGCCAAGAACCAGGGCATCAGGAAGACACCCACCGTGGCGGCAAAAGCCCCGCTCAGGCCGGCGGCGCGGTAGCCGACAAACGTGGCGGTAATCAGCACAGGCCCTGGCGTCACATAGCCGCACGCCACTGCCGTGGCGAAATCCTGCGGGCTCGCCCACCCAGCCTCGCTCACCGCCAGGCGCTCGACGAGCGGCAGCGCCGCCGCTCCCCCACCGAAGGCCAGGAGGCTGATGAGCACAAAGCGCCAGAAGAGGTCGAATATCATGGCCGCGCCTCCTTTCGTTTCGGATCCTGAGCGGCACTGGGTGGCGACAGCAGGATCATCCCGAGGAGGCCCGCGGCCACCACGATCAGTGCGGCGCTGACGCCGACGAAAGCCCCGGCGGCGAACGCCACCAGCGCAATCCCCCACGTGAGGGGCTCCTTGATATTGGGCTTACCAAGCCGGTAGGTCGTCGCCAGGAGGATCCCCACCACCCCTGCCGTCAATCCGTTCACCGTGGGGCCAATCGCCGGCAGAGCGGTGGTCGCCACATAGGCGCCGGCCAGCAGCACCATCAGTAGCGCAGAAGGGAAGATGAAAGCCGCCATGGCAACGGCTGAGCCGGACCATCCGCCGAGCTTGTAGCCGAGATAGGCTATCGCCTGGGGGCCGGTCGAACCGGGGAGAAGTTTGGTATAGGTGAGCGCTTCGGTGACATCGGCTGGCGTGAGCATCCCGCGCTTCGTCACCAGTTCGCGCTCGATCAGCGCCAGCGTGGTCCCAAGACCACCGTAAGCGGTCGCACCGATGTGCAGGAAAATCCACCCAAGCGTGAGCGCTGGTACCTTGGGCGGTTGCTGAGGAGCGGGTGATGCGCCTGCATCACCAGTCAGGCTTGGGGGTTCCTGCGTGGGCATCATCTGTCACCTCCCTTGGCGCATACGAAGTTACCAACCAATCTATTGCCGTAGCCGCTTCGCACGTCGCTTCCCTGAACCTAAACATTCCCGCTCAGACACCCTCGGTGGGCCCGGGGATAGGCCATGTGCCGCCGCAGTAGACATACAGCGCATCATAGAGCGGGAACTCCCATTTGAGCTTCTCGTGGTCGCTGATCTCCATGATCTGGAAGCCGCCAGCGATGGCATCGAGCCCTCGGGACTCGGGCGTGAGGTCCTTGGCAGCAGTATCAGCCCCACGCACGATGAGGGCCACGCGGTCTAGCGCCGGGTCTTTACCATCGAGCTCGTACTTGCGCAGTAGCGCGTCGAAGCTACAGAGAGGCCCCTGATGTCCGAGCTCCACGCCCGCCACGTCATACGGAGTCGCCCCTCGCACCTCGGCTTCGGCCAGCACCTGCTCGGCCGGCACATAGATGAACTCTGGGTTTGGGTCGAGAAAGCGGCTGATGAGCCACGGGCAGGCAACGCGATCGACTTTGGCGCGTTCACGTGTGATCCACTTCATGCGGTATCTCCTTTCCTCAGCGTCTTACCCCTTCTTGCCGGATGGCTTGGGCCGCCCTCCTCGGGCAAACGCGGCATAGAGCCCTTCGAAGAGGGCCACGCCATGAGCTTCGAGTTCATGGTCGGAGAACCCCATGAGGAGCCATCCCTTCAGCACGGCGTCGATGACCGCGGTCTCCGGGTGGGCATACCGGCCATCCCGCAAATCGATCTCGTGGACGATTTCTCCCATGAGGCGCAGGCTCGGCTCCTCGAGCCCGAAAGCGGCGACCATGGTTTCAAACGTACACAGGTTGCCTTGATGACTGAAGGCTCCCTGGCGCATGTCGAAGGCGACTTCATCGGCCTCAGGTGTATTCGCGTAGCGGATGACAGCAGATGGGTTGATGAACCGCCGGATGAGCCAGATGCAGGCGAGCCGATCGACGTGCGGACGTGGCCGGGTGACCCAGCGCCGGTCGCGGTATGCCTGAATGGCGGCAGGAGCGACGACGGTCGACGACGCCTCGCCAGCTGCCAGCGCCTGGGCAAAACGTGCCAGGTGCGCCGCGACGAGGCTCCCCTCTGGAGCGTCGAAGAAGTCGATACGGGCGACCTCACCGTGCTGTCGTCGCAGCCGCTCAAGTCGCTCTCGCAGATGCGAGCGCTCCTCTGGTTTGAGCCGCGCGCGCAGGCGCTCCTCCAGGGCGGACGCTTGCGCCTCCAGCGCGGCATAATCCTGGGCCCGGGCCCGGCGGAAGCGTTCGATGAGGTCGGCGTCGGTCAGCCCCTCAAACTGCTCCACACGCATCACTACAGCCTCCCCCTTGGCCTGCTGCACCTCCTCGGCTAGCCACTGGAACGCTTCCACGTCTTCCTCGCGAGCGGGCAAGACATGGATGCCGCCCGTGAGCGTGATCGCACCCAGACGACGCAACCGTCGCCACAGCGCCACGCGAGGGCTGGACTGCGCCTTCGATGGTAGCGAATAGGAAAACACCAACCAGGGCATAGAGATCCTCCCGTTCCACCGGTGAACGTAATATTTATTTCCATAAATAGCAACAATAATTTCACGTGCATTCTAAGGCGTAATGCTGAGGTGGGATCGGTGAGCATTGTGTCATGCGGATGCGATAGCGTCTTATGCCGCTTGCAACGTGGAGGTGCACTGGGGGCAGCGCGTAGCTCTGAGGGGAATCGACGATAAACAGAAGGGGCACTCTCGAGTGGTTGGTGCCTCTGGGGTCGCCTTAGGCTGGCGGCTCAGGCGATTGATGAATCGCACCAACAAGAAGATGGCAAAGGCCACAATGACGAAGTCGATCACGCTGTTGAGAAACACGCCGTAGTTGATGGTCGGAGCGCCCGCAGCTTTGGCTTCTGCCAGCGAGGCGTAGGGCTGTCCTGAGAGATTGATGAACAGGCTGGAAAAATCGACTCGGCCGAGCAGGAGCCCGACGGGTGGCATGACGATATCGTTGACCAGAGAGGTCACGATTTTGCCAAAGGCCGCGCCGATGATAATGCCCACGGCCAAGTCGACGACATTGCCGCGCATAGCAAATTCTCTGAACTCTCTGAACATGTTCCCACTCCTGTCGCAGGGGTAGACGTCAACACGTCCGCAGGTTCAGGTTTTCATCACCTCGGCCGCCCATCGTGCCGTGCGCCAGCCGCAGGGAGAACCACGAGAGGCGGCCACTAGGTACGGCCGCTGTGCAGGCTATCTCCGAATGAGATAGCGCGGATTGTTGTCGTACAGGTTCCTGCCGAGATCCCATTGGGCAATCTTCTGGTTCGTGGCGTAATTGGTGTGGATCTCGCCGATGGTGATATTGTTGGCATG
>JBKPCR010000382.1:0-6269 GCA_046727435.1 bacterium | reverse complement strand
ACTCGTCTGGCCCGGCTGGAGGGTGAAGGCCACCTCTTCGAAGGCCGGCACCATGCGGCCGCGCGGAAAGAAGCCGAGATCCCCACCGTTTTCCTTCGAGCCATCGTCAGACAACTCTGTGGCCAAGCCTGCGAAGTCTTCTCCCTGTTTCGCCCGTTTCAAGGCGTCATCGGCCTTTCCCTTGAGCTTGGCCTCATCTGTCGGGCTCACTTCTGGCGGCACTTTGATGAGAATGTGGCGGGCGCGGACCTGCTCCTCTTCCACATATTTATCTTTATTTTTGTCATAAAAGGTTTGGACATCGCCAGCGCTGACGTTCACTTTGTCGAGGATTTCCTTCTTCACTAACTGCTGCCGCAGGAGCTGACTTTCGACATCTTTCTTCACCGAGTCCAGGGTGAGATTTTGGGCCGTTAAGGCTTGGTCGAACGCCTCTTTGGAGGGAAACCGCTGCAGCAGTTGCTGCATCTGGGTGTCGACCTGTTGCGCGGGCACGGCCATCTTGAGCGATTTGGCCCGTTGGAGGAGTAATTCGCGATCGATGAGGTTGTCGAGGATCTGGCGCAGAACTTCCTTGGCGCGCGGATCTTCCTGAACCGTCGAGTAGGGAACTTGCACGTGAGCCTGGAAGGATCGGTTCAGCTCCAGCGTGGTGATGGGCACACCATTCACCTTCGCAGCGACATCGGCACCACTGCCCGCTGCCGGTTGCGATCGCACCCTCCCAGCCATGAGCATCAAAAGCGCCACCACGAGCAAGATCATCAGGTCTCGCCGGCGTGACCGACTTCGCTCGTCATACACTCCCCCACCTAGAAACATCTGCTGCTCCTTTTTCGCTTGGCGCGTGCCGGTCGGCATGCCAATTATCGACGATGGACGCGCACAAGGGTATCAATAGGCAAATCGGCGCCAATCAGTCATCGCCCTGCGTCGCTGACGAAAATACTCTAACGCATTTTGGCGGAAAAACAAGGTGGGGGGAGGTTAGCGCTTCGACACCCCTGGGTGGGGGGCGATATAGAACCGCCAGGGCAGATCTTTCCAAGGCCCAGCATAATCCACGCCGATGCGGCTAGTGGCGATAATATCAGCTGGGCTGACTCCACGGCCTTCGACAAACAGGACACTACCACACATATCGATGCCATTCAAGCCACGGTCAATCCCGAAGGCCTGGCACAGCCTGCCGGGACCACTGGCCAGCAGGCGGATATCCTGCCTCCGACGCCGCTCCCGCATCAGTTCAAGCCCCGTACAGGGCTGCACGGCGCGGATCAGGATAGCGGCCGGGTACGCTTCAGGCTCGGTGACGACGTTTAGGCAGTGGTGCATGCCATAGATCACATACACATAGGCAAATCCCGCGGGGCCGAACATTACCGCAGTGCGCGGTGTCTGCCCGCGCGACGCATGCGACGCCTTGTCTTCAGGACCGACATAAGCCTCTGTTTCAAGAATCATCCCCGTCGTGATGCCATCAGGGTGGACCCGTACCAGATACTTGCCCAAGAGCCTTTGTGCCGCTTGCACGGTCGGTTGTGCATAGAAGTCGCGCGCCAGTTTCACGAATGCCACTTTCTTGAATCTTGTCGCTTTCTCCGTCTGGAAGAGAGAGCTCAGAGGTTGTTCAGAGCATCTTTAGGATCGGTACCACCCCGAGCTGAATCGGCTGACCGGTGACAAACGCCGCATGGTCGCCAACGTACATGTCGACTTCGCTGCGCACCCCGAATTGCCCGGGCAGATAGACCCCGGGCTCGATCGAAAAGCACGTGTGCGACAGCAGGTGACGTTCATCCCGCGACTCGAAGTTGTCGATGTTTGCACCATTGCCATGCACTTCCTCGCCGATGGAATGGCCGGTGCGGTGGATGAAATATTCGCCATAGCCGGCCTTGCGAATCGTTTCCCGCGCGACTTCATCGACTTCCCAGCCGCAGATGGCCCTTCCTGCATGGATAGCATCCTGGACAAACTCAATCGCGGCGTCCCGACCGTGTTGCACGACACGAAAGATATTGCGGTGGGCATCAGGGACCGTGTCACCGACGTACCCGGTCCAGGTGATATCGGCATAGACGCTGCGCGGTTCCTTGCGTTTGGACCAGATGTCGAGAAGGACGAAATCGCCGCGGCGCATCAGCCCCGACGTGGGCGTTGGTTGAAAGTGCGGGTCGGCACTGTGGGCATTCACGGCAACAATGGGAGCTTTGTCGGAGCGCATGCCATAATGGTCAAAACGCCCGAGGATGAACTGCTGCACCGTGTGCTCGCTGACCTCGCCGCGGTTCGTCACTGTCTCGCGGATATGGCCAAAGGCTTCGTCGATGATCGTACGCAGGGAACGTGCGGCGTATTGATGCGACTCCCACTGCTCATGGGTCCAGACCGCTTCAAAGCGTTGCACCAGGTCGGCCGAGGTGACGATCTCGATCCCAAAGCTGCGGACCAGTTCGATGGTGCCAGCATCGACACGAGACACATAGGGAATGGCGTTTTGCGGAGAATATTGCATGGCGACGCAACGACTGTCGCCCAGCACGCTTTTGAGCTGGGCATGCAGTTCAGGCCAGGAGGCGTACTGCAGCGGCCGGCCGGGGAGTAGGTCGAGGCTATGCGATTCGATGCGGTGCACCAGCTTACGGGGCTCGCCTATTGCCGGCAGGTAATAGTACCAGCGTCGCGATAACATGCCGGCATTGCTGAGCCTGAGGACACGATAGGCCAGAGGATCGCTGCCGCGAAAATCGGCAAACAGCCAGCCGTCGACTCCTGCCTGCCGTAACGCACCTTGGATCGCCTGGATATGCTCATCCATAATCTAAGCCCTCGTGTAACAAGTGATCGTTGCTTTGTCCCTGGGCAACTGTCCCCGGCTTCACCTGCAGACACTTTTTATCATACCATACCTCGGCTGCCTTGGTCCCCTGCTACCATGCTGCCTTTCTCCCCCGACCGTTCGACCGTCATGGCCACGAGTTTCCGGTTGACAATCCCTGACATGGGGCGATAATAGGCCGGAGAAAGGGGTAAGCCGATGTCAAACTTCGCTGTCTCGACGATTTGCTTTGGACCCGAGGCCGATGCCTGTGAAGTGCTCGATTTCGCCATTCGTCATGGATTTCAAGGGATCGAGCTCAGCAGCTACCATTTCTGGCCCGAGCGCCTGCGTGCTGACGAAATCGACCGCCTGCGCACCGGTATTAAACATAACGGCATGCGTCTGGCTATTCACGCCCGGCACCGTGGCATCAGTTTTGGGGCACACGACGCCACGCTGCGCCGGGGCTTCGTAGAGGAGTTGCAGGCGACCGTCCGCTTCGCAGCCGAGTTGGGGGGCGATGTAGTAGTGGCACACGTGGGCGAGATCGTCCCGCCAGCGAACCATCCTACTTCTTGGGAACAGATCCTGCGCCAGGAAGCCTTCGAGTACGCTGTCGATTCCCTGGCGCGATGCGCCTCCGTCGCCGGCGACTGCGGGGTCCGCATCTGCGTGGAAAACGTGCAGTTGCGTCCAACTGAAGTCATTCTCTCGTTCGCTGATCATCTGCGGCTCGTCGACACGATCGGCCATCCTGCCGTGGTGTGCGCTCTGGATACTGGACACGCCCACGTCAATGGCGGCATTCAGGATTGCATTCAAGCTTTTGGGCCACGTCTCCAGCATATTCATCTGCATGACAACCACGGCGACCAGGACGAACACCTCGAGGTCGGCAAGGGCGCTATCCGCTTTGCCGAATTTTCGCCATTCCTGCAACATTTCCGTGACTTAATAGCGCTGGAGACGCGCAGTCCGACTGATCCACACGGCGCCGTCTTGCGCAGTCGTGATGACATCGAAAAGCTCTGGAGATCCTGAGACGATGCCACGCAAAATCTTTATCCTGCTGATCGATGGCGGTGATCCGCAATATTTTGCGCACGCCGAGGTGCCGAATTTCCGTCGTATCGGCGCCAGCGGCTTCTGGGTCACCGGGAGTTGTGTCCTGCCCTCGGTGACCAACGTCAACAACGCCTCGGTCATGACCGCCAGCTTCCCGTGTGAGCATGGCATCACCGGCAATTTCTGGTATAACCCCGCGACCGGTGATGGCACGTATATGGAATCAGCCGAATTTTTGGCGCGAGAGACCCTGTTCCAGCGCGCTAAACGTCTGGGGATGAGCACCGCCCTATTTACTTCCAAGGTGAAGCTAAAGAAACTCTTGGAACGTGATGCCGACATCGCGGTGGTCGGCGAGGACCCTCCACCTGAGATGATTGCTAAAGTCGGTCCGAAGCGTGAAATTTACTCGCTTGAAGTCAATTTATGGGTGCTGGAGGCGGCTCGCATCGTCATGCGTGAGCAAGATCCGGACTTGGTGTACGTTTCCACCACCGATTATATCATGCACAAATTCCCGCCGGAGCACGAGATGGCTCAACGGCATCTGCAGGGGCTCGATCAGATCATCGGCCGCATCGCCGACGAGCAACCGGACCGTGAGATCTACATCACGGCGGACCATGGGATGTCGGCCAAACACCGGGCCATCAATCTTACCACCAAGCTGGCGAAGGCCGGGATTGAGACGGTGTTTGTCCCGGTCATCAAGGACAAATACGTCGTGCACCATGATAATCTGGGCGGCGTGGGCTACTTGTATCTCAAGGACTCCGCCAGTGTCGAAGAGGCGATAGGGGTGCTGAAGGAGATCCCGGGAGTCGAGCAGGTGTATCGTTGTGAAGAGGCGGCAGGGCAGTTTGGGCTGATGCCGGACCGCATCGGTGACCTTTTCGTGTTGGGAGCTCCAGAGGTAGTGTTCGGGGATATCGAAGGCGAGGAGCAACAAATCAACATCCGCTCGCACGGGTCACATCATGAAACGGCCATCCCGATCATGGGCTCTGTCGCCAGAGCCCCAACCCACGAATATCGCTATAATCTCGACATCGCCCGCCACCTGGAGTTGGCCTGAACGACTCAGCACCCTTAGGTACCTGATATACTCGCTGTTAGGCAGCCCAAGCAGAAAGTCAAACACCGAGGTCATCCGGGGGCTCGGAACGCCCTGGCCACTTGGCTGCAGGATGTGGGTGTCGATCATGGTCGTGGCACAATCGTTGGGCCCAAGCCGTGGCTGAAAAGTGCGGATATCGGTGCCGCGTTGGAGCAGGTAAGTGGCGAAGGCATGGCGAAAGGTCTGGGCGCTGATGGTCTTCGTCAGACCAGCACGGCGAACCGCCACCGTGATGGCGTTGTGGATGACGCTGGGGTCAACATAATGGCGGCGGGTGACACCGGCACGCGGGTCGACGGAGATGTCCCGGGCGGGGAAGACATACGGCCAGCCCCATTCCGTAGCAGTATGCGGAGACTTCCGAGCCAGCGCATGGGGCAGGTAGACCTCGCCATGCCCCTGAGCCGAATCCTACTGATGCAACGTCTTTACCCTGGCGAGGTGGTTCTGGAGCAGAGGCGTCAGGGTGACGGAAAAGGTGGTGAACCGGTCTTTGTTGCCCGTACCCCAACGGACGGTCAGGGGCGTCATCTGATACTCGATGTCCTTGACCCTGAGCTGGACGGCTTCCATGATGCGCAGCCCGCTCCCGTAGAGGAGCTTGGCGACCACTTGGGCGGTGCCGTCCATGCACGAGATGACGGCGGCGACTGCTTCGCGTGTCATGACCACGGAAACGTTGATCTGCTTGTCGGCGCGCACGGCATTGATGCGGCCCTCCATGGCGTGGTGGAGGACGCGCTTGTAGCGGAACACCAGGGCATTCATGGCCTGGTTCTGGGTGGCGGCAGCGACGTGTCCATGCACCGCCAGGTCGGTCAGGAACGTTCGATCTTCGGTTCGGCGGGGAAGAGGTCCTCGCACGACCGCATGCCGTGGAACGGACGAATCGTACGATCTATTCTACATAGGATCGCTCGGTGTGCATGGAGTAGTAGTGCAGACGGAGCACCGTGCGGACTTCATCGACGAGTGTGGGTGGTGGATTGCTCGTCGAGTCAGGCCTATAATCCCGCCGTGGTGGTGCCCTGAGATCGCTGATCACAAGCCTTGGGCAAAACTACCCGAAAACCAGTCCAATATCGCATTATCAGAGCAATATGGCAAGTGAATCAATGGTTCGGCTTTGATTGACGCCAATCCACAGATCGAGGTACCAGAAAAACATCACCACTCAAGCGCGCTTTTGGCCTCTTGAATGGTGACACTCTTCACCGTATGGGTATAGATCATCGTCGTTCTGACAGCGCTGTGTCCCAGCAA
>JBKPCR010000381.1:0-4299 GCA_046727435.1 bacterium | reverse complement strand
CTGCTCGAACAACGCGAACCGCAGAAAGCCCTCTCCGAGTTTGAGGGCATCTTAGCCTCACATCCAGACGATCTCATGACCCGTTTCTATCTCGCCCTTACCTATACTGAATTAGGGCAACAAAGTCGTGCCCTCGAGTTACTTGACCACATTCGGGAAGCCAACCCCACCGACGTTGATCTTCTCCTACGGTTGGCTCAGCTCTATGAAAAGCTCGATCAATCGATCTATACCCTGCCACTGCTCGAGCGGGCGCAAGCGCAGGATCCTGACAATCCGCGGGTCAATTTTTCGATCGGCTTGCTGCAATCTGGGGCCAAACGCTATCCAGAAGCGATCGAGGCGTTGAAACGTGCAGTGGCACTGGACCAGACGAACGATCGGTATTATTTCAATTTGGGAGCCGCGTACGAGCGTTTGGGAGACTTTGATAACGCCGTGACAGCCATGCGGAAAGCCATCGAACTGAATCCCCAAGGAGCGAATGCCCTCAACTACCTGGGCTATATGTACGCCGATCGTGGCATCAATCTGGACGAATCTATCGCGCTGGTGAGGCGTGCGCTGATGATTGAGCCGGAGAATGGTTATTACATCGATAGCTTGGGATGGGCATATTTCAGAAAGGGTATGCTGGACGAGGCAATGCAGGAGTTGAAGCGCGCGGTGGCTTCGGTCCCTGATGACCCGGTCATTGTCGAACATTTGGGTGACATTTACTTCGACCTCAAAATGTTCCGCGAAGCCCAAGAGGCGTGGGAACGATCCCTGCAATTGCAGCCTGAAAACGAGACGGTTGACGGGAAGCTGAAGAAAGTCCAGGGCCTACTGGAACATCGTATACAAAGTCAGCAATGATCTACTGGCGAGCTGGTGCGCTGGCTTTCCTCCTGGTTGTGGGTGTTGCCGCCTGTACACCCCGTCCCTCCTCGCGTGAACCGATCATCCGGCCAGCTGCAGACATTTCTCCTGAGGGCATTCTGGCGGTGTTTGATCAGCGCTGGCAGCTCGCGGAATCTCTGCGAGCAGTCGCCCGTGTCACCGTCACCTCCGCCCAAGGGCGCTATAGTACACGGCAGACCTTCCTTTGGCGCCGTCCAGCCCTGTTGCGCCTCGACACCCTCAGTCTTTTCGGCCAGCCAGTCATGAGCCTGGTCGCCGACGCCGTACAGGCCTCCATCTACTATCCGGCGGAGGCTGCTTTCTTCCAAGGCCCCGCGAGCGCAGGAACTCTCGCACGCGTCGTTGGCTTACCGCTGGACGTGGAGGCGGTCGCACCGCTGATGATGGGCTACGTCCGCCCGATGCCTGCACAACAGGTTTCCGCGATTTATCTGCAGGCCGACGAAAGCATGTTTCTCCTACGCTTTCTCGATGGCGAAGGAGGGTTGATCCAGGATGCGTGGGTCGACCCCGACCAGTTGCTCCCCAGGCGAGTGCTCCTGTATACTCAGCGTGGTATTGCCACTGTCGACATCGCATACAGCGACATCAGACTCCTCACAGAAACCTTCCCGGCTCCTCATGTGCTGGCGATTTGGCTCCCACTTGCGGAGACGGAGGTGCGCATTCAGTTTCTGACGGTGGATCTCAATCCTGCTCTTTCTCCCGCCGTGTTCCACTTGTCACCTCCGGCAGGGATGCTGATTCGTCCGTTGCCATGACCTGGAGGCCATCCTCCCATGCACTCTTTCCCCGGCCAGTTTGCCGCACCGGCCAAAGTGAATTTCGGGCTGCGCATTCTCGCCAAGCGACCCGATGGGTATCATGCCATTCAAACGATCCTGCAAATGCTCAACTTATGCGATTGGCTCACCTTTTGCCCTAGCGATGCGGATACCATCCGGCTCACCTGCATACCCTCGGTGCTGCCGACGGACGACAGCAACCTCGTCGTTCAGGCGGCCAAGCTCTTGCAGCAGACATTTCGGGTCCAGCAAGGGGTGGAAATCACCCTCGACAAGCGCATTCCAATCGCCGCTGGGCTTGGTGGTGGCAGCAGTGATGCAGCGACCACCCTCCTTGTCCTCAACCGTGTGTGGCAGCTGCATCGCCCCCAGGCCGCCTTACATCACTTGGCTGCCCAGTTGGGAAGCGATGTGCCATTCTTTCTGGATGGTCCAACAGCACTCGCGTGTGGCCGTGGCGAGATCCTATCACCCATATCGTCTCTGCCACCGCTGACGGGGGTGCTGCTGAACCCTGGGTTTGGTGTGTCAGCGGGCTGGGCTTATGGGCAATTCAATGGGCAATCATCGGCGACAGACTTGACGATGCCTAGCATTTTGCAGGCGCTTGGAAAGCGTGATCTGACATTGCTGGCCGACGTCATGGTGAATGACCTCCAGCCTGGAGTGGTGCGGGCCTACCCCGTCATACGCCAGGTGCAAGAGGCCCTGTGCGCGGTCGGGGCGTTGGTCACCTTCATGTCAGGTAGCGGGCCCACGGTCGGGGGCATCTTCCCACCCACCGTCGATCTGCCATCAGCGGTTGCCTCGTTGCGTCGGCATTCAGCGTGGGCCGTCATCCCGTTTACCACGCTCTCAGAGAGCTTTCATCCTGAACTACGGTGTTGACATGCAGATCCAATCAGTTTATCTTACCCATGCTTCAGTGGTGTGGGGCTAATGCTGGGGCCAGTGTTCAGTGGATGGGGAGTCGCCAAGTGGCAAGGCACGTGGCTTTGGACCACGCATTCGGAGGTTCGAATCCTCCCTCCCCAGCTATGCCTACCTGAACAGACCGAAACCACGCTGGCTGTGACGCCGCCCTCAGTGCCCCGCTTCCTGCGGGATGGGGGGTAGATCTGCCGCTCATTCCCCATCAAGTGCTTTGGAGAGTCCCTCTCAGTTCACGTTAGGCTGCTAACGGAGTACTTGCTGATTGAACCAGAGCAAAGGGTCCGTGTGGATCCGATGTATTGCTGTCGAGGTGTTAGCGCTGGTCAGCCGAGATATCAAGCACCTCTGTGGACCTAAAGTCGAGATTTTGGAGTAACGGGACTGGAGGAGCGTAGCATGCCACAAGGATTGGCCATCTTCTCGGGGCGTGCAAATTTGGCCCTCGCGTCGAAGGTGTGTTTGTATGTCGGAGTACAACCGGGCTGCATCGAAGTCTCGAACTTTAGCGATGGCGAAATCTATGTCCAGATTGAAGAGAACGTCCGCGGCCGCGATGTCTTCGTGATCCAGTCGACCTGCCCGCCGGTGAACGAGAACCTGATGGAATTGCTCATTATGATCGATGCCCTGAAGCGCTCTTCCGCACGACGGATCACAGCGGTGATCCCCTACTTCGGTTACGCGCGCCAGGATAAAAAGGACGCCCCGCGGGTCCCGATCTCAGCCAAGTTGGTGGCGGATCTCATCGATGCTGCTGGTGCGGACCGCGTGCTCGCCATGGACCTGCATACGGCGCAGTTGCAGGGATTTTTCGATATCCCGGTGGACAATTTGTTCGCCAGCCCGGTGCTCCTGCAGTACATCAAACAACGCCATGACCTCGAGCTCATGGTCGTTTCCCCCGACACCGGTGGCCTAGCCAGGGCACGAGCCTTCGCCCGTTGGCTGGATGCGCCCCTGGGGATCATCGACAAGCGCCGTGAGAGTAAGAATGTCGCCCAGGTGCTGCATATCATCGGCGATGTTGCCGGCCGTGATGTGTTGCTGCCCGACGATATGATCGATACCGCTGGGACCATCGTCAACGCCGCCGAGGCCGTCATCAAGAACGGCGCGCGCAGCGTGATGGCCTGTTGCACACATCCTGTTTTCTCCGGACCGGCTATCGACCGTATCATCAACTCACCTTTACGTGAAGTCATCGCCACGGATACGATTCCCTTGCGCGAAGAGGCGCAGAGCTGTGAGAAGATCACTGCACTATCGGTATCAGGGCTGCTCGGGGAAGCGATCCGGCGAATCCATAACGATGAGTCGGTGAGTTCGCTGTTCGAATAGGATTAGGTAGGAGATCTCCTATGGAAGCACCGATACTACGAGCCTTGCGACGAAACCGGTCAGGGAAGGGCGTTGCCCGTAAAGTTCGCGCCCAAGGCATGATACCCGCCGTGCTGTATGGCGGTGGCGAAAACATCCCCCTGACGCTGCAGCCGCAGGAGCTGTTGAAAATCCTCACCTCCGGAGAAAACACGATCTTTCGGCTCGAAATCGACGGCGAGTTGGGAGGAGATCGACAAGCCATCGTGCGCGACTTGCAACGTGACCCTTTGAAAGAAACTCTACTCCATGCCGATTTGTATCGCATTTCGATGGATGTGGAGATCACTGTCTCGGTGCC
>JBKPCR010000380.1:0-8610 GCA_046727435.1 bacterium | reverse complement strand
GATCGCGCGACCGAAGAACGTCTGGATCGTCCCGGACATGCCCAAGACCCGCTCCGGAAAGATCATGCGCAGGGTCATCGCTGGAATCTCCAATTTCGCCGATGTCGGGGATACGACGACGCTGTCGAACCCCGAGGTCGTCGAAGACATCCGGCACCACGTCCAGAGCGAGAAGCTCGCTCGCGGCGAGGTCCCGCGCCAACTATCGCCGCAGGAAATGGAGGAGATCAAGGCGTTCGGTCGGGCTGAGTAGCGGGCTAAAGCGACGCTGGGGGACGGACTGCGAGGAGGGCAGTCTCGGAGAGCGCAGGCTCAGGAAGCTTACGCCTCACCCCCTCCCCCCAGCCCCAGTGCCAACCAGGCGTCGCGGCCGCGAGGCTGACGAGGGAGAGGAGCGGGGTGGCAGTCGAACATGACGCAGCAGTACATCGCCGGTGAGTTGTCGCTCCTCCTGGGGGAACTGCAAGCCGCCACGACACACGAGGCGTCGGTGGTGGAGGTCGCACACCTACGTCAACGGGCCGAGACGGGGCCACGCTCGGCACTGGCCTCTGTGGCGGTGCGTGCCCTGGAAGTGGCCGACTGGGTGTGCTGGGACTCCCTGACACGCGGAGACGCTGCCGCATTCCTCCGCCAAGCCGCGGTCTGCGCTGAACTGTGGGAATTCGGCGTGTGCGCTGGTCTGCTGGAAGAATGGTAGGTGCAGAATGCCGACCCCGGCATGGACAGAGCCGCGATCCCGCTGGGGGGGGAGGACTCGAACCGGTTCTGGCGCAAATTTTCGTGCGCGACCAATTTGGGGTATGATCTCCTGGAACTCCTCCACCGCTTTCAGGAGCTTCCGGGCTGTGCCATGGCCACTGGTGGCCACCGCGACGTCGAGGTCCATCTCGACGGACTGCACGACCTGCAAGGCCTTGTAGACGTTGCCATGCCACAGAAACCATTTCAGGCGTTCCAATCCCCGCACGACCGGGTCATGCAGCGGATAGTCCTCCTCCTCATCGCTGGTCTTGTCCGGCAAACCTTTCGCGGTCTGCTGGAGCACGGTCAACCGCATCGCGACATGGAACCAATCGAGCAGGTGCTCGGCGTGCGGGTTCAGATAGAGGTGGAGATCGCGCACGGTATCACCACCATCCGAGAGAGAGGTGATCTGCTGGTTCAGACAGACATGCATCGTCCCGGCATGCAAGTCGATTCCGCATTACGCCTCATGCACGTTGGTGTAGAATCACATCGGACGTCCTCCTCATCACCCACCGCGGTTTTTGTGGCGAGCATACCGCATGGGTAGGCTGAGGAGGAGGTCTCAATAATTATCAATGCCCCCGGTCGTCTCGGTCTTCGATGCTCGATCTTCGATCTTCAGCCTTTCACCGCCCCCGCCGCCAATCCTTGTACCACAAAGCGCTGGCCGAGGAAGTATAACACCCCCACCGGAATGGAGGCCAGCACGGCCCCCGCCATGAGCTGCCCCCAAATGTACTGATCGCCGACCACCATCATCGACAGTTTGATGGGCACGGTCATGGTGCTCTGATCCATCGTAAACACCAATGCCAGCAGGAACTCGTTCCAGGCCAGCGTGAACGAGAAGATCGCCGAAGCGACCAACCCCGGCGCCGACAGCGGCAGCAGGATGCGAAACAGCGCCCCCACCTTGGTGCAGCCGTCAACCATGGCCTGCTCCTCCAACTCCGAGGGAATGCCCCGGAAGTAGCCCATGAGCATCCAGGTGCAAAAGGGAACGGTAAAGGTGAGATAGGTGAGGATGAGCGCCCGCTGTGTGTTCCCGAGCCCCAGCGTGGTGATGATGGCATACAGCGGCACGAACAGCATCGCCGTGGGCAGCAGGTATTTGAACAAGATGAAGCGTCCGATCCAGTCGCGGCCGCGATAGCGATAGCGTACGATGCTAAAGGCCGCCAAGGCGCTGACGACGACGGTGATCAGCGTCGTGCTCATGGCCACCGAGAAGCTGTTGCGGATGTTCGTCAACAGCTCCTCGCGCACGATGACGCGCTGGAAATTCTCCAGCGTCGGCTGGCGTGGAATGTACGTAAAATCCTCGTACAGCTCCTTGTTCGTCTTGATGGCGGTGGTCACCATCCAGTACAGCGGCACCGCAACCATGCAACAGAAGATGGCTAGGCAGGTATACGTGAACACCTTCGAGGCGAATGTTTCGCGCATGCGCACCCCTCCCTGCTACTCGCTGCGCCGCTGTAACAGGCTAGTGACGACCAGAACCATGCCGATGAGCATCGGCAGGAACAGCACCGACACCGCTGCGGCCTCGCCCAAGCGTAGATTCACCATGCCCATGACATACACCAGCATGGTGTAGACCATGGTGGCGTCGGAGGGCCCACCGCCGGTCAGCAGATAGACCGGCTCGAAGGCATTGGCGGTCCAGATGGTTTGTAGCAACAACACCACCCCGATGATGTGATACAGCCCCGGCAGCGTGATGTGGCGGAACTGCTGCCAGCGCGAGGCGCCGTCGACTTGCGCTGCCTCATACAGCTCTTGCGAGATGGTCTGCATGCCGGCCAGGAACGCCATGGCGAAGAAGGGAAAACCGCGCCAGGTATGCGCGATGATCACCGACAGCATGGCCGTCTCACGGGTGCTGAGGAAGGCGATGGGCTGGGTAATCAGCCCCAGGTCGAAGAGCAGGTAGTTGAAGAGGCCCTGCAGCGGGTCGTACAGCCAGCGCCAAACCAGGTAGACGACAAAGGCGGGCATGACCCAGGGCAGCAGCAGGAAGGCACGGAAAAAGTTGCGGCCGCGCAGGCGTTGATTGAGGACTAGGGCCACGGCCATGCCAAGGCAGAACTTCAGGGCCACGGCCGACACTGTAAACACGCCCGTGTTGTATAGCGCAGCGCTGAACTGCGGCCAGCTGATGACGTAGCGAAAGTTGGCCAGGCCGACGAAGCGCCCGGCTGCGCCGACGGCTTTGTCGGAAAAGCTCAACCAGATGGCGTAGAAGAACGGGTAGGCTACGAGCCCAAGCAAGATCAACAAGGCCGGGCTCAGGAGGAGCAAGCCGCCCAGCAATTCGCGCCGGTAGTGGCTGAGGCGCGTGAGCTTGCCCCCGAGGACGGTTCCGAGCGGCACTCTCGCGGCGATGGATCGGTCGCTAGTGGTCACGACACGCCCTCCTCCAAAACCGAGGATAGAGGATGGAGGATCGAAGATCGCAGCAAACCGAGGATTGAAGATCGAGGATCGAAGATCGCAAAAGATGTATTCGCGATCCTCAATCTTCAATCTTCGATCCTCTGTAGTATCGATCCGCGATCTTCGATCCTCGGCTCTTAAGCGTACTTCCCATAGATTTTCTGCGAGACATCGAGCGCTTCTGCAAAAGCCTTGTCGCGCTCCCACTTGTCCACCACGAGGCGCTGCAGCATGCGTGGGATGGTGGTATTGGTAAAACTCTCCCGCCAGGCATCATTGAACACATCGGGGTACCCCGCGGCGTTGCCATCGGTCGCCAGCTCGACGAGCGATTTCATGTAGGGCGTGCGCTGCCAGACCTCAAAGGGGAGATAGGCTTTCAAGGCCGGCGCCCACTGGCTGACGTCGTATTCCCGTTCCATCTTCCTCACATCCATAGACTCGAACAGGAACTGCTTGCACAGCTCGGGATGCTTCGTGTACTTCATGATGGCACGGGAGGCGTAGCCGACATCCCACACCCGCAGCTTGGGACCCTTGGGGAAGGCATAATGGCCGGTTTTGGCCAGGAGCTCAGGGTTGTTCGCCTCGAGCCAGAGCGAGATGGTGATGGCGTTCAAGGCGAAGACGGCTTTGCCGGCCTGGTAGGTTGAATTGTTCATGGTATTGTCCCAGGTGGTCACGCCTGGAGGCAGCACGCCGGCATTCCAGACCTCCATGAAGTAATCCAGGAACTCCCACACCTCCTTTTTGTAGTCGCCCAGTACGATTTTCTTCCCCGCCTCGTCGGCCATACGCGCCCCATAGCTCCGCATCACCTCTTCCCAGACGTTGGAGTCGGTCTGGTTGCTCACCGGCTGCCCCAATCCGTACACCCGGGGGAGCTTCTGCGCCTTCTTGGCGTGGCTGAGCAGGTCCACCCAGGTCTCGGCCCGCCCTTTCACGCCAGCTTCGGCCAGCAGGTCTTCGCGCGCGATCACCATGGCGCCGGAGAAGCCATAGACGATGTGGTGTACCCGCCCATCCGGCTCTTGCATATACGTCGGGGCAGCCCCCAACCAGCCGCCATACTCCTTGCCAATTTTCTCATACAGATCGGTGACCTCTAGCAGCTGGTCACGTCCTCGTAACTCCACCGCCCCGCTTTCGATGATATCCGGAGTGGCATTCGCTTCAATGGCCGCCGTGATCTTGGTCATGAACTCCTTCCATGGCACCAGCGTAATCTGCATGTCGATGTTGTTCTTGGCGGCCCATTCACGTGCGAAATTCACCCGTGATTCATCGCTGGCACGCAGGAATTGATAGGCCCAATAGACCAGCTGCGGCTTTTGCGCCAGGGCGGGGGCGGGAAAGGGGGCGATCGCCATTGCCCCGGCGGTTAGCGCCGTCGTGGCCAGAAACTCGCGTCTCGTCAATCGCGAGGGTTGCTGCGACATGGCTCCACCTCCTTTTGCAATGGTTCGTTGCAATGTCCTATACAGCTTGACTCCGGACCGCATGGGACGATATCCAACCGTCGCCTGGAACGATCTCTCACTCGCCCCCGCATGCCCGGAGAAACATTGAGAGAGAGCTACATCCTACCATAAACCGATGGGTGAAAGCCATTTTGGAGAAGGACTGCGTAGTGTTAGAGCCGGAGCGTCTGCAGGCCGTGTACGATAGGAGACCACCTCCAGTCGGAACCCGTCCGCTGGAGAGAGAGCTAGGAGGAAGTGCCTGGATGCCACAACCAGTAGCAGGATACAGTTCGGTCGAAGCGGAATGGCATGAAGTTAAGCTCCAACCGTTTGCTGCATCAACTGACGGCGCAGTTCATGTCGTGGCTTGACCATGACGGGGAACAGTTTCGGTCGCCGCTTCTTCACACGCGGTTCCACGCGTTGGGGACGGGCAGGATTCACCAGCAAGGCTGCTAACGGCATGCTCGTGCTTGAGGTACTTAGCCATCGCAGCGCATCCAGAAAGCTGATGCGTGAGGTGCCCGACGATGTCGTGACGACCGCCATGTCGTGGACTTGTGCCCGAAGAACCCACCCATGTGGCCAGAGCAGCCTTCCTGCACGACACGCGCACTATTGCCGCCTCCCGCTGTCCACGGCCTGCCTGCGCAGTGCCGCCGTGGAGGCATGCGACGCGATGTAGCGCTGATAGGCCTCATAGGCCAGCTTGGGGCTCAGGTCAACGCGCAGGATGCCCCACTGGTCGGGGGTGTCCGGTTCATCGACCAGCTGGTAGAAGAAGACCTTATCCAGCCACTCATACCCATCGACGCCTTCCAGCACCTGCTCATAGGAGGCTGCATGCGCCTCCTCCGATACGTCGGCCGTATTCCAGCCGGTTTCCGTCAGCCACAGCTCCTTGCCCTCCGTCCCGGTCCACTTCATGACGTCGCAGACGGTAGGCCAATTCCAGAACGGCACCGGCCCACCCAACCGCCGAAACACGTCTCGACCGGTGTCCTGGTAGCTATGCTGCGTGACGATATCGATCGCCTCAGCGGCCTGAGCGAGCACCAAGTAGAGCCATAACCACCAGTCACCCTCTTGCGCCAGCTCGGGGCCCAGCACGTACCCGCCCGGGTCGGCAGCGCGGACGGCCCGCGCGCCCACTCGCAGGATGGTGTCGATGTACTGAGTAGGACTGCCGCTAAAGAAATGCGTGAAGTTCGGTTCGTTCCACATGCCCCAATGCTGGACGCTGCCACGGTAGCGGCTGACGGTCCTATAGACGAAGGCATACCAGTCATGGGGATCCACTGGGGGTGTGTTGGGGGCCTGCCCGCCATTCGCCCAGGCGGGTGAATAGGCCAACGTGGCATAGATATTGAGGCCATGCGCCCACGCGTCGCTGACCACGGCGTCCGTGAGGGTCCAGTCGTAGACCCCGCGCATGGGCTCCATCGTGACTCAGTTGAAGTCGACACGAATCCAGGCGATCCCGGCCTCGGCCACCCGCTCCAGCAGGGCGCTGGAGGGCAGATGGACGTTGATACCATAGGGCAGCGCCGGATCGACCGCCCACGCGCTGCCCACCGCGCTGGCGAGGATGCAGAAAGGGGCTCCGAAACACTGGACGATCGACGGCATGCGTTCACCTCCCTGGGAGTGTGGAGAGCCACAGTCCCCCTCTCCTGTCAAGGATGGTTAACGTGAATACGGAAACCCCCGCTCACAGCTAACGTACGCAAAAGAGCATGGTATACTGGCCTAAAACTAGCGAAGAGACCGCAAGAGACGACATCATTTCAACCAGTTTTTTTCTCGATATTTTTGCTCGTGCTTCTGTCAGGCATGCAGGGTGCTCCAAAGCAACGGTGCCGAACGGCATGAGGACAACGGTGCCGAAAACGAGCACTGGTGCGACAGGCTCATATTAGCATAATCCATGGCTTTATCTGGCCTTGCCGCTTCCATCTTTGCCGAAAATGATTGCTTTCGGCAAAAGCAGTTTGTGGGCTAGCGCCTGCTCTTGCCCCCCATAACAGCCTCGCTAGGTTTGGGCCTATACTGGCGAAGTAATCGCTAAACCACCATCACAACCATGCTCTCATTGCAACCCAACCATATCACGGATCTTTACGTATTTGTAGACGATCTGCTTCCTTCCATTCCGAAGCCGAAGGGAGGAAGACCGCTCATACTCGGCGACAACGTACCAGAACAGGTTGCAACGTGCTGTCAGGCCGTGCCACTGGACACGCCAGTGGAGGCCCTGGACTGTGTCGCATGCCTAGTCTCCCGTCAGTCCCGCCCCACCTGGCCTGAAAGTCGAAGAGCGGAATTCCTTTGCCGATGCCATTGGCTTAGCGCTGGCAGAACGGCTAAACATCCCGCTGGTCACCACCCGGCAATCACGAAATTGATGCCATCGAGCGCAAGGAACGCTTTCGCTTCCTCTGGCTGCGCTAAACAGGGGAGAGGGTCCTCTATAACCAGCGAGGGAAGGCTGACCCAAGTGACCACTGTTCGGCAGCGCAACAGAGTGGGTGACCTATGGCCCCCTCACATGGCGTTTCGGTGTAGATAACAACGCCAATCGTGGCACGCGAAGATGAACATAGCAACTGACGGCGCGTTGTACGTCACAAAGATAGAGTTTTTGCGGATCACAAGGGATGGAGAGGCGAACCTACTAGTCAAGCAACACCCCCTCATGCCGCAGCAACCAGGCTTTCAGGGGTAAACCACCGCCGAAACCGTGGAGCGACCCGTCGCTCCCAAGCACGCGGTGGCAGGGCGCGATGATTGGCACCGGATTGGCGCCGCATGCCGCACCCACGGCACGGGCCGCTTTCGGGGCGCCAACGGTGTGAGCCAGATCCCCATATGAGACGGTGCGACCATAGGGGATTTGGGTGAGAGCCAGCCATACGCGTTGATAGAAAGAGCTTCCCTGGAAATCGAGGGGGAGCGTGAAGTCATGGCGAGTGTCAGTGAAATACTCGCCCAGCTCGGCATATGTTTGCTCCAGCAGCGCACTTGTGGTGATTAGCTCGCTGTTCGGGAGGTACAATGCCCGCCAGTGCTCGAGTGCCGCTCTGCCTCCCTCACACGGGAAGATCACTTTGCAAACCCCTCGCTCAGAACATGCTATCCACAGCACGCCAATGGGCGTGTCAAGCGATCCAACGGCAAGCTGTTCGATCATCGACAAACCTCCTCAACTTTCGCTGCAATGCCACAGCGGAAGACACACGCTTGGCGCAGCCATCTTTCCGATGACATGGTGATGGTTTAGGCCGGACGGCAGAGCTTACAAGGGCGATAGCCGGCTTGCCGTGCCTCGTGCGCCGACGTGAAGTAGACGGTGTGCTGCACCTTGGCCGATTTACGCGAGTAACAAGTCGGCAGGCAGAAAATGCGGGTGTTACGGCTGCCACGAAAGCGTTTGCCCAGGCGGGTTAGCGTATCGAGCTCCGGCAAGTCCACCCCCTCGAACGCCAAAATGCGCTCCTTCAGGGCAGTCCCCCCGGCCGAATAGGCCCCCAGGGCACCTTCGCTGCGGATGACCCGGTGGCACGGGATCAACAGCGGGATCGGATTTTTCCCGAGTGCAGTGCCCACGGCGCGCACCGCCCTCGGCAAGCCGATCTCGCGCGCCACCCAGGTATAGGGACGCACTTCGCCGCGAGGGATTTGACGAATCTTCTCCAAGACCTGTTGTTGGAATGGGGTCAGTCCTGCAAGATCGACAGCACCTTTGAAGGCACGTCGGCCTCCAAGATGATTGTCTACCAAGGTCACGAGCCATGCCGGTGGCTCGGTCTCTCGTCTGAGCTGTAGGCCATGGCGTGCCATGCAGCGTTGTTCAAACGTCGCATCATCGCTTGCCAGACTGACGCCGCAGATCACCCGGCCGCGATAGGCAATGTGCAGCCGCCCAACGGCGGTATCCAGCACGGCGTAGCGCCCCTCC
>JBKPCR010000379.1:0-16119 GCA_046727435.1 bacterium | reverse complement strand
TACCATCATCGGACGCTCGGTCACATACGTCTGGTATATCTGTAGAGTAGATTCGCGGACACACCACAGCGATGGGTCCCGAGCGGGGATCGTGTTCTTGGTGGTGTTCTTAATTGCGCTCTTGCCTTTTCGCACGCGTGCTCTATTGTGGAGGTATGAGGCAATCTAACCTATTGAAAACATTCTTCATTGTCGCCGCAATGACCGCGATTGGTGGGGCGGTGGTGTGGGGATTTGCGCAGAGCGCGGAGGTGCGGGGGGAGACGGCGACCGGGGAGGCGGTTGCGCGGGTGGACGGTGTGCCAGAGATTGTGCCAGAAGCGGCCCACCAAACAGAGGCGGTTGCTGGCCCCTCGGTGCAGGACCTTGCCGACTATTTCAGTAATCTGCGGGCTGACAACTACGCGAGGTATACGCATCCGCGCTATGGGTTCTCGTTCATGTATCCGAAGGATTTCACCTTGGAAACCGCCGTCTGGGGAGCGGAGGATGTGACGGATTTGTGGTTTGCGCGCGAACGGCTGAGCATGCGGGTGACCGTGCGGCCCATCGAGGGCAGCGGGGAGATTCTGGCGGACTTGGCGACCGTGCCCGCGGACTTCGAGGCCGAGCCGCCCGAGGGGGCGGACGGCGGCGCCGTGGCGTGGGTGGCGGCGGATGAGCCCTATCCCGGAAAGCACACCTACACGATGTGGTTTGCCCACGAGAATCACCTGTATCAGATCCAACTCCATGCCCCGGACCTTGACGTGCTTGAGAACTGGGCGCAGGGGTTTATGCATGGCAACTTCAGGCTCAGGCGGCCGTCTCAGGACTCATAATCCTTCCTTTTTTTTCTCCCATGAAATCATCGTCCCTCCTCATGGTCTCGGGCATGGCCCTCTCCTTTTTCCTCCTGCGTCCCGAGGCGCAGGCTGGCGTTATTGTCCAGGCTCCCCACTATGCCGGCCTGCAGCAGGGGCTCCTGGGCTATTGGTCGTTTAACGGGGGCACCGTAGCCGGCACGCATGTCTACGATGCCTCTGGCAACGGCAACCGCGGCACGATGACCAACGGCCCCACCCTTGTGAACGGCAAACTCGGCCAGGGGATGAGGTTTGACGGGAGTGATGATTATGTGGCGGTTGATGACGGTGGTGGTCTTACCCTCATACCGAACTATATTACTGTGGCGTTTTGGGTGAATTTTAAAGATGCTGACAACGTTAACTTTCCAAATCCTTTGACGAAGCAGCCAGTCAATCAAGCCTATCTATTTGTCATAGACAGTGACAATAAGCCGATATGGCGTATCGACGTCGCCGGAAGCGGCATCAATCGAGATGCTAAAGATAGCGTGACAACTGTCGCATTAGGCACGTGGGAGCATTGGGTCGGGACGTCTGACGGAACGATCTCACGGTTTTATCGCAACGGCATTGAGGTGGCTACGCACAGCATTTCCGGGACTTTGGCCCTTCCTGGAGTTGGAAATTTGGAAATCGGCGGCGTGGCAGGAGGAAGTAACGCATTTAAAGGCCTCATGGACGACGTCCGCATCTACAACCGCGCGCTCAATGCAGATGAAATCAAGCGCCTCTACAAAATCGGGGCGACGGCGAAAGTGGGGGTAGCCTCAAACACCGACTCCCTGCAAAAAGGATTGGTAGGCTACTGGAACTTCGACGGCGACACCGTCTCCGGCACCCACGTCTACGACCAATCCGGCCAAGGCAACCGCGGCATCATGACCAACGGTCCCACCCAAACCATCGGCAAACTCGGCCAGGGGATGCAGTTTGATGGGGCGGATGATGAGGTGGTAACAAGCACCTTTGACCTCGGAGCAATCAACAGCATTACGTACAATATCTGGCTGAAGAATGATTCTGCCAGTGTCACCGGTACGAATGGCATTCTCTGGAAAAGAACTAATGTGTTTGAACTTTTTCTTACCGGAAATGAACTGCGAAGCTGGATTGCCAATAATGACGCCTGGCACATGGCCGCCCGGTCATCATCAACGCCTGTTATTAATTGGAGTGAGTGGCATATGGTCACTGCCGTCTATGACGGCTCTCGGGTGCGCATTTATCGGGACGGCGTTGTGGTGGCAGTATCCGGCAGCGAGACGGGCAATTTACCGTCTTCTAATGATGTGTTGGAGATAGGTGATTGGAGTGGTGGTGGGTTGAACAATTTCGACGGCCTCTTTGACGATATCCGCATCTACAACCGCGCCCTCTCTGCGGATGAAATCAAACGACTCTACAAAATCGGGGCAACGGCGAAAGTCGGCGTTGCCCCCAACACCGACTCGCTGACAAAAGGGTTGGTGGGGTACTGGACGTTTGATGGGGATGATGTGGTAGGCGCTGCTCCGGCAACTCAATACGCCATAGATAGATCCGGCAACGGCGGCAGAGGCACTCTCGTGGATGGTCCGACCCGCAGAATCGGCAAGATCGGGCAGGGAATGAAATTCGGCGCAGGAAGCAGTGCTCGTATCCATATCCCTGATTCATCCACCAATGACTATACCGGCGGAGATATGACGCTCTCTACATGGGTTTATATCAACACCTCGGAAGCCAACAGGGCCTTCTTGATTAGCAAAGCTTTTAATAGTAGTGGGTACTACAATTATATCTTATTGTTCAATCAACTAGGTACGTGCCCGGCCAATACCTTCTTAGTGAGTCTCATGGTGAGTAATGCTGAGGACTATGATCTGTGTTCGTCTGTAGTAACAAAAGGAACATGGCATCATGTTGCGGTAACACTGGCATCGGACAAATCTGTGAAGATCTATGTTGACGGAGTCCTCAGTGGGAGTGGTACGCATACGATAACAGAATGGACACCTGGTAACGGCGTGAATCAGAGCAGGAATCTGGCGTTGGGTTATGTGCTGGACTATGCTAGCGGACAACCGGAAAGTACAGACTTAGGCTTAGATGGAATGCTCGACGACGTCCGCATCTACAACCGCGCCCTTTCCGCGGATGAAATCAAGCGGCTGTACAACATGGGACGCTAAGCGCCTGGGGATAACTCAGCTTTTTTCTCTTCACTCTGATGGTGTACACTAGCTATATCCACGTCTTGTTTCCTTCCTCATATATTTATTTCTATGTCCAGCCTTGCTGTGCTTCTCTGATGCCTCTTCTGGAGTTTTCGGAGAGCAGGTCAGGCTGATCTCCCTTTCATGGCAAAGCGTTATCTATCATGGGTACTTCCGGTTCTTTCGGTGGCGAGCCTGCTGGTACCGCTGGTTGCTTCGTTTCTCATCCTGCCCAAGTCTCCCGAAGTCCATGCCGCACTACCGGCAAGCGAGTTGTGGCGGGAGGACTTGGTCAACCAGGTGGTAGGGTTTGGGAAAAACACCACTGGCGGTAAAGGAGGGACGCTGTGCGAAGTGACGAATCTTAATGATTCCGGAGCGGGGAGTCTCAGGGCCTGCGCCACCGCAAGCGGACCGCAGTGGATTGTGTTTCGGGTCAACGGGACGATCAATCTCTCACCCCCAAGAATTCTTATTAAATCCGACAAGACGATTGACGGGCGCGGGGCGGACATCACGCTTCGAGGCTGTGCGGGAATCGAGATCGGTGAATGGACTACGCGACCCAACCCTGTCTCGAACGTCATCATTCACAATCTGAAATTCGAAGAGATGGATATCCTCTCCTGCAACGGCTTTATCATCATCGCGGAGGATGCTTCAAACATTTGGATCGATCACAATACTTTCCACGATTCTAAAGACGAGATGATTTATGTGGGATCGAACGGGAGCGATGGCGGCTCCGTGGGTGTTCCGGCCAACGGTATTACGATCTCATGGAATCGTTTTATGAGATCCGACTTTAATGAGGTTCTTCCCGACAGTGACTGTGAGTGGGCCGGTCATCCCGCATGGTGCAGCAAAGCCATACTGGTCTCCGATCCGGCGCTCCCTGGTGATGTTGGAATAACTGCAACGCTCCACCACAACCATTATGACCAGACCTATGTGAGAAATCCCGGCATACAGTGGGCTAAATTTCACTCTTTCAATAATTACTACAACAAGAACGAGATCGCTATGCAAGGGGCGAACCAAGCGCAGTTCAATTCCGAGAATGACATCTTTGAGTGTAGACCGAGCGGAACACAATACCCCAAAGTGTGGGCCCTGGATGGGACTGTTTATACCAAAGTCACCGGCGAGTGGTCTGTCTGCGGGAATGAAACGTATAATGAAGTCAATTCCACGACCATCTTCAACCCTGCCTCATCCTACGCATACACGCTAGAGACTGCCAACGCCACCCTGCGGACCAACATCATCAACAACGCCGGGTGGCAGAACGTGGCGGCTCCAAGTCCGACCCCCACCCCAACTCCCACCACCTGCACCCCAACCACTCTCAACGTTGCATCAGCAGCCACTGACGGCGGCTTTGCTTACACAATGGGTGGTTCGTTTGGCACTCCTGCGGACAGCAGCAGCTTTCCAACGCGATCGACCCTTCGATTATTTGAGAACGGCGTAGAGATCGGCCCGGCGCACTCTCTTCACGCAGACATCAGGAATCTGGGGGCAGGGCGGTTCAGCCATTGGGCCAGCACGGATGGAAGCAACGAAGCACTTCGCTTCTCGGCAACGAACAACACCGATCCGCGCACAAACGGGAGGAGCTATGCGTACTGCATTGGAAGCGGCAGTGCTCCCAGTCCTACCCCAACCCCCACGCCAACCCCAGCCCCGGTAGCATGTCATTAATACACCTCCACCTCACCCATTCCTGCAGGATTCGGCTCACCGTATGACGTCCTGACATCACCAACAACGAATCTGATGAATGTCAGCTGCACCACCACCCAAGCCACCATAACTCTGGGCAAGAACGACCCGATGCAGTACATCTACAACACCGGCTACCTCTTCAAAACCGGAGGCACAGCATGGAATCCCATCTCCTACACCAGCGCAGAGAGCCTCATAGCCAATGCATGGTATCCCAAGAGTGCGAACACGACCATCAACCTGACATCAACGGAACTTGCACAAGACAGCTATGTATTGAGCTACATGTGCTCATGGACGGGGAGTAGTTGGAAGTGTGGATGTAGAGACAGTGCTTGTACACAAAGCTATTGGCAAATACAGCAATTTAGGAGGTAGGGACAGCAACGTATGACACCGCACCCCCAAAAACGCCATGTCGGCTTTCGGGCCATGGCCCCGCACCGGCACAAACAAATCGCCGCTCAGGGAGGCGCGATAGCGCATCAACGGCGCCGTGCGCACCGGTGGACCCCAGCGGAAGCCCAGGAGGCCGGCAGGAAGGGGGCCGCGGCGCGGTGGGGGAACCCTCCATCTGGTACGCAGAGGGCATAGCAGCAGAGCTTTAGCGATAGGGGATCACAACTTGCTAAAGAGAAGATAATCAAGAGCCCAGGCGGTATGCCTGGGTTTTTGGTCCCTGCTCATCCCTCAATGGTTCTTCGCAAAAATAAATACTTTTGACTCGAAAACCTTAGAGACGGGGTTGAGAGGCATTGCGGATCGGTGATGGAATGCCATTTGCTTCCAGGTTATTGAGGAATCGACGGCTAATCGCGTCAAACTTCTCCGGGTGATTGCTACGAGTAAAGGTAATATCCTCGTAAATTCTCTGCAGTTCCCCAACGTACTGTGAATCTATTCCTTCCTCAACAAGCAGTAGCGGCTTTTTGCCGTACGCGACTGCAACACCAGTTTCCTGATAGAGCCAAACGCTCGAAGCATAACTTCCGGAGGCAAGTGCCGCTCTTTTGGTTAGTAGACATAGGAAAAATCTGGATTGACGTATTTTGGCAAGAATTGCCGCTCGGAATTCCTCAAGTCCATCTGCTCGACCATCAAGCAATTTGAATCCATGGGGTTCAAGGACCTTGTTGCGAAGGTAAGCGACGAGATCTTCATCATCACGATTGAACTGATGGGCGACAAAGACTGTATAAGGGTCTTGTTCCTGATAAAGCAGCTTCTTTTCATCCTCGGGAACGCTGCCCCGATCGGCAGCATCACAGCCCTTATCAGTGAGCTCACGCCAGAAAGGGCCTCGTATCGACGCACCATTTTGGCCGATGTAGTCAACAAGTTCGAGCCACCTCATGGCAGCATCGATATCTGCTAGATCATATCGAGACAATAAATGGCGGTAAATGTCCGAGTCGGGAGCGGCGTCTTGGTGGACTGACTTTTGAGGTTCGGCATCACCCAACGTAGTGGTAAGAGTAAGGCCACGACCGCGAATGAATTGAAGGATGGCCAGACAAATCGATTCTGAAACCATACTGACACCTGTGGGCCGGAAGTGTTCGCCTCCCACTCATTGAGTATCAGGCAGAGGTCCCCTCTGATACTTTGATATTTGGACACTGTTCAGGCCATTTCACCAATGCCCAACGAGTCATGCTCAAAGAGCAATATATCATATGCGCGGTGAGGTGTTCGCGCCTCCGGGCGGCGGCAATAGCACGGCCAACACAAAAGACCTGCTCGACAGCAGGTCCCTTGTGTATTATTCACTCACCCAAACGATTTACGATTCTCTTCCAGTATATGTCAGGTTCTGCGTTCGGCCAAGGGCGGGTTATCCACAGGGGAACGGCAAGAGGGACGGGCTAAAAGAAAAGACAAGCCCCAGGCATGTTTGCCTGAGGCTTTGTGATGCTGGCGTAGCGTGGGATGCGGCGCGGTGGGATCACCACCAGGCACAACTACCGCACCGGTGAGAAGGCTGCCGGGATCAGCAGCTTGTTTGCCTGCCGGATCGGCCGCACGCCGGTCTGTGCCGGCCACTGGCCGCCGGGCTTTCGGGATTCCTCACGGACGCGGGCGCGCTCGTTCAGGTCCTTGTAGACCCAGGTGTGGACGAATTTGTTCAGCCCGCCGAGCTCGCTGGTCCAGCAAGCCGCCAGGGGTGAGAACTTCTCCCGCGCCTCAATGGCTTTGCCCCACCCGTCCAGGACCTTTGAGATGTCGCCGGGGGCATAGGTATAGGTCCGCATTTCATACACGTTCCCGGTGCCATAGTTCCGGCTGCCCAGGGGGTGCATAAACGGCGCCGGGACCATGATCTCGGATTCCTGCGCCACGACCAGATCCTGACCGCCGGGGAGCTGTTGGCGCGCGGTGTCTTGGGCCAGCGCGGCGCGCACGGTGGTGCGGTGTTGCAGGTCGTCGTAGGGATAGACGTGGATGACCTGGTTGAGCGGACCGAACTCGGTGTGCCAAAAGGCCCCGAGTTTCGAGTGTTTCTCCCGCAAGGCCAGCCGTGCGGCAAAGCGCTCTTCGAATTCGGCTACGGTCCCGGGTCGCAGGGTATAGGTCCTAACTTCGTAGATCATGGGTTCGTCCTCCATGCAGCCTCGGCATCTCTGCCGGGGCGTAGTCGTCGTGGTGTATGAGGCATGATCAGCAGGGGAGCATCAGGTATAAAAAAAACCCCTCCCGGCCATAGAATATCCGGAGGGGGTATCAGCGACGCACCGCCTGGAACCTACCCCAGACGGCGCGCTTACGAGCAGGGAGGCGTTTCCATTGCAGCGCTCCTCATTGCAAGGGCTACTGCGCCATGAATATTCCTACCCGACACGGTGAGTTTTTGCACCAACGAATTCTAATATAGGGCCCCTCCTGCCCTACTTGTCAAGAGGGTCAGTCCGTCCGTTATCGCCTCGGCGGAGTCCGCTTCCGGTCTGGTCGTTGAGGTGCGATCGTTCCGGTCTGTCGCCCCGTCTGCAACCGGCTGGCCACCTCCTGGGCCTGCTGCGTATCCTCCTCGCTGGAGCGCCAGAAGATGACGCCGCCGGGCACGCGCCGGACCGTGACGGGAACGTTCAGCTCGCGAGCGATGCGCAGGATGTAGTTTTTCATGCGCTGCGGGGTCACCTCAGGGCCCAGATGGATGCGGGTGGCCTCTCTGGACAGCGACTGAATCTTCTGGCGCAGCGTGTCGTAGAGCATGGGTTCCATGCGCGGCCCGCGGCCCATACGGCGGGCTTCATCAAGGGGCACGTCTTCAAACTCAAAGGGGGATGATTGGTCGGCCATAGGGATTCCTCTGCGGTCTCAAAGGAAATAGGAACAAAGAAAAGCCCCAGGCGCCACGGCCCAGGGCACGAATGAGTTGGACTCCCTCTTCGCAAGGGTACATCGCAACTCGGCATATTCAGTATAGAAACATCAGACTGTGAATTACAAGGAGGGGTCCCTCGGTCGAACAGAGAACTTGCGAAGCAAAGAAACGACCTCGGGCGTGATGCTCGGGGCTTTTGGGTATTTCTTATCTCTGGTGCTAGACGGCAAGGGCATCCTCAAGGCGCTTCATGCGCGTCTGCAACTCCTCAATCTCCCGCTTCTGCTCAGCCAGGAGGAGATGTTCAATCCGTTCGAATCCGGCCGTCATCTCGGAGCGCAGCGCGACCACGTCTTCCTTCGTGGCCGTGGTCTTGAAGCCCTCGTTGATCATGAGGGCCAAGTCGTCAATTGTTGTGGTTTTGTCTTTCATATGTATTCACAGCTTATTTCATAATCCCGACTTTTCGCTCAACGCGCTCCAGGCGCTTCCTGAGAGACTCGATCGCCGCCTCGTGCGCGGTGTCAGTGCGCGACAGCATGGTCACAGTGGTACGAACGTAGCGTACATCTTCATGCGTGGCGGTGACCTCTTGGAGCATCTCCTTCATGAGTCCCGTGAGCTCGGTCACGCGTTCCTTCGTCTCGGCGACGATCTCCATCATGGCGGTGACCGTCTCTTGGGGAGCAAGGGCTTTCAGGTCATCTTTGGTGGCTAATCCTGCGAGCGCTTCTTTCAGGTCAGCAAGGGTCAGCGGGTTGTGGTGTGTCTTTTCCATACATAGTCAAGCATAACTGTCGTGCGAGGGGTGTCAATGGCATCGCGGGGTGGATGGGTGTTATACGCTCAGCAGGGGCTCCGTTAAAAAGCCCCACGCTCAGGTGAGGTGGGGTGAGAGAGGGGATGGTGACGCTAAGGGGTCTGACCTCCGCTGGTATAGGATTCAAAGTCTCGGGGGTCAGCGATCGCGACATCCGGCGGCCGCCATTGGTCCGGGGGATCTCCCTCCTCGATTGCATCGATGTCCAGGAGTTTGATCAATACGTTGGCGGTGTCGCTCACCACTTCCTGGACGACGCCGCCCTGCACAACAATGGCGATGTGTGGTGGGTCGTAAGTATTCATCTGAGCCCTCCTAGTCTGATGTTATCCTCCGTAAGCGCCAGGTCATCGAGCCTTCAATCGGCGTCGGAATATATCTGTATCCGGCTTTGGCGAACGCTTCTAACCTCCTCACTGCGGGAATATCACGATCGTTATTGTGCACGATGACGGAAACATTATCTGCTCCGGCTAAACGAAGTAAATCAATCGTCGCTTCCTGGTTCGCATGATAGCCATGATAGAAACCGCTTCTCATATCAGAGTCGTCATAGTGCAGATAATTATCCTTCGGATACAAAATTATCCAGGTAATGTGCGCCATGAACCTCCTTTCCAAACGTTCCTCCTGGACACCGAGCACCTGCCAAAAGGCCTGCTGTCCTGCTTCGTCAAGCCGGGAGAAGGACAACCAGTACCGCTCGCTCAGGTAATCGCCATACTCCGGAATGTGCCACCTCTCGCATAAGGCACTGATGATGCTCTTGAACTGAGGCTCTGGCATCTTCTCCCTAGCAGACATAGGGGTTGGTCTTTCCAAGCCCGAAATAACGGCCCAATTGTGCGTGTGCCCGGATATTGCCGTTTGGCGGAAGGTTCTTGGCGTGCAGGGTGAGGGCGTTGAGAAGCCCCCAGTCGGTGCGGTCTTCGCGCGAAAGGTAGCTGTCGGTCACGGGAATGAGCATCCGGGTCGGTAGCAGTCGCCGATAGAAAATCTCGAAGAGCTTCCTCTGCGCGTCTCCCAGAGAGAGGGATCCGGCTTTCAGGTCTTCGATGTTGTGTTGTAGCACGAGGGCTCCGTCTTTGTAGCGGTCGAAGGCCTTGGTGAGCTCGGCAGCGACATTCAGGCGGGTCGTGTGCTTACGGTTCAGGATGATCTCGTCCCCCGAGAGCGCCATGTTGTCGCAGATAAACACGTGCACGCCGGCGTACATCTTCATGGCCTCGGTCTTGTCGTTGGAGTGCCTGAAGGCGATGGCCGCGGCGGTCTCCCCGGTATCCAGCCATTTGGTGGTCAGGGCGGCGAAAAGATAATTCCCCTCGCGCTGGATGGCGTATTCTTCTTTGGCAATGGTAATGTCCCTCCGGGCCAGTTCTTCGTGCATGATATCCACGATCAGCGAGTGTTTGACGGGTTTCCACCGTCCTTCCGGCTCAGGAGGTTCATACTGGGCTAACGCATCTCTCGTGACAAGCGTTGCTCCGCGGTGGGCGGTAAGCGTAGCGGTTGCGAACATGGGTTCCTCCTTCTGGAAGCGTGTAAAATAGTTGTAAATCAACTATTTACACACTATCAAACGCAGGGAGGAGAGCAAGGAGAGGATTAACGGACAGGGGAGGAGATTGCGGGAACTAGCGAAGGAAAGAGGAAGTTATGAAGAGTTATTAAGTACCAGAATATAAAAGGCTGTTGGTGTGGTACCCATGGTACACGACGCTCGGCAGGGAAAGGCGACAGGAAAGCTGTGAGAGGACCTGAAGGAGAACCGCATGATAGAGCAAGAGTAACCATGGCTGGCTCCTCTCGCACCGTGTGTGCCGTGTGATTCCGCCGATGACAGGGCCGTCATCGGATCACTTCGTCGGCCTGGAAGAGGAGAGTTGGGGGAATGGTCAGGCCGAGGGCTTGGGCGGTCTTGAGGTTAATGACCAGCTCGAGCTTCATCGGCCGCTCGATCGGGAGATCCCCGGCCTGGGCCCCTGCGAGGATCTTCTGTACCAGCCGTGCCGCTTGGCGGGCAATACTCACATCACTCGTCCCATAGGTGGCGAGGGCCTCCATTGTCGTCCGGGTGCGGGCATGGAATATGGTCGGGCGTCGCTTGGCATGTGCGGCACGGATCATCTCTTCATAGAAGCCGGAGGTCAGCCCACCAGGAATCCCCAGTAGCGCATCCACCTCGTCCAACGCGGCGAGTCCTTGTCGGATCTCCTCCGGGCTGCGTGCCTCACGTTCCACTACAACGATCCCCAACTGCGCGGCGACCTCCTGTGCGGCGGTCACGCTCTGTCTGGGCGAGGCATCCCGGGGATCGTAGAGGACCAGCACACGACGCAATTGAGGGACGATGGCCTTCAACAGCTCCAGGCGTTTGCCGGATAGCTCGGGATATTCGAACGTCATCGCCGTCATGTGACCGCCGGGTCGCGCGAGACTCGCGACCAAGCCGGCTGCGACGGGGTCCCCGGGCGTAATGAATACAATCGGGAGCTCTGAGGACACTTCGCGCGCTAGTCGGGTCAACTCCGAGCCGATGACGAAGAGGACGGCGGCGTGCTGCTGGATGAGGCCTTCGACGGCAGCCCGGGCACCCGTCTGATCTCCCCGAGTCACCCGTGCCTCCATGATCTCCAGGGCTTGCTCTCCAGATCGCTGCGCCAGCAGCCCTTGCTGCAGACCATCTACGACTTCGGAAAACCGCGGATCCTCCGCGGGCCCTAACACGCCAATACGCACGGGCTGGCCTTGCGCGTTGGCGGCGAGCAAGGCCACAAGGAGGCCCAGGGCGAGGGTGACGAGGAGCCCAAGCGTGGTGTGCTTCATGGTGGTGTCCTTACGCCGATCTGACCATTAGCGTCCTGGAGGGCGATACCCCGCGCCTGCCGCCTTCTTCATGGCCTCGATCCCTTCCTCGACGGTCATCAGCGGCGTGGTCTTGACGGCCTTGACTCCTCCCCCGGCCGATGCCGCCAGTGAGAAGGCCGACGCACTGACATGGTCCGGCATCTCGGCGATCACCACGACGTCGTAGTCCCCAAAGGAGAGATGGGCACTTTCAAGACGCCCGCCCAATCGTTCAATCACTGGGCGGATGACTTCCATGCGGTTCTACGGATTGCTCACTTGAGCCGCCCACGCCTCACTGGTATAGGATGCTTGAAACAGGTAGCGTGCCATGGGAGGCCTCCTTGCCGGGTAGCCCGGCGCGCGACGTGAGAGAGGTGCGGTAGACACAATGCAGTCATGATGAGTTGGCGCGAGTGTAGTCGGCGGTGCAGCACGTGTCAATGATTATGAAGAGCAAAGGGCTTGACCGTCTGGCTTCTTGCCCTCATCGTAAGAGCAGGGAGGGTTATGAATTTGCTTTGCGGCTTTGGTTTGTAGGGTTCCCGCCCTGGGGTCTCGTCCGAGGCTCCCGCTGCTGGAGCCATTGTACGGAACGGATGAGGCCTGTCGCTGCCTGAACCTCAAAAACGCCTTGAAATGAAAGTCGACGAAGAGGGGAGGCCCGGCGTGCCGGGATCCCCTCGGCACTCAAAGGATGTTCTTTGCCAATCAGAGGTATATCATGCAGCACACCAGTATTAGGGTCGGACAGCGTCTCATAAACTAGGACGGGACCAGAGGATAGGTTGCGCTGAACAGTCAAGGAACAGGAGTGTTCGGCCTGGGAGAATCGTTCCTGGTGGAGTGGTTGGGACTCGATGGCAAAACGGTCGAGGACGCCGAATATTACACTCTTGAGAAGCGTGAAGAAGACGAGATCAAATTCGGAAGGGGCATCATGCCGTGGGCACAGTAGGTGGGGAGGTAGCGATGAAGACAATCGCCGTTGAGGTGGATTTTCGGTACTCACCGGACCAACTACAAGCGCTGTTCGATCTGGCTCGCACCGAGGACGTCGAGAAGGGCGGGCGGTATGATGCACGCTCCGGAGCGATTAACATCTACACGCACCCCTGGAACACGGTGACGATGCAGGAAGAGAGCACGCTCATGGGCTCAATCTATGCCTTTTGGGCGGAGGAGAACCGGCTCTGGCGGATTGAGATCGAGGAGGGATTTTCCCTTGAGGATCTGCTCGTGGAGTTGGGGACGCTTGAGGAGAAGGCGATTGGGACGAAGGTTCATGGGCGGTAGTCGCGATAGATAGCACCTTGGATATGCTTTTCCCTAGTGAGTGGAGAAGGGGAGTTAGAAGCCCTGGGCGTGATGCGCTCGGGGTTTTTTATGCGATGGGATACACCGAGGGTAGGCTATGTCCGGATTATATTCCTCGAACGGTATCTGATCATACTGCCCATGCTGGACGTATCCGTCATTCAGCGCGCCGAAGTACGTTGACATGATTTCGATGCCCGTAAAGCCTAAGTAGGCGCATCCTGCTCCGCACGTATGTCCGTACCGGTCACAATCCCTTGCATGGCTTGCTCATCCAGCGATCCGCTGCGGGTCAGCAGCACAATCTTGTCAACATACCAAGGATACAGAGAAAGAGTTTCGCCCTGAAAAGAGATGTATGGAATAGCTGACAAAGGGGCAGCCTGCACCGGCGTCCCTTCCGCCATGATAGTCCCCAGCATCAGCAGCGCAAGCATCCACACATACCATAGCTGTTCCCAGCGTCTGCTCGAACGCGAACATCGCATGATGTGACCCCTTGTTCCGGTGGCGTGTTGGAAGGTGAGGCGGGAAGCCAGGTGATGCTCCTCCATGGGGAGGAGCTTATAGGCGAATCAGGAGTTGGGGCCTTAGAAGGAAATGGGATTGTGGGGAGAGACTTGGTAGAGACGGAAGAATTGATGACGGGTTGTCAGACGATGACGGCATGGGGGGAATCCTCACCGGCAACTGCCGCAGTTTCAGGCTATCCCAATGGCACCCATCAACGGCATCAGCCGCACAGAGAACACCAATATAAAAGTATAAGCTGTCCGGTGATGGCCCGCTATCCGGTATATCCTGGAGACACAGAGGGGGAAATAGCTGGAGGGAGAAAAGGCAAAGCCCCGGCAGCGATGCTGCTGGGGCTTTTGGGTTCCTTCGTTCTGTGCTTGCGAGCAGGCTAGACTTTGCGGTTCACGAGCTGTTGGGCGCACATCCGTGCCACCGCCGTATTCGGGTCTTTATTGCCCGCCATGGTCGCCCACCCACCTTGTTCAATCAGTTGACTTTGCTGCCAGGAAGCGGTTTTCTGGAATTCTGTCAGCTTTGCCGCCGCATCGGTCTGCCCCATGAATCGCTCCACGCAGATGGGGACCAGGATGGCCGTCACGGCTGTGCCAGCCCGTTCGTTGGCCATGCGCTCCGCGGTGCTGCCGAGGACCCACCCCCACCAGGCAAAGCCGAGGATCATGATCCCCACCGCGCCGATAGCGATACCCCAGAAGGCTGGTTTCCACCATTGAGGGATGTTCATGAGACACCTCCTTCGATTCCTCCGTGCTCTTCGGAGCACAATGCTGCTCAAAACCCGAGATATGATATCATATGTCGCCAATGAATACGATGTATGATCATGGTGTACATTTTGACCTCAACCAGAAGACCGACGTGCCAATATATCAGGAGCCGCCCACTGGAACGCAGCGCAACCGATACCGCCCATGGTGTGTCCACCTACGTGGTTGAGCTACCTCTGCTCAGGGACGGGGAGCAGCTGTCTCCCTTCGGGAGATCTGCCGTAGGCAGAGAAGTGTGGATGCCGTGACTCGGCATGTACGCAGAGGTATTGCTGCGCCCGGCGTAGCTCCAGAGCAGCGAAGTGAGGGCAAATACAAAACTTTAAGCGGTAGGGGTGGGAAAACTTGCTAAGGCAAAGAAAAGACAAAGCCCAGGCAGCGATGCTGCTGGGGCTTTTTGGTTGGTTAGCTGTATATAGCGGCTTCCTGGGCCTGCTGGAGATCTTCCTCGCTGGAGCGCCAGAAGATCACGCCGCCGGGTACACGGCGGACGGTGATGGGGACGTCGAGCTCGCGCGCGATGCGCAGGATGTAGTTTTTCATCCGCTCTGGCCTGATCTCCGGGCCCAGATGGATGCGGACGGCGTCGCTCGAGAGCGACTGAATTTTCTGGCGGAGCGTGTCGTAGAGCATCGGCTCCATGCGGGGACCCCGGCCCATGAGCCGGGCTTGGTCCAAGGGGATGTCTTCAAACCGGATGTCGGAGGGCTGGTCGGCCATCGGAGCGCTCGCTTTCCGAGGTGAGGGAGTGTAGGGATGATGGATTAGCTGGGGATTATAGGCGTTTCAGTGGGGGATGCAAGAGGAGAGAACTGGCCAAGGAAAACGGACACGCATTCAGGCAGCGATTGTGACATCAACAAATCGTTGATATATTCGTTGGCCAGCGTGATACTCCCGAGCTCTTACCCCTGCAGGCCATGCTGTTGGAGGTACACACCCGATGGGCAAAACCCTTCCGCCGTTCAGCCAACTCATTGAACATGAACGCCGCAGATGGGCGCCGTTCAAACGTGCGCTGTCAAAAGAAGATCAGATGGTCTTTGATCAGCTCTTCGATTGTGCCAAGCTCCATATTCAGGCCGGCGTTATGGTATCGCGGCCGTGGCCGTTTGAGACGATCGTGATGGCAGTGTTGTTGGAGCAGGAGAAGAGGATGGCACAGCTCCTACAACAGATCGAGGAGGAGAAGACGTCCGGGCATCAGCCACGTTTGCTCTGATACGAAAGCAGGGGGAGAAGGAAGAGGAGGAGAGTTTTGGGTGAGAGGTAATGCATACAACGATGAGGTTATGGATAAATAAAAAGCATTCTATTATTTTCTGGCACATCACATTATCGCATTAGATTTTGCCATATCCTGTCGGTTATAATTGCTATGTCGTTTTGCTCCAAATTTTCCAAGAAGCTTTCAAGAACAGGGAAACTGACTATATCGATAAAAAAGTTTTTCATCACCTGATGCCTTTGCATATCACTTGAAGATATCGGATAAGAATAATTAACTAGCAATAAAAAGTTTTTATTGATTGGCGATGAGGTTTTAGCGATGGGATCTCGCCTAAAAAAAGTATTGAGCGAGTTTACTACGACGATTATGTAATCAACTGTATAACTTGCAGGTGTATATTCTGGATCAATGGGCAAGAAACGGCCTTTTGGCAAATAATGTTTATAATATAGAAAAGCATGAAGTGCCTGCTCCCATGCTTCGTAAAAGATGTCTTTCCCGCTGCAGGCC
>JBKPCR010000378.1:0-24934 GCA_046727435.1 bacterium | reverse complement strand
CTCGCTCCGTGCCCTTCAGGCTCCGAGAGCACAAGCCTAAAGCTCCAGGCCATAGCAGCCGAGGCACGGAGATTGCCTAATTAGAAGTATTAGACGTGTAAGACTCTTGAGGGGGCAGGTGAGGACCACTTCATCGTCCGGCAAACGCGCTCGTGATAGCGTGTGGTCCCGACTTTCTGCCCGAAGCGTTCCATGGTTCGAAAGGAGGCTCCCGATGTACAAGCTTATACTCGTCGTGGCCGCGCTACTGTTCGTCGCCGCTTCTGTAGGCGTCCCGCCAGCGACGGCCGGCGAGGCCATGCGCTCGGCAGGCGACATGCCCCAGATTATTGCGTTTGATAATGAGGACCTTCTGGGGGACCACACGCATGTTCTCGGCGATATGAAAGACCTCGGGAAATGGGGCAACAGCATCTCCTCGATGGTCATCCTGTCAGGGACCTGGGACTTCTTCGACGACGAAGACTTGAAGGGGACGAAGATAGCCACCGTCGGACCCGGCATGTATCCGAAGGTCACCGACAAAGGCATTAAAGATAACAGCATTTCGTCGATTCGCCTCGCGAGTCCGACAGCCACATCGACACGATAACATACAGCCTCCTCCAGCTGTACCGCAATGGGAGAGATAACTAGCTTCCCTCTGGACACCGGGTGCGGCACGGGGGGCTGTACGACAGCCCTCCGGTGCGCCCGTGTAACCAGCTAATTTACTCTCCCTAGTGGAGCTAAAGATCAATAGAAAGCCTTCTTCCGATCCAGTTCGCGGGTCACAGTGGGGACAGTCGCGACACGCCAAGATAGTCGGCACGTGCAGCAGGGTCGGGAGAAGTCCCTCCCAACGCAGAGCCACAACGATGAAAGAGGCTTATCGAGCGAATGGCGGAGGAGGGGATCCATGCGAGAGAGCAATTTCTCCCCCAACACTATGAAAGACCAGGGGGGAACGTCTTTCGCACGAGGCGCGTCGGTGAATCGTGCCGCTGGCGCGATTTGGCTTCGCTGCCCAGGGAGTGGTATATATCGTCATCGGCAGCCTGGCGGCGCTGGCGGCATTCCATCGCGGCGGCAGGACCACCGGCTCGCGGGGTGCGCTGGTAGAGATTTTATCTCAGCCGTATGGACAGGTCATGCTCGGAGTGATTGCCGTCGGTTTCATGGGCTATACACTCTGGTGTCTGACCCAGGCGATCCAGGACACTGAACGCAAAGGCTCCGACGCGAAAGGCATTGTCGCCCGCCTCGGCTATGCCGTGATTGGGCTGATCTATGGCAGCTTCACGGTATGGATGTAGTCTGCCTGCACCCGATCGTTTGTGTGCCAATTTTCGATTATCTGTGTTATCCCCACCCTAGATGGCAAGGCTGAGGCCCTAGCAACACACACCCAGGCATGACATTAGTCTGGTACTGCACGCTTTTTCAGAACAAGAGCGTGAGACAGATGAGTGCATCATTTTGAGATGCCTAGTCGGGCTCTAGAGGTAGGAGCCCTGGAGTGATTGGATATGCCTCAGGTTGTTCGCCTCAGGTTATTCGCCTCACCTATGCTGGCCCTCATGTAATGTGGGCGGGCCGACCGCCTACCCCGCGACCGACAGGGAACGGGGATTGCTAGGTGCAATGTTGAGGTGCCCTTCGCCTGGTGCCTTGCCTCATTATTTCATACATGTTTGAGATGAGGAGCTGATCATATGGAAATCCAGGCCGCTCAGCTCCGTCAGCAGATCGAGCAGACTCGGACAGCGATGACGGCCAAGCTCGACCTGTTGAAACAGTATGTATTGCAGAAAGTCCCTGCGACCGTGGAGCAGACTATATTCGCTCCGGTGCGCGGCTTGCAGGAGACGACCACTAAGGGCACGACGCTGCTCCACCAGTATCCTTGGCTGATCATTGCGGGTGGGGCACTATTTGGCTATTACCTAAGAGGCGCTCAGACTCGACCGATCAGGTCGGTGCAGAGTCTGCCTCACCGGGCTATGGGAGCCTCGCCAACCGTGCCATCGGCGGCGGCGCGCGCCATGCCTCAGATCTATGACTCGGACTCGCCGCCGCAGCCGTCCCCACAAGCAGTGGCCCCGCTGACGCCGGGGGAACCCACGAGGGCGACGCCGCCTGAGTCACGCCCATCCGCCTGGAACCTCGGAAGCTTAGGCGCAAAGGAACTGGTGCGGCGAGTCATGCACGAAATTCAGGACGATGACTGTCTTGGCCGGGCCGCCCAGCTCGCCTATTACTTTCTCTTCGCGCTGTTCCCCTTCTTCCTCTTCCTGACCACGCTCCTGGGCTACCTGCCCATCCCGGACCTGCTCGGCCGGATCATGGCGGGGCTGGCTCCGCTGCTGCCAAGTGACGCCCTCCGGCTCGTCCAAGAGCACCTGCACCAACTCGTCACGGGCGAGCGCGGCGGGCTCCTCTCATTCGGGATTTTAGCCGCGCTGTGGACCTCCTCCAGCGCCCTCACCGCCATCATCGACAGCCTCAACCGCGCCTACGACGTGGACGAGGGCCGCCCGTTCTGGAAGGTCCGCCTCGTGGCCATCGGGCTCACCGTGGGGCTGTCGGTCTTCCTGGTGGTCGCGCTCGTGCTGCTCACGTTTGGCCCGGCGCTCGGCCGCTGGGTGGCCGATCTTGTGGGCCTGGGCGAGGTGTTTGCCATGAGCTGGAATCTCGTGCGCTGGCCGGTGATTATGGGGTTGTTGATCATGGCGATGGCGCTGCTGTGCTATCGTGCACCCGACGTCGAGCAAGAGTGGACGTGGATGACGCCGGGCTCCGCGGTCGCGGTCATCGGCCGGCTCCTTACCTCCCTGGGTTTTGCCTTTTATGTCAATCATGTTGGCTCGTATAACGCGACCTATGGCAGCATCGGTGCCGTGATCGTGCTGCTCACCTGGATGTATCTGAGCGGCCTCTTCATCCTGATCGGTGGTGAACTCAATGCCGAAATCGAACATGCCGCGCAGGACGGGAAGGACACGGGCGAAAAACAGTTGTTGGACCTATAGCGCGCCGTTGATGTAGTCGGTCATGTCCTCGTGTCTGGATGTCTGGGTGGTGTAGGGCGTGGCGGGGCTGATGCCATCGTCATCAGCAGGAGGGCGATGGATGACTTGATCCCCTGAACGGGAGGAGGTGCTTCAGTCGTGAACCATTCCGCTTATAGCCAAGAACCGACATTGGGGGCGCTGATCACAGGCCTGATGCATGATGCGCAGAAGCTTCTGTGACAAGAGGTGGCGCTGGCGAATCATGAAGTCCAAGTCGAGATCCGGAAAGCTAGATGCACCGTGATGTCCCTAGGCCTTGAATCGGGATCGCTGCCATTTGTGGGTGGCTCTTGATCCTGATTAAGGAAAGCACCCATCCTAAGGAGAAATCCATGGAATCGCAGAAACGCACCGAGCTCGTAGACGCTCTGTTAGAAGAAGCCAGGCAAATGATTACGGTGTTGTTGAAAGCGTCTACCGTACCCGACATGTCGCGGGATATGGGTCAAGGCACAGCCCAAGGGGCGCCTCACCCTCAAGAGCAGTACACCATCCAGGATGAGCGCCGATGTTGGGAAGAAGTACTCAAGAACCTCACGGAAGCACGGAAGGCGCTGGGGCAGATCGCGCAATCGGAACGGCATAGAGGGGTAGGCGCGTAACGTGGCTCTATGTGGTGTCAACTTTCGCGCCACGATGGTAGGTTGAGTACGTCGATCGCTCGGACCTGGGTGACGTGGCGGCCATCAACCCCAGCAACTGAATATACTGCTCCCGATGGATCGCCCGTCGCTGTGTAAGGGACAACGGTGGTGACGGGGTGTAGTGGCGAGGCTTTGAGTAGCGTCGACTTTTACGGTCCTCCGCGCGACGATCTCATATGGTTTACCTGACCGTGTCGGCGTATTCCTGGCCGCCCGCGACGCACCTGCCGGGCACGAACACGCTGGCGCGTCTTGAAACCCGCCTCGATCAGATGGCCTTTGCGCCTGCCGCTCTCATTCCCAGGCGTGAGGTGCACCTGCTGGACCATCTCGGGGGGGCAAGGTCCCGGCGCGGCTCTCTGTGCTGCTGCCCACCCCTAAGCAAAGATGGACAACGCTGGTGTGGGACGGGAACTCTGGCGATACCTATACCTTCGTGGTGAGAACCGAAATGGTGGCCTGGCAAGAGGCATACTTCATCGCCGCGAACCCAGAGGACCTGCTGCGGATGCTCTCCCTCGGCGACCTAGCGCTCTTCGGCTGTTGGGCGTCTGAGGCCCCACAGGTGTCTTACAACTATATCGCCAACGCAGTCGATCAACTCACCTTCGTCGAGTGGGTGGCCCATCGGGGCAAGCCGTTGCACGGTATGACCATCGTCATCGCGAGAGGGGGCCATCGGGTGTACAACCCGGATCGCGTGTATGCGCTGCTCACGATGCCAGCCAAGCTGCACACGTTCAAACCGGTGATCGGCTGGCGCAATCACAGCGACCACGACATGAAGGGGCGCTTCGGCTTCCCCCATTGAGGTCGGGAGACTCGTGCAGACGCCTGACGTCAGTCCCGTGCTGTGGGATGTATCCCCCAGGGGCCACCTCCAACAGCTCCCATCCGCGGCAGGCAAACATCCCATCCGGCGTGCACCAAAAGTGATACTATCTTGAAAATTTTCTCGCTATACTGGAGCAAGGACAAGTTCGACGCTGACACCATAACCCAAACCCTCCAGCCGCCGTGCCAGTCGATCCACAAGCTGGTGACGGCGCCGGTCGTCGAGGTAGTTTGGACCCAGCTCCTGATAAGGTTCGTGGCGGGACAGCCTATGGAACGCACTCATGACAATAGAGTGGGCGACGGCCACGATGGCTCGTTTCTTGCCCCGGCGGGCAGCCAAGTGCTGATAGAGGGCCGCCAGATAGGTGCCCTTGCTATACGCCGCCGTGGCGAACCGTGCTATGCCCGTGCCTCATGCCGCAACCAGTAGCTTGGCAATACTTGCCAGTGCTCTCCCTCGCAACGTGAGTGGCCCCCACTTCAGCCAGCCAGTTAGACTAGGCCAGCAAGTGCCGCGTCATGGTGCCAAACTCCTGCAGCTTCATGAAGCCGTCCGAGCGCCGGCCCGTGGGATCGGGCGTCACGCAGGACACCCTCACCGTCCTCCTATGCACATCTAACCGTGCACAATGAGTGAAGATCACATCCATCGTGGCCTGCCCTCAGAACGACGCTCTAACTGGGACTTGATGCGGATGTATGGGGATTAGGCTGGGATTGCCAAGGCGAAGAGGCGCTTTCATGCATTGCGTCATGCCATCGCGGTGTATGTGGTCGACGCCGGGACTGATATGGCCTTCGTGCAGGATCGCTTAGGGCACGCCAATATCCAGAACACTATGGTCTATCTGCGCTATACCACGGTCATCCCGGATGCCCAGACGCGGCAGCTGTTTACACGTCGTCTGAAGGCTCGTCCCCCCTAGAATTTAACGCTCTCCTTACTATCCCGCCTGGCGCTTGAGCGCGTGGAGGTTCAGCGCCGTCGATGGCCGGATGTCCGCCTTGAGCACCCGGGCCATGTGCCTCAGGGCATGCCGGTTCTCGTCGGGATCCTGGGAGGCGACACAATCGGCGGGGACCACTAAGTGCAGGTCTCGCATATAGGCGTCATTAGCGGTAAAGAGCACACAGATGTCCCCGGTTAGCCCGGTGAGGATCACTGTGGTGACCTTGAGATAGCGGAGCAGAAGATCGAGGGTGGTAGCATAAAACCCGGAGTGCTTCGGCTTGAGCACGAAATAATCGTCAGGCTCAGGTCGTAATCGCTCCGCCAGCGGTTGTCCCCGCACCCCATCGCCCAGACAGTGGGCGAGTAGCTTGGCAAAATCCGACTGCCAGCGCCCGAAGTTATCGTTCACATAAACTACTGGGATGCTGGCCTGCTTGGCCTGTCGTTTCAGCGTGGCGATCTGCTCCGCCATCGGAAGAGCTGGCGTGAGCAACGCCTCCCCGCCGTCGAACTCGAGATCGTTAATGACGTCAATGAGCAGCAGCGCCACGTCCGCGTCATCCGGTACATTACCGTGCAAATCGTGATTGTTGAGGGGCATGGCTACTTATTCTCCCGCAGCAGAAGTCCCTTTCACGTCTCTGCTCATAGATATACGATGAAGGGCTGTCGAGCAGCGATGACTAGCACGGGAGGGAGTGGATACGAGCTCGGGCAGGAAACCCTATAGACTCCGTCTCACCCTAGCGCCTTACAGGGGATATGAGGTTGTGCTGCACCTCCCGTGCCGCAGGCGCTCTCGGTTATGCATAAGCCGTCAGAATATCTCGGCTGCAGGTTGAGCGCAACGGGTTTACCGGGCGCAGTGTTGGAGATGCCATGGGATCTTACGGCAGGTTTTAGTCTTGCACCCGCACCGTCGGCAGTGGTGGCAGACGCGTGCTCCTCTGGTTGTCAGCCCTCCCGATGCGCCGGCGGGCGAACAGCAACCCAGGGAGTGCCAGGGCTTTTTGGTTCGCAGAGCGGTGGTGCAACATGACCTATCAGAGCAAAAAAGACAGTCCCAGGCGCTTCCGCTCAGGGGCCTATGAGCTGGACTCCCTTGCATTAAGGGTGCATCGCAACTCGTAAACTCATCATAGAAACAGTCATGACCCAGTTTCAAGGTATGGACAGGTGGGTCAACACTGGAGACGCACTGGAGCAGAGCGGGATTGCACTCTCGATGTCAATGATATGTTGATATATTCACTCCAGAGCTTTTTCCCATAGGCCTTCCAGTTCTCGTGGCGATGAATCGATAAGCCCCCAGATGACGCCCTTCAGGCAGGTGATCGAGTAGGAGAGGCACAGGTGGATGCCGTTTCGACGAGTGTTGTCGAAAGAGGACCAAGAGGCATGTGATCGGATGGTTGCCTGTGCGAAGCCGCAGGATGACTTAATGGACAGCGTTGACCGGTGCGGTCCAGCCCGCCTGCTACACTGAGATGTTCGGCCACACGCAAGCGCACCATCGCCCTGACCTAAGCTTCACGATTGGCAGGAGCCAGATCCATGTTGGCGGGACCGTTCATGATATGGCCATGGGGATCGAACCGTGACCCATGGCACGGACAATCCCATGTACGTTCGGTAGGATTCCATCCCACCACACAGCCTAAATGCGGGCATTCCGCCGTATACGCATGGACGGCATTCGCCTCATCGCGGTAGATTGCCACCTTCCTCAGTCCGCGCCGCATAATGGCTCCAGTGCCAAGAGGAATGGCGGTGACGGTGTCAACCTCTCCAGCCGTCATCCACGCCGTGTCTTCACTGAAGGGCCACATTCACATTTTCGCGGCCGAACTCCTGGAGGGCGCGGAGGGTCCTGCGGCTGGGATCATAGAGGATAGCCCACGGGTTGTCACGGCCCATAATCAGAGCCGTCAGCAGCATCCCAGCGATGGTGCTATGGGTCATGCCATTGCCTGAGTCGCCCGTGGCCGTGTAGATATTCGGTGCATCCATCGGATTGCGTCCAATGAAGGCGAGCCCATCGACCGGCTCCATGACCTGCCCGGACCACCGACATGCCACCTGCAGGGCCATCGGAAAGCGGTCGCGGGTCCAGGCTTCCAACCGTGCGAACCGTTCCTCAGTATCCTCGGCTTGCCCTGTCTTGTGGTCCTCGCCGCCGACAATCAGGAGGTCATCGCTGTGCTCACGGACGCGAGCGACCCGCACGTAGTGATACGGATCAGATGTGTCCCAGTACAACCCTTTGGGTAAGGACCCACGGGGGACCGACACCCCGATCACGTAGGTCCGATAAGGGGCTTGTTTGGTATGCAGGATGACACGATTGTTGATCGGCGTATTCGTGGCGACAATGGTCTCCGCGGCGATGGTGGCGCCGGTCCTAGTGGTCACGTGACCAGAGTCCCCCCCAGTCATCTCGGTCGCATGCGTCTCAGTGAAGATGTGGCCCCCACCTGCCTGGATGCTTCCGGCCAGGCCCGCCAGATACTTGAGCGGGTGACATTGCGCTTGCCGGGGAAACTGGACGCAGGGGCCCGTATCAAAGAACGGCAGGGGCGCACGCGACAGGCGCCGCACCTCGCGTAAGCCGGCGCGTTGGGCAGCGGCACACTCGTGCTCAAGCACATCAGTCGAGGCCCCGGGTGGGACGACCAAGTACCCATCGAGACGCTCAAAATCACAATCAATCCCTTCGTGCGCCACAATAGACTCAATTTGGTTAATGGCTGCGGTATGGCTCGCCGCCGCGAGGCGCGCGCCGGTCGCCCCATGCAAGTGCTCAATTTCGACGTAGCGGTCGTCGAGCGCTGCCGTGAGATGTGGATGTCTTCGAGCGATTCATCCTCATCGGGGGGTTCGTCGGCGTCCAGATCGAGATAGAGGGCAAAAAAATGGGGTGCCGTCCCAATAGTATATTGTCTCCTAGGGCGCCGCCCACACCGCTAGTTCAACGGCCGTCGAGTGCCCCATGAGTTCCGATGCCTGGTCCACCAGGTAATCGGCCGCCGCGACGCTCACGAAGGCCCCTCCGCGGCCGATGCCCTCGGCATCCTGCTGGGCTTCGTCCGCCGGGACGCCAAGCTCGATCAACGCGGCTGGATGTCCCCGACTCGCCGCTCCCACCTCCACGTTCACGCCCCACGCCCCCACGGCGAGTGCCTCGCTGACGGATGTCGCCGCACAATTCGCGACGATGCTGATGGCCTCACGCGGCACACCGTGCGCCACGAATGCGGGGATGACACGCTGCGCCTCGGAAAAATCGTTAAAGAGACCAATCACGGTCGTCGTCATGGCCATCCTCCTCTCGATGGTGCGCGCTTTTGGGATGCCCATTTTGGGTAGGATAGGGGTGGTTCGCTCAAGTGAGAAGACCGATGCATTGGCGACACGGGAGAAACTGCTGACCTTCCCTCGGCGCTGTGCTGCAACTTGTGGCACCCCGGAGCTTTGCCGTCTTACTTTGACCTGAGCCAATTGTCACACACGTGTCATGGCTGCAAGTCACAGATGTATGCTTCAAGCTCGGCTGCCCGGTGGGCAGCGGTATGCTCTCCTAACACACGGGCTTGGGCTCGCCGACCCAGGGCCGCACGGTCCGATTCGGGCAGCTCGCGCAAGTAGTGCATCGCTTTCTCCGGTGCATCAGCGACGAGGATTTCCTTAGCTGGCGTAAACAAGGTGTCTAACCCTGGCCAATAGTCGCTGATGATCGGCGTCGCACAGGCAGCGGCCTCGAAGAGACGGATACTGGGCGAATACCCGGCACGCACCATATCGGCGCGCGTAATATTTAGGGTAAAGCGTTGCGCATTGTAAAAGGCACGATGCTCGGCGGGGGGTAGATGCTCGATGCGCTGCACGTTGGCTGGCCACGTGAGCGTCGAGGGAAATAATGGCCCTGCAACCACAAAATGCCCTTGTGGCCAGCAGCGCGCCGGCTCAACGAACAAGGTCTCAAGCGCGGGCTGTCGGTCTGGACTGTAGGTTCCCAGGTAGCCGAGATCCCAACGCTTCACAGAAGGCTCCGGATAATAGACGTGAGGATCGACGGCACAGTAGAGGGGCCGCGCCCGCCGTGCCCCATAGCGCTGCTCGAGGTGCTCTAACGTCGGGCCGCCAGTGAAGGACAGATACAGAGTATAGCGTTGAATCAAGGCTGGTGAGAGATACTCAATGTCACCCCGCCCCAGCTTGGCAAGAGTCACCGGCGTGTCAATGTCGTAAAAAGCGGTGAGGCCGCACGACGTCGCCGTCACCCACTCCCCGACTGCGACCCCCTCGGGCACATAGGAGCCGACGATCACGACGTCGGCCTGGCGCACATCACCGGCGAAGCGATCTTTGAGCTGCTGCAGGCTTGAGTAGAGCTCGATACGCGCTGAGGGAATTGTATATAGATCCCGATTGGCCGCATACCACGGCATGTCGCGTTCGAGGAACAGAACTTCATGACTGCGGGCACTAAGCTCGCGCACCAAGCTTCTGTAGGTGGTGGCATGTCCATTGCCCCAGGATGAGGTGATCGACAAGCCAAGGATAACTATGCGCAATTGTGATCGCATTTATGCTGGCCTATTCACGGCGTTAGCAGAGCTGCAAGCTGCTCAGCCCGATGTCTGTATGTGTGCTCGGCTAGCAGACGACAACGGGCAGCGGCGCCGATGGTGCACGCCCGAGCGGGAGTGAGTGCACACAGTCGCTTGGCTAGCTCATCACCATCATGGACGATGATGACCTCGTGTTCGGGTTCAAGGAAGCATTCGATGCCTTCCCAGGCATCAGTGATCAGACAGGCCCCGACGCCAGCCGCCTCGAAGATCCGTGTGGGAGGAGAAAAACCGTAGCGTGCCATGCTGGCGCGGTTGATATTCAAAATCACTCGAGGGGAGCAGTTGAAGGCATTATGATCGTACGTATATACATGCCCGATATACGCAATATTCGGCGGCATGGGGCAGCTGTCCCAGCCATTTCCCCCCAACAGGAAGCGGCATTCCGGCGCCTCGCGGGCGGCGCGAAACAAGAATTCCTCCACCCGTGCCTCGCGGTCTGGCATGCGGTTACCCAGAAAGCCGAGATCAGCGGCAAACCTCACGTCAGGGGCCACTGGATGGTGAGTCGACGGATCGAGGGCATTGTAGATCGGGATGCAGGCCTTGGCGCCCAAGGCCGCATAAGCTTTCACCACCGGCTCGCCGCCGCCATACGTAAGAACCAGATCATAGCGTGAGATGAGCTGCCGGAAGGGATCGTCATGGTTTGGCGAGATTCGATCCAGCGTCGCTGGGGCGTCGACGTCCCAAAAAACGGCGAGTGTTCCAACTCGCCTCATCTCTATGACTGCGCGCTCCAGGAGGGCGTCAAAGATGCCCACACCGCTTGCCTTGATGATTAGATCAGCGCCACGAGCCTCCTCAAGCACCCGGTACACGGCCTCCTCGGAGGCGCTGGAGTATACCACGACCCGTGCCCACGGGGGGTCAGGGATATCGCGATGCGCCTGGCGATTGTATGCATCCGGCTCGTAGAAGGTGATCTGATGCCCATAATCATGGAGTGCCCGGATGATGCCGCGATAATACGTCGCCGCACCATTCCAATAGGCAGACACCAGGCTTGAGCCGAAAAAGGCAATTGTCAGTCCGCGGCGCATCTGGTCTCCCCTGCCTGCGGCCGAGCCCCTTCGAGTTCGGCATAAATGGCCAATAGCTCGTCGACGCGATGGGCGCACGTATGCCGGCGGAGAATGGTCTGTCGCCCATGCCCGCCTAGCTCATGCGCCATCGCCTCATCCTGGAGGAGAGCCTTCAGGAGGACCTGCATCTCCGCACCATTTCGCGCTACGAGAAAGTCCTTGCCGGGTGTGAAGAGCGACTCGGTGTCGTCCCATGGCGAAGACAGCAAGGGGATACCGCACGCCAGGGCTTCGAACGGACGAATCGTTGGAATGCCGGGAAGGAGGTGGACATAGGGACGACGGGGCACATGTACGGTGACTTTGAAGCGCGCGAAGACGCGGGGTACCTCGTAGTTGGGCAGCCATCCGGCATAGGTAATGCCGGCACCAGCCAGGGTAACGTGTGCCCATGCCGGATACCTCACGCCATAAGCGCAAGCCTTCAATCCGAGGAACTTCGCCGGATTGAAGACAAACTCGGATAATTCCGCCGTGCGCTCGTCGTCGCCCCAATTGCCAATCCATACCAGGTCGCCCCGGCGCGCGAGTCCTTCAATTGGCCGGAAAATGCGCGTATCCGCCGCCTCATGCCAGGTCCAAGCACGCCTGGCCCAAGCGCGCGCCAGATACAGATCGCGTACGACCTCGCCGAAGGCCAACACTCCATCGTAATGCCTGAGATCATAGGCACCCATACTCTCGGGATCGGTGATTGAGCGATGGTGAGTATCATGGAACAGCAGACGATAGCCGCCTACCCGTGCTCGGTGTTCCCCGATACATCGTACTAGCGCATGGTCGTTCCACTCGTGCACGAGCACCAAGTCCGCCCCATCCAGTGCCTGATTGAGGTCAAGCGTCCCCAGATCATACTGCCAGCTCGTTAACCACGGATACATGGCGTGGAACTGCTCGATTGGCCCTTCGCCTTGCTCTGCACGCAAATTCTGCAGGCTCCAGGCGTTCCTCGGCTCATAGGAGCGCACATCATGCCCGCGCGCTAAAAGTTCCGTAGCGATCCCACGAAGGAAATGGGCATTCCCATGATTCCAGTCAGACAAGAGTGAATGATAAAACAGGACGATCCGCATGAGGTTACCGGTCGATGACAAAGGCATGCCCGGGCTATGCCGGCTGGTCCGCTGCCCCGTTGTGCTTATACCTTAGTCTCTCTGTCGAGCTTGTAAGATCTCTTCATAAGCCGCGAGGTAGCCGATCAGCATACGCGCTGGGGTATATTGCAGGGCACGCCGGCGCGCTCTGGCGGCGAGGCATGCCAGCTGTGAGCGATCCTGGCTCAATGTCTGGAGCGTTCTACGGAGCGTGTCGGCGTCGTCCGGGGGAATGAAGAGCGCTGCGCCGTCCCAGAGCTCACGCAGGCTCGGGATATCACCGAGGACGAGCGCGCATCCGGCAAGTCCAGCCTCGAGTACGGACAGCCCAAAGGGCTCGTAGCGCGCCGGTAATGCATAGATTGCCGCTTGTGACAACCAGGAGGTGAGTATTGGTGGGCTGAGGCGTCCGAGTGACTTGACCGAGTGATAGTGGACTCGCCCTCTAACCGGATGGCGTTCTTCGCCGGCGACGTAGATTGGCCATGTGAGGGCGGGTGCGATCTTATCGAGCATCACGATGTTTTTTGCCTCATCCCACAGGCGTCCGACGGCTAGGATGAAAGGTTTCTTGTCAGTGGGAGGAAAGGGCATCGCGTCCCGCCCATTCGGCACAATATGGCTTCGTCTCAAACGGCCGTAATGCCGCTCGAGCGCGGAAAGCATGGCCTGCGTAGGTGCCAGCACCAGATCGGCGGACTGGAGGCCGCAAGCCACCAGGCAGCGGTAGCGCTCCCACGACGGGGGAGCTGCCTCCCCCTTGACGGCCGTCCACCACGACAAGACACAGGAGTGTCCGACGAGCAGGGTGGGGCTACGCCAGCTCAAAGCCCCATGAACATAACTATTCAGGTGGACGACGTCCGGCTGGATGGCCTCCTCCAGTCCCAGCAGCCAGTCGCCAGCTCGGGCGACATCTGACCAGGGATCCTCCATCCATTCAAGCTTGAAAGAGCTTTCGCACACGGTCAGACCCGAAATGCTGCATATCTCCGCACGTTGGGAGGCCATGAGTGGCCTACCCATCGTGGCGAGGACTACCTGGACGCCATGCTGCTGGAGGACGCGCGCAAGCTCTAGCGCGTATGTCCAGACGCCACCCAAAGTGTCAGCCGTCAACAAGAGACGTTTAAGGCTTGGAGAGGTGTTAGGCATGACTCGTCGGATCTCGTTCGAGTTGTGACAACGGCAGCGGTTGGTCTTCCTGAATGTCGCTAAATTCTTTATACTCCATCAAATAATGAATATGCGCACGTTCCCATGCCTGTTCATCCGGATGGCCCCATTTTCTGATATAATCCGGCGAGCCTGGATAGGGGAATAGAGGCACAGGCGCATTGGCCCAGACGCCATAGCGCTGCAGGTGCCGCCTCCAGGCATCAACGGCCCGCATATCGTCCACTTTGGCATCAAGCAGGTTAGCCTGCACAAACGAGATGGATTTCTTCGCATAGATCAGGCGCTCGGCGAGTTCATCGGTCGATAATTTGCACTGTTTGTCGAGGAGCGCGCGTCCTTCCGGCGAGATGCTTTCCACCCCTGCTTCCATGGAAACACAACCGGCGCGGCCGAGGAGGTCGAGCATAGCCTGGTTCCAGAGGTCAATCCGAGTCTGGATGCCGATGCTTATCCGGCGCGCCGCCAGCGCTTCCAGCAGGTCTGCATGTGGGAGGAAAATCTCATCGATGAAATAGAGATATTCGACACCTTGTGCGAGCAGGCCGTCGATCTCGTCGAGAACGACCGACAGTGGCCGCCGGCGATAACGGTTACGGAAATTGTCCTTGGCACAAAAGGAACAGTGATAAGGGCATCCGCGTGACGTTTCCACCTCCGCTCCAGGCCCCCAGGGCGGGATATCGAAGCGGTGGTGGTGATGTTGATGGCGTCGAATCCTCTCGCCTGGCCACTCCAGCGCCGGCAGGGTCGCCATATCGGAGGCATGGGGCGCGCCCTGCAGATATACATCGCTCTTATGCAGATAGCCCAGCGAGGCAATCTCACGCCACTCATCGCGGCTCTTCCCAGCGAGCTGCGGCAGGATTTCTTCCGGTTCGCCCATCACTACCGCCTGCACCCCAAGTTTCCGCAGGGTAGTCGTGGGAGTGGTTGAGGCGTGTGGACCGATGGCGACCAGGGTGCCTGCCTTACTATCGAGCTGGCGCACAAGCGCCTTCGGGATCCGCAGCTCCGGCGGCGCACAGCGCCAGAACAGATAGCTTGGTGCTGTCGTCACCACCGTGAAATTCGGCTGAAACGCCGCCACATGCGTGGCGATGTCGTGATTGGTAAGGTTATCCAGGTGCCCATCGATGATCAACACCTCATGGCCTTGTCGTTCCAGCAGGCTTTTCGCATACCCATATTCGAGCGGCAGGTGCGGCTCAGGGCAACCGAAATAGATGCTGCCCTCAAAGCTCCAATGAGGATTCAGCAGGGCGTATTTCATGACGCCACCTCGCTAATTGCCCGACAGACAGCGAACGGACCACGGGACTCGATCAGCCACTGATAGAGGAGCCTGAGCCCTTGACGCACGCTGACCCGCGGCGCCCATCCCGTCGCTTCACGGAACCTGCGCGTATCAGAGACGTAGTAGCGCTGATCACCGGGGCGCCAATCCGCCAAATGGATAACAGGGTTCTCGCCATGCAGTTCCGCGATGAGTTCGATCAGCTCTAATAAACTGATAGCCTGAGCCGGCCCGCCGCCGATATTGAAGGCCTGGCCTGACAGTTTTGGCATATGCTTTTGAGCTAACAGCAAGGCCTCGATGAGATCATCGATGAACAGGATATCCCGCACTTGCATGCCGTCCCCATACAGCATGATGGGCTGCCCCTTCAGAGCTCGGATGAGGAAATGCGCCACCCAACCCTGGTCTTCGGTGCCGAACTGATGAGGACCATAAATACAACTCATGCGAAACGCGACCATCGGGATGGGAAAGGAGCGGGCATAGTCTAGAATGTATTGGTCTGCCGTGCCCTTGGAACATCCATATGGGCTATGAAAATTCAGCGGACAGTCCTCATTAATACCGTAGCGACTGATGAGCAAGTCCTCCGGCTCATAGCGCGTACAATTCTTGGTCAGGCTGATGTTACAGAGATTGCCATAGACTTTGTTGGTGGAGGTAAACACCAAAGGAGGTGGATTGTGCATAGTACGCAGCGCCTCAAGGAGGTTAAAAGTGCCGCAGGCATTGACTTCGAAATCGAGGACTGGATTGGTCAGGCTTGTGGTCACTGCCACTTGGGCGGCAAAATGATAGACTTGTTCGGCCGAGCGTACGGCCCGGCGCAAGGCATAGCGATCGCGGATGTCTGCCACCTCGACCTGTAGCCGGTCGCCATGCCGCTGGCGCAGCCAGCGCAAGTTCTGGTCCACTCCCTGCCGGGATAAATTGTCGAAGACGAGCACTGAGTGGCCAGCACTCAGTAAACGATCTGCCACACTCGCCCCGATAAATCCGGCACCGCCGGTAATCAAGACCTGGCGTCTTTTCTTCTGGCGCGGCGCTGGGGAGGCCCCGAGCCAGGAGACGTCGTGCAGCGCTGCGAGCCCAGCATTCGCTGCCAGCCGAAAGAGCAATTTTGGCGTGCCATCGGCGCATTTGAGGCCAAAATGATAATGGCGCTCATCGGCATGAAAGCCTTCCTGATGGGGTAGATCTGGGTGCAGATCGTAGGCTGAGTACCAGTAGATGCGGTCCACGGGCGCGGCGATGGCCTCGACAAAGACTTGCAATTGCCCACGCTCGTCGTGTCGCCACGTGGAATAGCCGGTTTCGGTGATCCATATTTGGGACTTCACCCCATACCGATCTAGGACCTCCCGAACCTTGGCTAGGGTCGCAGGCCAGTCAACCCAGTCAAACTCCCAGGTGCCGGGGAAGCCATGCACTCCCACAACGTCGATATATTGCATCACGCCACGCTCGCACATCAAGGCAAGCCAGTGAGGATCCGTTGGACACATGCCAGCGAGCACCGTCTTTTTCCCGCAGTGCTGTGCCCAGTAGGCAGCGCGGCCGATCATCTCATTGAAGATCCGCCACTTTGCGTCCAGTCGCCAATCCCAATCCAATAAATTGTTAGGCTCATTCCACAGCTCGACCCACTCAAAGTATGCTCCAAAGAGCGTTATCATCTGGTCAAGGAAGTCGGCATAGGCCTGGGGATTGCGAGGTGGCGCAGCGGTCTTGGGCTCTACTCCTAGGGAAGGCGGCGTATAAAGGAAGCAGGGTAACAGGTTGACCTCGGCGGCCAGATGGGGGAGCAACCAAGTATACCACGCCTGCCCCGCACGAGTATGCCAATCCGCCCATGATACGGCAGTCCGTAGCGCCTTAACTCTCAGTACCCTGCAATCCGCCAGGACGCGCTCGACCTGCTCGTATTCTCCTGGCCTGAACCACTCGACCAGCCCAATCATCTTCTCAGCAGTGGTCTCTAAGAACGGTTGACTATATGTCTCGGCATGCATCATGCGAGGTCCTAGCCTCTGCTTGCGCCTCCTACCGGCGAAGTTTCCTTCTTCTCTCATCGTGTCAACCCCCGCGCCTCAAGTTCGGCATATGCCTCTGCACCGTGATCGAAGCTTATCTGGCTCTCTACCCACGAGGCAAACTGTTGCAGGCCATCGTCCATCGCCACTTGTGGTTCGTAGCCGAGTACTTTGCGGGCTAAGGTAATATCGGCAAAACAATGCCGCACGTCGCCGGCCCGATACCGACCACTGATTTCTGGCTGGATATGCTCTTTCCCTAGTAATGCGGCTATACGCCAAGCAATCGTGCGCACGGTGTAATGCCGGCCACTGCCCACGTTGAACACCTGCCCCGCCGCCTCGGGCACTTCCAAGGCCAAGCGGCAAGCTTGGACGACATCAGCAACGCTGACGAAGTCACGCCGTTGATCGCCATCCTCATAGATCAGGGGGGGCTTCCCGCTCAGCAAGCGTGACGTGAAGATGGCCAACACGCCGGTATACGGGTTTGAAAGCGCTTGCCGCGGGCCAAAAACATTGAAAAAACGCAAGGCGACCGTTGGTATTCCATATACCCGGCCGATCGTCAGGCATAGCTGTTCCTGGTCAAACTTAGAAAGGGCATAAATAGAGGAGGGGGATGGCGTCTTTGTCTCGGGGGTGGGAACCGGTGTCAAAAGCTGGCCTTTGGCGTCATGAACTTCCCATGTTCCAGCCTTGAATGGGGTGGGCGGCCGTTGTACCCCGTCGGATATGGTACCATCGGGCGCACGGTAAAGCCCCTCCCCATAGAGGCTCATGCTCGAAGCCACGATGAGTTGTTCAACCGGGTGTTCAATAAGGGCTTCAAGCAGGACCGCAGTGCCAAGATTATTCGTACTTGTATAGTGAGCAATTTCATACATGCTTTGCCCGACACCGACGGCCGCCGCGAAATGATAAACCGCGTCGATCCCTTGAAGCGCGCAGCCCACTATCACTGGATCGCGAATATCGCCAATGATCAGCTCAACCTCAGGATCGAGATAATGAGGTCTCTGCCGTTCCAGCCCATGAACTTGCGTAGTTATCAGATCGAGGGCGCGGACGCGGTAACCATGCCCCAGCAGCTCATCTGCCAGGTGCGAGCCAATAAACCCAGCTCCCCCTGTAATCAGCACTTGTTTGCTCATCTGTTACCGTCTCCCGGGCTTCACAAGTTATAACACTCCCTGTCACCATCGGCGGTAGCAGCACTCAAGCGGCTGCACTCTCGAACCCCTGCGGTAGACATTAATACGCTGAGGCGGGCTCCTGCCAACTGGACTGGCAGGGATAGGTACAAGCACCATGGGGCGCTCCCGGATTCACCCCATACCACATAAACTCGCACCCACCCTCACCAATCCGCAACCTGAGGGAGCAGCAGTCAGCTTAAAGGGCAAGTTTCATACCATAGTGGTACCAATGTGATTCTCACTGGGTACTCGTCGAAATTGAAGGGCCTCGGTGGCGTCAAGAGAGGCAGACGGCGACCCAATCTGTCTCAAATCGAGAGGGCGATGCAGCAGACACTTTCAGGTTGGAAGAAAGATGATGAAGAAGTAGATGCTTTAATCTTCGACAGCCCAAAAGCATAAAGCAGAGATAGGGAGACGCTTTCATTCTGAGAAGAAGATGCGGTTCTCCTTCAGTCCAGCAGTAGCCGGCATATTCCGCGTTCGAGGCCTTAACCTAGTACTACAACGAGACGTTACTTGATGGTATCATGCCTGTCCTCAACCCCTTGCAGAGAAGAAGGGCAGGATGAACCCGACAATTGACACCACAGCGGTGATGGATTTGACCGCCCGTGACCTGGCAGACCTGGTGGAGGCGTTGCGCGCGTCTCACGCCCTCTACAGCCCCCTGTTCCAGCGCCGCGAGCAGCGGGAGCAGGCTGCCAAAGACCTCCAGGGCTTGCTGTTGGAGCTGCCCCGCACGTCGATCGAGCCCCTGGGCCTGGCCTTGGAGGGGGCAACATCCCATGCGGTGCGTGCCATGCAACCGTTCATCAGTGAGGGGAGCTGGGACGACACGGCCCTCCTGCACCGTCACTGGCAGGAGGTGGAGCGCGAGCTGGGCGAGGCCGATGGGGTGTTGATCTTGGACGGCAGCGATGTTCCCAAACAGGGACTCGAATCGGTAGGCGTGAAACGCCAGTACGGCGGGGAGGTGGGGAAGCGCGCCAACTGTCAAGCGGGGGTCTTCTTGGGCGATGCCAGCGGCCAAGGCTAGACCCTGCTGAATCGCCGCCTCTACGTGCCGCAGGAGTGGGTGGCAGAGGCGACCTATGCCGAGCGTCGACGCCGCTGTGGGGTACCCAGGGAAGTCACGTGCACCACCAAGCCGATGCTGGGGTGGGAGATGATCCACGCGGTGCAGCAGGCGAACCCCCTGCGCTGTCGCTGGGTCACCTGTGATGAAGCCTTTGGGCCCGCTGCCGACTGGCGGGACCGGAGTGCGGGGTTGGGTGTGTGGTACTTTGCCGCAGTACCCCACGACACTCGGGTCTGGCGGCAGCGCAGATTCAAAAAAAGCGCCGGGCTTGACCTTGCCCCAGGTGCAGGTGCTGCTGATCGGAGTCCTGCCCAAGCGGGAGTTTGACAGCCCGCTAGTGCTGAACCGCGTGGGCTACTGGCCGCGTCGGAACCATGCGGCGTATGTCTCCCATCGGAAGCGACGGCTCACCCAATGCCGTCAGTTGGGAAAAGTCTCGTTGTAGTACTAGGCTGGATTATTTTCGGGTTGATTGTCGGCGCCCTCGCCAAGCTGGCGATGCCAGGGCGCGATCCTGGTGGGATTGTCATCACCATCGGGCTTGGCATTGTGGGCGCGCTGCTCGGCGGCTGGCTCGGGCGGGCGATGGGACTGTATAGCCCTGGAGAGGGCGCGGGTTTTGTGATGGCGCTGATCGGAGCCCTGATTCTGCTCGGGCTCTACCAACTGCTCGTCGCCCGACGCGCACAGGCCTGCCAACGATGGACGTGAAGGTGATCAGGGGCGGGCTCTGCCATCGCGGCGCTCCCCCGGTACTGCGACTCTGTGGCGGAGCGACCATGCCTTCTGGATCCGTGACCCAACCGCTGGCAGGTCGTGAGCACAATCTGACGGCTCTCGTCAACAGACCGGCCCCAGAGAAAGAAGATACGCACGACAGTGACCGTCGCGCTCACCCAGAACTGCGCCATCGAGCAGGTTATGCCCAAGGCTCAGGGCGATCTCGTGGCGGTGCGGCACTTCTCGGAGGCGGGCGGCTAGGGGAAGAATGACATGAGCCCCGCGGCCATGGGATCATGGCGACAGGAGTCGCCCACATGGCAGCCTCATGTGTGGCGGGGGTTAGCCCCAGGACTCACGGTTAAACCTGGTAGGTGCTCAGGCTGCGAAAGGCAGTCACTATCACGGCGGTGTCGTGATAGGCCCGCAAGCGCACCACCTGGCCCGCACGGAGCATGAACACCATGCCCCACTCGCCGTCAAGGGCCTGGTTGGTGGGCCTGGCTGATGCCATTCGACGTCGTCGGCTAGGGCGTTCAGGATCGTGTCGAGGTTCCCCTGGCCAAACGCGTTATAGAGCTGCTGCACGGCCTGGATATCGGTGTCCTCGTTCATGAGTTCCTCCATGCTCACAGGGGATCTTGCCCCGCGGTGACGCGGCTCTCGACTCCCCTCCGCCAGCGCGCGCTGACCGGTAGCGATCCTCACACCGATAGATCAAGCCAAGGGTGATGCTGGACCATCCTCGTACGGGCAGGTGATACCTCCGCCACCTAGCATGCGGAAGCGGCATTAGTCGAGAGAGAGCAGACCTGTATCGGTGAGGATCCGCCCTGTGTCGCTTGGTGAACCGTTTCGCATCACACATGTCTCTAAGGAAGCGATCCGCCTGGTGTCGGATCGTCTGCTGTTGGGCCGACAACGAGCGCGGACTGCAGCGCCGCGAGTGGTGCACGGAGATCGGCCAGGTCGGCTTCTAGGTCAGTACGGTAGGCGCTCATCCAGCCGATCACTGTACGGCTGAGCACCTCACGGACCGCCTGGTGTCCAATGTCCGGACCAAGCCACCGGCCGCCGGCGGGGAGGAACAGGCTCGCAACCCCTTGGAGGACTATGAAGGTGAGGGTCAGCATGGCAAAGAGATGCCCGAGGAGCGGCAGCCCGAGATAGTCGCCGGCCAGGAGATCGCGGCCCATCACGTACAGACCGATCAGCACGAACGCCGCAGGCACGAGACGGCCGAGGGTGCTGATCATCCACACGACGGCGCCACCACGGCCGGCCGAGGCCGTGGTGGCCGCTTCAAAGTGGGCCTCAAGAGTGGTAGCGATGTCGGCCATTAACCGGCTGCCGTCTGCCTGCGCGGTGACCGTGCGCCAGCGATCGATCGGCAGCCCGCGTGCATAGAGCAGACTCTGCACTGCGTCTGCCTCGTCGCGCAGCAGGTCGGCGGCGGTCGACCTGCTGCGGATGCTGAGCGGCTCGACCGGGCTGAGATCGCCCTGTGGCACGTCATTGAAGAAACGGCGCACAAGGCCAGGGAGGCCGAAGCGCAACACATCAATGATCGCCAGCCAGGTGTGAAAGGGCCCCCAGAAACGCTCGTGGAGGCGGAGCGTCGCGCGCGGGACGAGGGCCATCTGCGCGACCGCCAATTGGTCGGCGAGCGCTCCATGGAGGCGAGTGGCCGCACGATCGATGCGCTCTGATACGGCCAGCGTCGCCTCATCGAGCTGTTCTAGGAGCTTTGCCGGTGCTACTCGGTCTATTTCGGCCTGCAGGTGGGCAAAGACCCGCGCCTGCTGTTTATGGAGCAAGCGCGCGATGTCGCTACTCTGCAACTCACGCTCCAAAAAGGCGCGCAGCACCACCAGGTCATCGGCGCCTGCCGCCCACGTCGGTGTTGGATCATGCTCCCCCGGTAGATGCGCCGTGGCGATGGTACGAAACATGCGGACATCCGGGAGTCCGAGGCGTGCCAAGACGCGGCGTAGGTCGTCAGTGATCGCCTGGAGTTCCTCGGGTGTCACGAGGTCTATTTTGTTCAGGACTACTGCGCAGGCACTAAAGCGTTTCTCCTCGCGGAGCACCGACCAGGTGCGTTCGTCGCGGTAGTTTTGCGGGCTGAAGACATACAGTACAAGCCCAGCAGCCTTCAGCAGAGCACGGGAGGCCGCGCGGTGGTGGGTGGCGAAGCTGTCGAGGTCGGGAGTGTCGACAATCACCTTGGAGCGCAGGGCCGCGTGGTCGTGCGGGACGAACATCGCCTCAGTGGCGAGTTCCACGGGTAGGCCACCCGAGGTGACGTCGCGGTGGTGATACACGTGAAACCTTGTCGTGGTGGGACGTCGCGGGCTGGTTTCGGCGATCGCCGCCCCTGCCAGTGCATTGATCAGTGTGCTCTTACCAGCCCCCGTGCCGCCCGCCAGCGTTACTGTCAGTATGGGCTCTGGGGTGCTGCGCAGCTGCGCGTGCGTCCGCGCCACCGCCTGCTCGAGCACGACTTGGTCCTCTGCCCGTAGCAGCAGCGCCCGGGGGGTTTTGACCGTTTCCAGCAGACGCGCTAATGCAGTGTCCACCGCCTGCCTCGACAGATCCTCGGCCATCGCTTATTCCCCCTGAGCTATAAGGCGTGCTGCCTGGCTGAGCCGCGCCACATCGCGCTGAGCGGTGTCCAGTTCCTCAGCACGAGCTGCCGCCACGAAGAGGTGACGGACCGGTCGCGCCAGATGCTCCTCCACGGCTTCCTGCATCGCCTCCCATTGTTTACGCTTGAGGAGACGCTGCTGGGTCTGCAGGTACTTGTCCAGCCCGGCCTCCAGGAGCGCATGCCGAAGTCCAGCGATGAGAGGTCCGAGGACGGCATCCGACCAGTTGAGCCCTCCCGATTTGATCACGAGCATCATACTCGTGGCGTCCACGATCAGATTAGTGCCTCGGAGGATCTTTAGGAGCCAGGGGCGTTGCGCGATGGCGTGATAGATCTCTTGGGCCCGGCGCTGGATTTCCTCGCTCACAGTCTGACGGTAGGTACCATAAGCGTGCTCAAACGTCTGGTCCAGCTGCCGAGAAAAGTCGAGGTTGTCCAACCGGCGCACCAAGTCGGCCCAGCCAGGGTGAGAAGCAGTGCTCGCCAGGAGCTGGGCTTCGGATCGCAAAGCCGCGAGCCAGTGCTGGATCAGCCTATTTAGCACTTCCTGCTCGGGTGGCTGCGTCGGCTGCCCCTTGACGCCTCCCAAGAAGCTTCGTAAAACATTGCTCGCGAGGCGAAACGGCGTTCGCACTGCCGTGCTCAGCAACCGGAGGAGGGGTCCCACGCCGGGGATTTCGAGCAGGTCCATCAGACGGACGAGTATCTGGTCGAACTCTTCGTAGCGCTCACCATCCAGATACTCGCTGCGGTAGCGTTCCAGGAGCTCCCGCTGCGTGAGGCGCTCGGCCATGTGTCCCCAGGCGTTGGCCATCTCGACCTCAGCGACCAATGGGCGTAACACCTCACCCAGCCGGCGCTGGAGAAAATCGACCGCACCCGCCAGCATCTGGCGCTTCAGCTGCGATCCACGGGCCACATCGCAAGCGATGGTCTGGCGCAGCGCCTCAGCTTCCGCTGTGCCCATGAGGTGCCCGAGACGTTCTTGCGCTGTACGGCCCTTGACCAACGGCAGGCTGAGCATCGTGCCGTGCTTATGGGCGGCCAGCTTACCCTTGATGTCCTGGAGGAGTTCACGGCCATCTGCGAGCTTGTTCGCGACTACGTGCAGCGTCACGCCGGAATCTTGCAGCATACGGAGCAGCGCAGTGCCGCGGTCGTCGGCGTAGGATTCGTCGGTCACCGTCATAATGACGACGTCGGCAAGCGCCACCACATCGAGCACGGCGCCGAGATAGGCCTGCGCCTCCTCCGTAGAGAAATCGGGAGCGTCCCAGAAGACTGCTGCCGCCGCGGGCTCGGCCAGCGCCGGAGTTTCCAAACGGTCGAGGTCGAGGATAGCGAAGGCGGGGCGGTAGCCGTGGCGTGTCAGGTCGTCATCGGACTGCCGCGTTGGATGTCTGTCGCGGTAGCAGTGATAGTCGGAAAAGCGCGATGGAGCGCTGGTCAGCCATCGGTCATTCAGCGCGCCAGCGTGGTACGCTTCCGGATGCTGGCTGAAGCGTGCCGTGGCATGCATGCCTGCGGCGGCGCGGGCCACGAGGAGGTTGAGCACCGTCGATTTACCGCTGTTAGTACCGCCAAAGAGCGCCACGTGGACCGGGTCGTATGCTGGCCAGCCGGGTACGAGTGCGGGGCGGACGCGCATGCGTAGCTGGGCAGCGATGTAATGCGTCATCGGTGCCTGGATCCTGTCATCCCGCGCACCGGCATGGATCGGCTCGAGCCTGAGGGCGCGCTCGAGCAATGCGATCAGCCGGTCGCAGGCCGCCAGCGGCTCGTCTCGCGGCGCCAGGTGCTCGGCACAAGCCTCTTCGTTTTTCGGAGTAAGTTCCAACGGCACCAACTCCTGTTCACGTACACTCGTCCCGCAGCTGAGGATCCCTTCGAAGATCATTGTACCGCATACCTGGTCCGCTATGCCTGGGCCATTTTCGGCGGAGGTCGTGCTCCCTCTGGCAGGATGACATGTGCCTCTCGTGCTGGTCTATCTGCTCGGGTGTCGGCGTCACGCCGCCATCGACATTTTCCCATTTTTATGTGGATGAGCAATGTCTTTGATGAGAACATCCGTGCATTGCTAATATGACTTTGTTATGAGCATAATGTATTAACTGCCTCTACCAAGTAGGCATAGCCCGTGAGCGATTGCAGCGTGGGCGCGTCATAGCCCCGCAATAATTGGCCGACGTCGTCTTGTAGCGCATCCACACTGATGAACTGCTGCCAGGCCAGGTCGTCCTGAAGGTCACGCCAAACCCGCCCCCTCGGGTCCAGCTCCGGGCCGTCGGGCGGGAGCCATAGGGCCTACACGTTCTCCGGCCAACAGAAACGATCGGCGGCGTGCACACCGGAGTCCTCCAAAAGCCAGATGTGCAGGCTGTCGGGGCACCCCTGGGCGTATGCGTCCACAAAGGTCTGGAAGGTGTCGGCATGAAGATGCGAGCCGCCGTGGATTGACGCGCCGCGACGCCTC
>JBKPCR010000377.1:0-10892 GCA_046727435.1 bacterium | reverse complement strand
GCTGCCTCACTGATAAAGGATTTCGCCTTGAGCTCTTCGAGGTTGCGCAGCAGGGTTCGGACTTTGACCGCGTCCGCCTTGGCCTCCAGCGGTTGCTTGAGCTGCCAGCGGTCGTCGGGGATTTTGCCGCAGTTTTCGACGCATGCTACTTCAAGCTTGCTGTCGCCGTCGCGGATCTCCACCCGCTCCATGTCGTCCCGCTTGACCACCATCAGGGCGCGGTCGCGCCAGTCGCTCAGCTCTTTGGGGAGTTTTTCAAGTAGCTTGGTTTCCACCAGGAACACGTTGTCCATGGCGCCACGCTTGGCGTTGAGACCGCTTTTCGCGGTATCCTCGTCGCCGAGCAGTAGACTTTTCTCGGCTCGGTCATCACCGATGAAGAACGTCAGGCGCCAGCGTGGTGGGTTCAGGCCATACTTCGCCAGATCCTGCGGGGCATCGTCAAGGAACTCCTTCACTCTGGCAGCGTTGACGGTGCTAATCAAGTCGTTCACTTTGGTTTTGTCCGCTTTGGCCTCCAGGGGCGCCACGACCTTCCAGCCTTTGTCCCCCTCCGATTCGACGGCGATGACCTGGTCCCCTTGCTGCACTTCGATCCGCTTGACCTGCGTCTGATCCAGGACCAGAATGGTCTTATCGCGCAGGTTAAAGACGGTTTTGTCGAACTTGCTATACAGGCTGTTGGGCACCATCAGGATCTTCGACTGCTCCCCTTCGCGGGCGTAATAGCCGCCCATCGTAGGGGTGCGGGCACCGATGTTCAGAATGATGGGGGTACCGGCGTCTTTGACGGTGGCTTGCACGACAATAGCGGGCTCTTTCAAGCCAAAATCGGCCACATCGGCGGCCTGCTCGGCGATCACCTTGTCGCGCTTGCCCTCGACCAGGCCATCCAAGACCTCATCCACGGTGTGTTGATCGGCTTTGGTGCGCACAGGCTCGATGAGTGTCCAGCCCTCGTTGGCATCCTTGGCAAGCTTGATCATCTCTTGGCCGCGGCTGATCGTCACCGCTTCGATGGCGTCTTTCTTGAGTTGAAAGATGCGCTGCGCTACCTCTTCCGCCGCCTTGCGTTGCTCACTACCTTTGACTTCGTACCAGTAGTAATAGCCACCCAGGAGGGCGGCTACGACGACGAGACCCAGCGTGGTCTTCCAGCTCATCCGCTCTGTCTCCTCCACATGTAGGTTGCCACACCCGACCCCACGACCACTGCTGGCAGCACGATCATCGATAGCCAGAAGATCAGCCGCTCTTGGGTGGCCGTTACCGGGGTGAAAAATGATCCACCTTCCTTGGGCCGGATGGCGATGAGATTTTCCTCCTCCGCCAGCCAACTCACGGTATTCAGGAAAAGGTCGCGGTTGCCGGAGAGGTTGAGGTAGTTGTTACTGGCGAAATCCGAATCGCCGAATACCACAATGCGTGCTTTTTTCGGATCTTTGTCTGTCGAACCTTCGCGGCGAGGTGTCACCGTCGACACGGCGATCACCGGCACCGGTCCCTTCTCATCGAGACGCTCGTTCAGGAGGGGACGACCTTCGCCGCGTAACTCCGCCTTGAGTTCCTGCATGTCACGCTTGAGCCAGCTATTGGGGCTGGTCTTGGCCAAGACTTGAGCGCTCACCCGCTCGGGCATTTTATCGGTGGTCTTCACCTCCAGCGCTACTGGGAAGAAGCACGCCACCTCGAAGTTCTTGGTGATAGGGTGCTGCTCAAAGGTGGTGATCACCGGCATCAGATAGTCCGCCCCGAAGAGGCGGCTGACCAGGTCCACCACCACCCCTTCCACGACCTGAATGCCATAGTCCGCCAGATATGGTGGCAGACCCGTGGGACCCTCCGGATCAACCAGGAACATGACTTTGCCGCCACGCTCGATAAAGCGTGTGATCTCTGCCAGTTCGGGTTCGAGGAGGTCCTTGCGTGGGCCGGCAATGATCACGATCGAGGCATCATCTGGCAGCTTACCTTCGGTGAGCAGGCTGAGCGATTTCACCACGTAATTTTGGCTTTCGATGGCGCGTTTGGCTTCAGAATACCCCTCCCGCTCCGTATTGTTGATCGAGTGCTCACCATGTCCTTCGAGGAAGTACACCACCTTTTTGCCCTCGCGAATAACCTTCAAGAGGGCGTTCGTGAGGTTCTCCTCATCGGCTACCAGCACCTTTTCCTCTTTTTCACCACTCTCCAGCACAATCGTGCCATACGACGTGATGCCGTAGCGTTTGGCCACGCCGGGGTTGCGGTCCGGATCGATGAACTCGTAGGTAAACTGTTTGCCGTAGTAGGCGTATTGATCCAGGAGGTCCTTTGCTGCTTCCCGCCCCGTCTGGGTATCCTGGTAAAACGCTGTCACTTTCACCGTCTGTGGGAGCTGCGCCAGGAGCTGTTGGCTTTGTGGCGATAATGAGTAGCGCTTGTTGGCGGTCAGGTCGAAGCGATGGCTATGGCGCAGGGAGATCGCCTCCACCAAGGCAATAATCCCCAGCACAGCGATGGCAGCGATCAGCAGGTTGGTTCCGAATCGCAGGTTGCGGCCAAAGAGGCGTTGGACCCAAGAACGCCCCCGCTGGTGTGCGTCAGCCATGGTGCTATCCCTTCCAGTGATGCGACTCAAGCGAGCGCAGGGTCAGAAATAGACAGAACACCAAAAAGTTGAGGTAGAAGATCACATCTTTGGTATCGATGATCCCCTTGGGAAAACTATCGAAATGTTCCAATAGGGAGAGATGTGAAAGCAGCCATCCGATGCCGCTGCCGGCGAACTGCGACGACCAGCCGATGACCCAGAAGAACAGTAAAAACCCAAAGCTGATGGCAGCGGCGACGATCTGATTCTCGGTGAGCGACGAGGCCAGCGCCCCCAGGGCGATAAAGGCAGCCCCGAGCAGGAATAAGCCCAAATACCCGGCCAGAATGGGTCCGACTTCCGGCTGTGCGAAGATGATGAGCAGGACCGGGTAGACGGCGGTAAGGGCGAGCATGATGGTATACACGGCCAGGCAGGCCGAAAATTTCGCCAGCACAGCCGCCAGGTCGCGCACCGGGTAGGTCAGCAGCAGCTCGATGGTCCCCTGCTTTTTCTCCTCCGCAAACAGTCGCATGGTCAGGAGTGGCATGATAAACAGCAAGACCACCCCGAGGTTGCCGTATAACGGGCGCAGCACACCTTCGGTGACATTGAGGTTGCGGGCCATCATCGGGTTGCTCATGGCCTGAAACCCGATGAAATTGAAGAACGCAAAACTGCTGTAGAAGAAATAGCCAGCGATCGTCAGAAACATCACCATCACGACATAGGCGATGGGAGAAACAAAGTATGCCCGCAGTTCCCTCTTGAAGATGGGCCAGAAACTGCTCATGCCGTGCTCTCCTTCTCCTCGGTGACGAGGCGCACAAATACGTCCTCCAACGTCAAATCCACCGGCCGCAGTTCGAGCAAGCCCCAATTCTGGCGCACGACGGTCGCCGCGACATCCTTGCGCACGTCGCGATCTTTCTTGGATTCGATGATGCAGGTCACTATCTGGCCCGGACCGCTGCCATCCTCCTTCACCGTTTGGACACCGGCAACGGCCCCAAGTGCCCGCACGACCTCCGTCGCTGGGCCTTCGACCCGAATGAGCAAACGTGACGAGGTCTGGAGCTTGGTGGTAAGGTTTTCCGGGGTATCAACTGCCACCAGCCGTCCGCGGTTGATGATGATGACGCGCTGGCAGGTCATGCTCACCTCGGGCAGAATATGCGTGCTGAGGATGACGGTTTTCTGGCCAGCGAGCCCCTTGATCAATTGACGGATATCGATGATCTGGCGCGGGTCAAGTCCAATGGTCGGCTCATCGAGGATGAGCACATCTGGATTGCCCAGTAGCGCCTGGGCGAGCGCCACCCGCTGCCGATAACCCTTGGAGAGTTTGCCGATGTAGCGATGCTGCACATCCTTGATGCCGCAGTCGTCCATGACCTGGCCGATCTGTCGGAGACGTTCGCGGCGCGATAAACCTTTCACCTCCGCGGCGAACTTGAGGAAGCTGACCACCGGCATGTCGGTGTAGAGTGGGGCATTCTCTGGCACGTAGCCGAGACGGCGACGCACCTGCAGCGACTCATTAAAGATATCGTAGCCCGCGATGCGTGCCGTGCCGCTGGTCGGCGGCATGAAGCAGGTGAGAATGCGCATGGTCGTGCTCTTACCCGCCCCGTTTGGCCCGAGGAACCCGAGAATTTCCCCCTTTTCCACAGCGAATGAGACGTCCTCAATGGCTTTGATGGGCCCGTAGGTCTTGCTGAGTTGTTCTACCTCGATCATACCTCCCACCTCCTTGCCTAGATCCCCAATGGGCCTGGATCGTTTGTTATGTTAGTCGAAGGGGCGTCGGGAAATCAAGTGAGTGCAGGAATGGGTAGTGTCCTAAAAGTGAGTTGCGGCGGTGGGTCACTCCCCTGATTTGCTGCCCAGCAACGCAGGATTAGGACACCACCCGCCGCCGTATACCCAGAGCTCCACCAACTGTTCCCCAACGGACCACAAGGGGAATTAGAGATCGAGCTGACCGCTATTACGCCGGAGCGGGCCAAGGCCGCTCCGGCGTCCCTCTCCTTTCCTTGCTGAGACGCGGCGGCAGGCTCGACGGCTTGCGGCGCTCTACGCCGCGGGGGCCAGTGCATATCCACTCCTCCTCGCCGCGGCGTTCATCGTGGCAATCTACTTCTCGTCCAAGCGCCACGTGATCGTGGTGTTCGCACTCCTTGCTTGGTCAAATCTTATCCCATACTTGGAAGGACGGCAAGCTCTCTGAAGAGATGGGAATGATAAGCTTTAGTTGGTTGCTAGGCGGTAAGTTTGGCGCGTACCTGCTCGACAAGCGTGGGCAGAATCTCCCCGAATGGTCCCTGCAGGGAGCAGTCGGCGAGTGGGGTGAGGGGGGTGTCGTAGAGATTCACTTCGATCAGAACGCCGCCGTGCTGCTTCACCATCTGCGGAAAGGAGGCGGCAGGGTATACCAGCGCCGACGTACCGGCCACGAGCATGCAGTCGGCGTGGCGCGTCTCGCGAAAGCACACTTCCAGCACCTCCGGCGGGATAGGCTCCCCGAAGTGCACTGTGTCGGCTTTGACGATGCCATGACAAGTCGGGCAACGGGGGGGCAAGTCGTCGAGCACGATGACCATCGCGTCCTTCGCGAAACGCTGGCTGCACCCAATGCAACGCAGCAGTTGGGCGTTGCCATGAATCTCCGCCAGCTTTTGATGGCCGGCAGCACGATGCAGATCGTCGATGTTCTGCGTGATCAGATGGCGCAAGATGCCGAGCTGCTCCAGCTCGACCATGGCGGAGTGTCCGGCGTTAGGTTGCGCCCGAGCCAGGGCCTGAACGATTTCGTTTGGCGCCTTCAGACGTTCTTCCCAATAGCCCTTCGGGTCCGCCAAGAAACGCTGGTAGACGTCCATCGGCGGTTCGCCATGCTTCGTCCACAGGCCGCCTGGCCCACGGAAGGGCGGAATGCCGCTTTCTACCGACACCCCAGCGCCGGTCATAGCGATGACATAGCGCGATGAGATGAGCCAGTCGACAGCTTGATCGAGGGCCCATACGTGACCATTCCCGCGCTTGTCCATCCCCTAGTTCCTTCGCAGAAGTCAGCAACCCCAGATACACAGAGATGCCCACAGAGCATCTCTGTGTATCTGGGTCTATCTGTGGTTGCAGCCTCGATGCTCAGCTTACTTGGCGTATTCGACGGCGCGGGTCTCGCGCACCACAATGACCTTGATGTGGCCTGGGTAGGTGCATTCGCGCTCGATCTTTTTGGCGATATCTTGCGCCAGGAAAATCGCCTCGGAATCTTGCACCTTATCCGGCGTCACGATGACGCGGATCTCGCGCCCCGCCTGGATAGCGAAAGTCCTTTCCACCCCCTCGAAGGACTCGGCGATCTCCTCCATTTTCGCGAGCCGCTGCACATAGGTCTGCAGCATTTCGCGTCGAGCCCCGGGCCGCGCCGCCGATAGCGCATCGGCCGCTTGCACCAGCACGGCTTCGATCGAGCGCGCTTCGACATCGTCGTGGTGGGCTTCGATGGCGTTGATCACTGCCTCAGGTTCGTTATATTTCTTCAATAAATCGACCCCGATCGAGATGTGCGTGCCCTCCAACTGGTGATCCAGCGCCTTGCCGATATCATGCAGCAGGCCGGCACGCTTGGCGATACGCTGATCGACCCCCAGCTCGGCAGCCATGATGCCGCACAAAATCGCCGCCTCGACCGAATGCCGCAGGACATTCTGGGTATAGCTGGTGCGATAGCGCAAGCGACCGAGGATGCGCAGCAAGTCGGGATGCATGTCGGTGATCCCCACCTCATAGGCGGCATCGATGCCTGCCTGGTAGGTGACCTCGTCGATCTCTTTTTTAACTTTCTCCACCATCTCTTCGATACGCGCGGGGTGGATACGGCCATCGGCGATGAGACGCTCCAGCGTCAGCCGCGCGATCTCACGTCGGATCGGATCAAAGGCCGAGACCAGGACGGTCTCGGGCGTGTCATCGATGATCAGGTCGACTCCCGTCGCCACTTCCAGGGCGCGAATATTCCGCCCCTCCCGCCCGATGATGCGGCCTTTCATTTCATCGTTGGGCAGATCAACCACCGACACCGTCGATTCCGCCACGTGGTCGGCCGCATAGCGCTCGATCGCCAAGACGATGATCTCGGCCGCCTTCTTACGGGCGTTCTCTCGGCTTTCCTCTAAGATGCGGCGGGCTTCCTCAGCCGCTTCGTGCTTGACCTCCGATAGCAGACGTTGTCGAAGTTCGTCTTTGGCCTCCGTCGTCGTCAAGCCCGAGATATGCTCTAATTTCCGCAGCTCCTCATCAAGCATGTGCTGCGTGCGCATCTCCATGCCGGCGATGTGCTCTTCCCGCTCTGTGATGCGGCGTTCCGTACGACTCAGTTCCCGCTCACGCCGATCGAGCATTTCCGTGCGCCGATCCAGGCTATTTTCGCGCTGACCGATGCGCTGCTCGAATTTCTGCAGATCTTTCCGACGCTCCTCAGTTTCCTGCTCGAATTCCGTTTTGGCGCGAAACCAATGCTCTTTAGCCTCCAGTAACGCCTCTTTGCGCTTGCTCTCAGCATCCTTCACGGCCTCGTCTCGGAGGCGCTGCGCTTCTTCTTGAACCGTTCGTCGTTGGCGCTCAACGCCTGCTTTCCGCAGCAGATATCCGCTCAGGAGGCCCCCGCCTCCCAGTCCTAACGCTCCAGCCACCATGAGAATAAAGGTTGCGTCCAAGGTTGTTCACCCCTCTCCCCTTTCCCCAGCCACATGAGAGAACCGGGCCCCTTCCGCTGCATCACCCTGCGTATAGGATGTCCCCCAAATGATGCGATGCTCGGTCACAATCGCCTCCAGCAACATGTCATGAGGTTGGGACGGTAGCCGCGGAATGACCTGGAAATCGAAGGCCAGACCCACCGTCGGGATGCCCTGTGGCAGTCGACTGAGTAACCGATCGTAGAACCCGGTGCCAAACCCGAGGCGTCCCCCCCGCAGATCGAAGGCTACCCCAGGGATGAGCGCGAGTTCGAGGGTTTCCGGCGCCACCGCGCGTGTGCGCTGTGGTTGGGGCTCAAGGATGCCACGATACCCGGGTGCCACATCACACCCAAGATCTTCGATAACATAGAGCGCCATATCCTGTCGATCACCCAGCACCATGGGCAAGACCAGCTGCTTTCCCGACGCCATGGTCTGTTGCATCAAACCATCGGTCAGCACCTCGTGATCAAAGGCCATGTAGCCCAGCACCACCCGGGCGTGCTGATAGCAGGGAAGGGCCGCCACACGCTCCCAGACACGGCGACTGTGCGCCAACCGTGCCGCCTCTGACAACCCTCGCCGCACAGCGCGGATCGACCGCCGAATGTACTGCTTCCGGTCACGGATCAACGTTGTTTCGTTATATTCCCGACGCGTTTCGTCCACCGGCAGCTGCACTCCGCTTCAGTCACCCATTATGGCCGCACTGAGGTGCCAAACGTTGGCCTAGAAGTTATCAAAACCCTGTTAAAAGGTCAATATAAAAGCCGCTATCATTCTTGCACGGAGGTCGATTTGACCCGAGATGGATCGAGACCGGGGCGCACATGACGCCAAGTCGGTATGCTGGTGGTCAGAGGCGGACATGGGTGAACTCAGGTACGCCTACGGAGCCCCGTAACGGTACAGAGAGGCAACCACAAGGAGGGCCAGGATGCCCCCACGAGGCGAAAGGCTCAACACATCCATGGCCTGAGTCTTGACAGTGGCTGCGCTCGTGCCATACTAATGATGCAATACGAGTGTGAGGAGTAGATCACCTCTGGGCCGCTGGCCACATTTCAGTGCCAAAGATTTTTTATGTGCCCGTCAGAGGAAGCACGATAGAGGAGGTGCCCAACATGTTCACGCGTTCCCCGATATTTATTCGTATGCAGCGGTATGGTCAGCAGTTTACCGGCAATGGCACGGGGGGCGTCTGGTGGTTGCTGATGGCGCCGGGCATTGCCCTGAGCTTGGTGGCCTTGGCAATTCTGGTGTGGCCGGAGCTCCTGGCTTATATGGTGGCCAGCGTCCTGCTCTTTGCCGGTGTGACACTGATGCTGTGGAGCTGGCGGCTGCGACGAGCCGAGCAGCGGATGCATCAAGATATGACAATGATTGACCGGCACAACTGGTAAACAGACGTTGCCATGTTGGCTGCCGGCACTAGGGTAGCGCGCCCATCACCGCTTCTAACGCCGCCGTTGCATTCATCGGCGCATCGAGGTGGACCCAGCGCGCTCGTGCACGCGTGCGTTGCAGCCAACCCGCCACAATGCGTAGCTCATCCACCACCGCTTCGCCTGCTCGTGGTGCGTCATCTGTCGCCCCATAGCAGCGCGTGAGAAAGGTTTCTACCGCCTGCCAATGGTCCGGCTTCCCCCCGCACACAAACCTGCCGGCGAACAGCCCGTGGCGTATGCAAAACATCTCGTATGTGTGGGGCATGGCCCGGGTGAAGATCCCCACGAAATTCCGCAGCGCCACAGGCAGCAGGGCCAGTGGCTGACCGATAGTGGCCTCGTCCAGAGCCGCTAATAACGTATGCAGATGGCCGGCCCGCTCAAAGAACATGCCGTCGGCAGCCTGCTGGCGTTCTTCCCTGAGGCGCCGCAAAATTTCGGCATGGCCACGCGCTAGCAGAGCCAGTAGTGCCTCCACATACTGGTGGTAGGTGGCGGCGACATGCGGTCCGACGCACGGCGCGGCGCATTTTCTCAGATGAAAGGCTTCGCATGGCGTCGGAAACACCCCTGGCAGAACCGCGGCGTCGCAGGTGCGCAAGGGCAAGAGGCGCTGCAACGCCGCGAGCACCACGGCAGCGATTTCGACGCGTGGGAATGGCCCGAGGTATTGACTGCCATCGGGGATCAACTCACGAGTGAGCACTAAACGCGGGAACGGCTCGCCGAGGGTCAATTTGACGAATGGCAACGCGACATACGCGATTAATAACTGATTAAAGGGGGGCCTCTCCTGCTTGATCAGGCGCGACTCTAAGAGCAATGCCTCCAGCTCTGAGCCGGTTTCATGCATCGTCACCGCACGGGCGCGGCCGATCATGCGGCGGAGCCTGGGTGGCTGTCGGCGGCGCTGGTGAAAGTAGGAAGCGATGCGGCGGCGCAGATTCAAGGCCTTGCCCACATAGAGCACACGACCTCGGGCATTGCGAAAGAGATAGACCCCTGGTTGCTCGGGGAACTCGGAGAGATTCGGCCGCCAGGTGTGATGCATGGTGTTTGGTCTGTCCCTCGGCCTTCACCCTTGGCGGGAGATGGGCACAACTGCCCCCAAGAAGCGGTTGCATGTTGTGGGGGCTATTTCTATATTCTATAATGGTTCGTATGGTACACGTTCTGCGCTGGAGCGATCGAGTGAGCGTTCAATATCTATGGAAGGCCCGACCGCTGTCAAGGACTCCGTCGATTCGCTTGTGATGACACAGTGTGCTGCCAAGTGAGTGTCGCGGGTATGCCAGTTCTCTACCAACGAGTGAACGGTCAAGTCGTCTGGATCCGCAATCCTTTCACCGGAACCCACACGTATTTCAACAACATCCATAAGAAGATTTTTGCTTTTCACGGGCAAAGGCCGATGTTCAGTGCGTCGCGTCCCAGGCCACCCGAGCCGCAGAGCCCGTTGGGTCCCGACCTCGTCATGCAGATGGTGCAAGAGGAAGCGCGCTGCCTTTTTTGCCCGGGCCGTGAGCATCAGACGACCGCGGAACTGTTCCGCGTCAGCTATGGGGAGATCTTCGATCTCGGCGACATCCCCGACGGGGTAGCGGCTGACGATTGGGCGATTCGGGCCTTCCGGAACCTCATTCCACGCATTCCCGAGGAATGCACCGGCGGCCGAAACGAATCGTATGTGATCGTCGAAGATGCCCGGCATTTTATGGTGAATGCCCGGTCTCTGCGTGATCTCCAATGGTCTGGGGCATTGCCCGTCAAGCAATTTGTCGCCTTGTTAAAGGCCAATGTCCGCATCGTGCACCTAGCCTATGCAAACGAGACCGTGGGCTCGGTGCTCATTCGCAAAAATCAGGGGCCTGAGTCAGGAGCATCGCAGCCCCATCTTCATAACCAGGTCATCGCCTCGCCTGCGCTGTTCCCCGATATCGAGGCGGAGGTGCAGGTCACCGCTCGGGAGCCACAGATCTGGGTGGAGTGTGCCGAATTCTTCCGTCGAGAAGGCTGGGTGATCGATGAGGATGATGCACTGGTCACCTGCTGGAATCCATTTGGCAAGTTTCCCCGCTGCTTCGACGTCATCGATCTCGCCCATTGGGGGCCGCTGACGGCGAT
>JBKPCR010000376.1:0-7110 GCA_046727435.1 bacterium | reverse complement strand
CGGCTTCGCCAACGCTGTGCCACGCGGTCGCGTCGGACTTGCTGCAGCATCCGGGACCGGCCTACAGGAGGTTTCATGTCTCATCGCGGCTGCCGGGGAAGGGGTTTCGCAGGCCATCGGCGTCGGCGGACGTGATCTCAGAGATGACGTAGGCGGCCTGATGATGACTCACGCCCTTGAGATCTTGGCCGCAGACCCTGCCACCGAGGTGATAGGCGTGCTCGGCAAACCGCCGGGGCCCAGCACTTGGGAGCGTTTACAAAATCAACTCGCACAGCTAAGCAAGCCGTGTGTCGTGCATTTTTCGGGGTTGATCTGCGCTGCAGGCGCGTCCTGGTATGCCGCAGCCACCCTCGAAGAGGCGGCTCTGAGTACAGTGGCACTCACCCGAGGCATGAGGGCGACGCCAATCGAATTCACCATGTCCAGGGAAGAGATCGAGCGCTGCATTGGGGAGGCAGTGCGCGCCATGCAACCCGGCCAGCGCTTTGTGCACGCTCTCTATGCAGGGGGCACGCTGGCCTACGAGGCGCTGGGCCTGCTACAAGCCAAGTTACCCAAGGTCTCTCTCGGTGTGCAGGGGGGAGGGGAGGGACACTCCGTAGTCGATCTGGGTGAGGATCAATTCACCCTCGGACGCCCGCATCCGATGATCGACGGTACGCTACGCCGCGAGTGGATTCTCAGAGCCGCGCAGGAGCCTACGACAGCGATCATCCTGCTCGATGTCATCCTCGGCTATGGGGCCCATCGCGATCCTGCGGGCGAACTTCTCCCAGCCATTCAGCAGGCGACTCATCAGGCCCGAGCCGGCGGCCGACATCTTGCAGTGGTAGCCAGCGTCTGCGGCACTGAGCAAGACCCGCAGAGACGCTCAGCCCAGATCGATGTCTTACGTGCACACGACGTCATCGTTATGCCCTCCAATGCTCAGGCGGCGCGCCTCGCTGCGGGCATCGCCGCTTGCCTGACAGGAGATGCGTGATGCCGGCATGAGCTTATGACGGCCATGGGTCTCCGTTGATCAGCCCGCCGGTCGTCAGGTTGACTGCTGCGGCCGCTCCGATGCCCAGACCGTGCAGGAACGCCCCAGACAGGGGGTACCACTATCTACTCCCCGTGCTTGTGGGCCACCGCAATAAGTCGATATGCCCCACGACTATTAGCTGCCCCCGCGAAACTCGAGTAGAGTTGGACCCGAGAGAAGCTGACGCTCAGGAGTAGCTCTTTCAACTCATAGCCCGCATAGAGCCAATGTCGCAAGCCTAATGCGCGCACGTACCCAGCAGCGATGTGGAGCCATTTGTTGTCGATGCGGCTCCAAGCCTCGACCACCCAGCGATGCTGAACCACCAGCCCTCCCCCAGGGGGCTTCATTGGCACTCGTCGGCGGCAAGATCCGGGCGAGGATCTCTTTACCTATCATATCGAGTACAAACCCGGCGCCAGGGCTGTCATCTAACAGCCTTCTCCAGCGTGAAACGGCGCATCCTCAGGGCCTCTCTTGCCTTGATCTACCTCCTCTTGAAAATCTGGATCGAGGAGATTCCCGCAGTGTTCTTGACACTGTCCTGTCATCACCTTAGTATGGCGCGAGGCTCAGAGGAAGATGTAAAGCTCAGTAGGTGGCCAATCAGAGGAGAAGAGTCCCATGCAGGCGAGCGGACGTCGCAGAGTGCGGACCATGTGCCCGATGAGCTGTCATCCGACCTTGTGCGGCATGCTGGTGGAGATCGAAGATGGACAGCTCCTAAAGATCAGCGGCGATCACGACAACCCAGACAGCCAGGGCTTTCTCTGCGTGCGTGGGCAGGCCTCCCGTGAGATCATCGACAATCCTAAGCGGCTGCTGCGACCGCTGATCCGTAGCCGCCGCACCGAGAACGCCTGGCGCGAGGCGAGCTGGGATGAGGCGCTGGACCTGGTTGTGTCCCGCATGCAGGCGGTCGGTCGGGAGGCAGTGGGGATCTGGTCCGGGCATGGCAACTCGGCAACCAACTATGGCACGCGTATCGGCGGCCAGCTCATGCGCCGCTTCGCTCATCTCTATGGCTGCCAGCAGTGGAATCCGACGATGATTTGCTGGGGACTGGGCGCCTTTGGCCTTGGGCTGACGGGCATCCTTGAGAGCAACACCAAGGAGGATATGGGGCAACACGCCGATCTTATCATCCTGTGGGGGGCCAATCTCGCCAGTCAACCCAACACCGCTCGTTACCTCATCGCCGCCAAGCGCCGTGGCGCCTATGTTGTCACCATCGATGTGCGCGACACGGAAGCTGCGGCGCAATCGGACGAGGTGCTCAAGATACGGCCTGGCACGGACGCCGCCCTGGCCCTGGCGATGATGCAGGTGGTCATCGGTGAAGAGCTCTACAGGCGGGACTTTGTGGTCCAGCATACGGTGGGATTCGAGGAGCTGGCAGCACATGTGAAAAACTATACACCGACGTGGGCCACTGACATCACCGGCATCCCCGCGGCGCAAATCGTCGCCTTGGCCCGGCGCTACGCTACCACGCGGCCGGCGATGATCCTCGTCGGGGGCAGCTCCATGCACAAAGGTGCCAATGGCTGGCAGGGGGGACGTGCAGTCGCCTGCCTGCCCGCTCTCAGCGGCAACCTCGGGATTCCGGGCGGTGGACTCGGGCCCCGGCATGGCAGCACTAGCCACGACCAGGCACTGGCGAGTATTGTTCCGACGACCCCCCGTCCCTCAGGCGTTTACATCCCGAACCAGATGTCGCGCATGCTCGAGGCGCTCGTCGACGGCCGTGTACGCGCTATGCTGCTGCTGGGCACAGATATGCTGTCATCGTTTGCCGATGCTGAGCGTCTGGCAGCCGGCCTTGCCGGGACGGACCTCGTCGTCAGCCACGACCTGTTCATGAATGGGACGGCGCGCCGCTTCGCCGACGTGGTGCTCCCCGGCACCGCCTGGCTGGAGCAGCTGGGCTGCAAGATGACCAATACGCATCTCTACCTCATGGAGCCGGCCCTTGAACCACCGGGAGAAACACGCTCCTTGACCGAGGTGTTGCGCGCCCTCGCCGACCGCCTTGGCGTCGCGGAGTTCTTCCCCTGGAAGACGGAGGAAGAGATGATCGACGCCATCCTCGCCCATCCCTCGACTGGCTATACTACGGTAGCCGACCTGCGCGCTGAAGGCGGGATCAGGGCCATGAACATTTCGCACGTGGCCTACCCCGACCACCGCTACCATACCCCATCGGGCAAGGTGGAATTTTACTCTGAGCACGCCCGGGATCTCGGTCTGCCACCGCTGCCAGTGCATGAGAACTTACCCCACTCGCCGTATCCATTGACGTTGTGTCAGGGTCGCACGCTGACGCACTTTCATAGCTTTTACGACCATGGGCGTGCCCTGCCCTCGCTGGCCATGCTCGATCCCGTGCCGCGTCTGTGGATCTCCCCGCTCGATGCCGCCAACCGCGGTCTGCAGGACGGCGGACCGATTCGCATCTATAACGACCGCGGCGAGTTTCGGGCCTATGCCCAGGTCACGGAACGCACGCCATCCGGGACGGTGTGGATGCGCGATGGTTGGGAGGGACTGAACCGGTTGACATCGGGGGCCCCGGCGATTCCAGATGAGGCCATGGATATCTTTCCCTTCTCCGCGGGCCAGGCTGTCTTCGATGCGATGGTCGAAGTCGCTCCGGTGTGAAAGGACTTCAAAAACCCTATGGATACTGTGCGCATCATCCTACGGTTTCACTCGCTCTTTTACACGCCGCACTTCGTCGCCATGCATCTTGGAGTTCTGGCGCAGGAAGAGCTGCGAGTCGAGGTAACCACGGCGAATAGCGGTGGGGAGCTCGCCAATGCACTCCTAAAGGGCGGGGCCGACCTCGGCCTGAGTGGTCCCATTCGGGGCTTGGATCTGGCTGAAAAAGGCAGTCGCGACCGGATCATCAGCATCATTCAGGTAAATAATCGGGATGGCTTTTTTGTGCTCGGTCGCGGGCCGCAACCGCGGTTTCAGTGGGCCGATCTGATGGGCAGCCGCTTCATCCTGTTTGCTGAGGCGGAGACACCCTGGCTGTGTCTGCAGCAAGTGTTGTGTAATTATGGCATCGACATCGGCGCCATCAAGCTCATCACCGACGTGCCAACGCCGCAGGCGGTGGAGATGTTCCTCCGCGGCGAGGCCGACTACATCGAGCAAGGACAGCCAGTGGTCGAGCGCCTGGTCCATACCGGACGGGGCTCGGTGGTCGCTTCTGAGGGGGAAGCGGTGGGCGCCTTGCCCTTCAGCGCCTATCTCACCGCGCCAGCTTATGCCGCTGGCCATGCCGAGGTCCTGCATCGCTTCACCAGGGCTTTTTATCACGCACAGCAGTGGATCGCCCAGCACTCGGCGGAGGAGATCTCTCGGCTCATCGCACCATCCTTCCCCGATATTGAGCCGGAGGTTCGCACGCCGGCCGTGAGGCGCTATCTGGCGCAAGATACCTGGGCGCGTGATCCGCTGCTGCGCGAAGGCGGCTTTAATTATCTGCAAGATATCCTTATCGGCGGTGGGTTTATCAGCAAACGCTATCCCTACGCCGAGCATGTCAGCGTCGAGTTCGCGCAGGCGGCGATGCAAAGGTAGCGTCGAATGTTCCCTCTCCCTCCGGGAGAGGGCTAGGGTGAGGGCGGCATGAAAGCCCCTTTGGACCCTGAATTTCTCGATTTCGCGCGCAAGTTGCGGAAGAATCAGACCGATGCAGAAAAGCTGCTCTGGAGCGTCCTCCGCAGCCGCCAGCTGCTCAGCCTCAAGTTCCGACGTCAACAACCTGTTGGTCCCTGTATCCTCGATTTTTATTGTCATGATTACAAGCTCTGTATAGAACTTGACGGTGGGCAGCATTACACAACCAAAGGTCAACAGAACGATAAAGACCGCATGGCATTCCTGGCACAACACGGTATTCATGTGCTTCGCTTTAGCAATCCAGATGTATTGAAGAATCTCGAAGCAGTGTTGTTAAGGATTGTCGAAGAAGTGACCTCCCTCACCCCGACCCTCTCCCGGAGGGGGCTTTGCCCAATAAAGGACGATTTGACCTGATTTCTTGGGCAAGTGAGGATTCTGCCCAAAAAGACTTGTGGAGTGGGGGCGAGTTCTGTGCCGTCAATTGAACCTTGACAAGGCATGACATGTCATAGCATATTGATGTGTATGGGATCACTGCCTGAAATGCGGAGCGCACGCCAAGTAATATATCTGGAAAGCCTCGCAGAGACCGGAAGTGTCACGGATGCTGCCAAGGCTGCTCATATACATGTATCTCTCCCCGCTCATTGGCGACGCCGCTATCCTGCTTTTGCTGTCGCAGAGCAAGAGGCCAAGCAGAAGGCAGGGCGTAAGCTCATACAAGCGGCACAGATGCAGCAAGAGCCCATGGGTCCCTCATGCCCCCCATGAGTATAGCATAGCCACGGTAGGAGAGATGATCCAATGCCATACACAGGGTTGATCTGCCAGCAATCAGGAATTTACCGGGGAGACTGTCATTGCAGCCGGGAAATTGCCCTTAGCAGGGGGGATAAGTTCCCCCCTTGTTCGGGCTGCAGAGATGCTGTGAATTGGCGGCTGGTTCGTCCAACACAGCCGACGCGGTAGACATATGAAAGCGTCGGCCGCTGATGTGCTCTTCGTACTCACGGATTGCTTCCACAGAATAGCCGAAGAGTAACCCAAGGATACGGTGCCGTTGTAGGGACGGTACCGTATCATCTGCAGCACACACTACCCATTGATAGAGATCAACTGCCCACTGCGAGGCAGCATAGCCATAATCAGCAACTCCGTCCCCTCGGTCCACCACAAAAGGAATGCTACCCCGTTCCATCTGTGCCTCGATCGTCGTAGCTGTCTTGAGCATTTCTAAACCGTCAGCTACACAATGCCCTACAAGGGCGATGGCTCGGACACCACGCGCGACGAGGGAGGCTTGTTCTTTCAGATAGCAGATCTGTACCGCATGATCCATAAATAGTTAGTATAACGGCCGTGTAACCTCAAGGGAAGCAGAAATCATCAGAAGCGCTGAACAACGTTCAGATGATCGCTCTCCCAAAACGTCGGCTCAATGCCTAACTCGTACATCGCTTGAATCAGGCAACAAATATTGTGACAGAGGATCTTGCAGAGCACTTCATTCGTCATCGCCACGTCCGTCTTGCTCCGCACGTGATCGCGGAACTTTGCCTTGATCATGCTGAAGGTGCTTTCGACGTTCGACCGCTTGTGATAGTGCCCCAGGAACTCTTGGCGGTTGAAGGCGAAGTAGTGAAACATCTTCTCCCAGAGCCCACCCGCTGCACCGCTATGGATGCTTTTGAACGCAATATACGGTTTTGCCCCATGCTCAGCAATGACATTCACGTTATTGACGCTAGAGTAGCCCTTATCCGCTGATACTTCTCGCATGTCGAAGTGCGCCGCCGTCGTGTTCACGAGGTCAGGGAGGAGTTTCGTATCGCTCGCATCCTTCTCCCGGATTTCAACCGCCGTGACCACGTTGGTTTTCACGCCGCACATCAGATGGACCTTGACCCATTCGTGCTGCTGTCGCACCACGCCATACTTGTGATCGAACCACCGGATAAAGCGTGAGGTGGTGAAACCCGAGGAATCGACGGCAAAATCAGCTTCGACGACCTTGAGCGGCAAGCTGCTCTCGATGATTAGACCACGCAAAATCGGCGTCAGTATTGGATTTTCAAGATAATTGAAGATCGAGTTGTAGTGCGGTAGGGCCTTGATATAGCCCTGATCCTGGGCACTTCGTAAATCGCTCATGAAGCGGCGACCTGAGAAGGTTGAATAGACCTTAAAACACGAGGAGAACAGAGCATCCGCCAGGGGAATCTTCGGCCGTCCTCTCGTGGCAGGTGGCTCAGGAATGCCCAAGCACAGGTCATGCAGTAGGCTTAGGAATTTATCCTTTTCGTTGGTCAATACCTTCGCCAAAATGCGCTCACTTGAAGGGGCTTCCATCGTAGATCTATCGTAGAGTTGTCGTCCACCACGACTGCAACTCTCAACCTATGAGGAAGCCCCGCATGGACATTTTAGCACTTTGCCAATGCCTCCAA
>JBKPCR010000375.1:0-8481 GCA_046727435.1 bacterium | reverse complement strand
TCTGGGTTTGACCCGCCTTCAGAGCGAGTTTAGCGATTTTATTGATCAACCGCGGGACTCCATGCTCAGAGTATTCCCAAATGGCATCATAGGCCTCATCAGTGAAGATACGTCGCGAGGTGCCGGCGCGCTCAAGACGATGTTCGATGTAATCTTGCATCAGATCCTGGTTCTCGATTTTGTTAAGGTGACAATAGACGCCGATGCGCTGGAACAAATTGGCACGTTTTGGATGCTCGAGACGCCGTGCCAACTCAAGCTGACCGGCCAGGATAATGGTGAAGAGATTTTCATCGTCCCCTTGCATGTTGGTCAAGAGCCTCAGGCTTTCGAGTGTCGATGGCTTCATCGCATTTGCTTCATCGATGAAGATCAAAACCTTTTTTCCCTCAACCTGTGTTTTGAACAGGAACTGGTTGAACGCTTCGAGGATCTGTTCACGTCGACTTTCAATACATACTGCTCCGGACAACTGGCCAACCATTTCTTTAAGTAGCTGAATAAAGGTCATATCTGGGTTTGTCACAAATGCTAGACGATACTTCTCTTGCTCGAGTGAATCCAAAATTACCCGAAGAGGCATCGTCTTTCCGAGACCTACATCAGCAACTATGACAGCCAAACATTCGTTGCCTTCTTCTATAGTGAAGATAGTTTCCGCTACTGCATTGTCAACACTTCTATGGAGATCAAAATACATTTCTGGATCAGGAACATTATCAAATGATGGCTTCAAAATTCCCCAGTACGTGTAATACCGTTCTTGTAAACTCATCAGGCAATCTCCCCAGAGATTTAGTAAATAGCTATGCGATCAAGATAGTTATTTATGTCTTCAACGACAAAGCGATATCGATGAGCGATACGGTAACAACGGAGGTCTCGTCGACGAATCAGTTGCATAATCGCGCGCCGACCGACTTTCAGCTGACGGCATACTTCTTTCAGAGAAAGCATCTCTGGGATTGCTTTTGCCTGTGGTGAGAATTGTAAAGTCGTCCCTCGATGATCTTGAGATTTCCGCAGTTGAAAGACTGCATGCGAAGCACATTCTTCGGAGGCCGCGGAAAGTACAGGGAGAGCGTGAAGGAGACAGCTCTGACCAGCGGTTAAGCCCACGCTAACGCATGTCTTAGCAGACGCATCGCAGGTCTCTTCGACTGTATGAGGGAAACTGTTTGAGTTCAATAAGGCCAAGGCGTCCAGTTTGTCCATCAAATGGCCCTCATCAAACTCGAAGAGTTCGACCGGCGGTGCCGCTGTCAGCAGGTCCAGCCCTTCTATACGCCCGTCACACCGATCGCTGCCGATGCTTCGCTCCCGTGCACGAGCCCACCCTTGGGCCTCTGTCTCGGGGAAATTTTTTCCCCGGCGGCGCCATGAGATCAAACTAATTTTTGCCATAGGGTTTCCCTTTAGAACCCTCGAGTCCTCGTCGGGAGCCATGTGAATCGGCCCGAGAATCAGGAAACCAAGGAGGACAACTTGAGGATAAGATCATGCATAACATCATAGTAGCATTGATCTCGTCGTTAGATGCTGCCACTACCGTACTGATTTGCTGCCATCTGGTTTATGGGAAAGCATCGGTCGTATGTCCCTATGCTCTTCGGCACCCATATATGGACTCTTCAGTCCCCATCGTCCCTCCGCAGGCGTATCGCAGCACTAAGGTCTCCCATCCTCATGGGATCCCCCACGATGTCTCCGTTATGTGCGCGCATGAATGAGCTGCAAAGATGTGACGGGGCTTTGCTGGTAGGAATAAGGATCAAAAGCTAGAGCGCCATGCGAGCTATGGAGCTGCTGCTGTCATTCACAATGATCGCGGCTGCCATTGCCCAGCAATGACGCCTAGTCTAGTGCATAGTAGGGGATAAGGAGCCGGGTACGACGACTGACGAGGAGCTTCTGCACATTATCTCATATCTTGTCAGGGTCAAGGGTCGAATAGGCGGGCGGCGTGCCCTCAAGGTATGTCGAATCCCGGAATGGGTCGGGCCCACCGAAAGCCCACAACAGCTTGGCCACATCAGGGCCGGAATTGCCCCAGGCATGAGGTGTCTCAGCGGGTATGATGACGGTATGTTGTGGACCAACCGTGTAGCGCTCGTCGCCTATGCGCACCCATACCGTCCCCTCTAGGACCAACATCGTCTCCTCGACAGTGTGCTTGTGGAGTGGTGCAGCAGCACCGGGGGATACTGTATTGACGAGCAAACACACTGCACGTGCTCCATACTCCGTACTTGCCAGGAACTGACCACGAATTCCTGGCCGCATCTCGATCTCTGGAATCTCTTGATGATTGATGACTGGCATCGTCATACCCTTTATATGCCCTCTATACCCTGCGAAAGACAGGCTCATCGGAAATTCGGCATGATATGAGCCGCAAAGCGACTCATCGAGGCGAGCACTGCCTGATGGGGCATCAAACCCCCAGGATTAAACCAACAGATCAATTCACTGAGGTGGAACTCATGCTTGAGCCAGCGAATACGCTCGATGCAGGGCGCTGGCGTACCGATGATGGCCACGTTCTCACGCACCTCTTCGAAGGTCAAGCGTTGCAAACGTGCCTGCATTTCCTTGTTCCGTTCGCACGTGGCTGCGTCCAAATCCGCGTCGCCCGCCACCATGCGCCGGCTGAGGACGTCGAAATAGTGCATGATACTTTGGCGCGGCACCGTCTGGGCTTCCGCCTCGGTTTCAGCCACGTAGAGGGGAAATAGTAGGGCGACCTCCTCCCCCGTGCGCGTGTGTCCTGCCTCATCAAACGTCTGGCAATAGACCGCGATATCCTGTCTAAAGCGCGGCAACGGCACCACCACGAGGCTACTGAACATCGGATAACCTAACCGCCCCACCAGCGGAAAGGTATCGGGGCTGTTGGTCGCGATACGGATGGGAGGATGAGGTTTCTGCACCGGTTTGGGGTGTACTGCCACATCCTTGATACGGTAATATTTGCCTTCATAACTCACGCTGTCATTGGTCCAGGTCTGTGTGACGATCTCGAGAGCCTCAGTGAACCGATCTCGGCCTCTTCCAATGGACAGGTGCTATGCGGTCCATGATACGTCCATCGATGTGTGTAAGAGGGCTCTGTCGCCCGATAGCCGCTCGGACATGAATACTGCTCTCGTGATTGACACGCGCTGGAACCGATTGTAGCAGGTTTCGCACCGAAAAGTAAGCATCGCACCGCCATAGAGTGAGGATTTGACAGGAGGCATTCTCCTCCGTATGCTTGCTGTCAGAGCGCACGGTTCCAAGACCATTCGAACAATCCTGTGTATGGCGATCACATATCTCGTGCGCTGGACTCGGTGGGCTCTCACAGGCCAGTCGGCTGTGATTGCAGTTCATCTGTCTGTCATGCACAGGGGGTATCTCTTATCTGGCGTCCAGGTCTGCGACCTGCGGAACGCGGTCGGGAGCTTTGGATTATGGTCATGGTGCGTCTGAACCATGTGACGACCCGTTTTGATCCCCTGCATTATCAAACTCGTGCGGATATGACCCTGCATGCGCCCCAACTGCGCTTCAGGGAACAGATGAGCACCGTTCGTCCTTCCAACGGACCACGCAACTCTCCTCCGGGGCCGGCCAAGCCTGCGGGTGCCATCGTCCTGGATGATCTGTCCCTGACGATCTTGCACGGAGAGACATTGAGCGTCGTCGGACCATCAGGATGTGGGAAATCGACGCTCTTGCGTGTGATCGCTGGCCTGGTCCGACCCGAATCGGGGGACCTTTACTTCGATGGACAGCCGGTGAATGGTCAGTCGCCACGCGACCGCCACGTCGGCATGGTGTTTCAGAACTATGCCCTCTACCCCCACATGGCCGCGGAGGATAACATGGGGTTTTTCTGGCGTTTGCGACGGCGCCAGGCACAGGAGATTAGCGCTAAGGTCAGACAGACCGCACAGCTTCTGAGGCTTGACGTCGGTGCTCTGCTCGGGCGCTTTCCGCGTCATCTCTCGGGCGGTGAGCAGCAGCGGGTGGCGGTTGGACGCTGTCTCAGCCGTGAGCCAACGGTGTTCTTACTCGATGAGCCCTTCTCAAATCTCGACGCCCACTTGCGTGAGCGCAGCCGACGCGAGGTGAAAAAACTCCTGGCGATGTTCTCTGTGACCACCGTGTTTGTCACCCACGATCAGCAGGAAGCGACCGCCATGGGTGACCGGATCGCCGTCATGCGTGAGGGGAAGATCGCACAGGTAGGAACCTTTCGGGAGATGTACGAAGATCCTCATGACAGCTTTGTTGCGGGATTTCTTGGGGATCCACCCATCAGTCTACTGGCCTGTCGCTATGGCGCGGACAGGCAGCAGTTAGTGGGAGAGGGCCAGCTGGAGGTCGCCCTGAGCAGCCACCGGCATTCCCTGGAGCCCGGGCAAGAGCTACGTCTCGGCATCCGCCCCGAGCACGTGTACTTGACCTCTCTGAGCGACAGCGGTGCGGTGCGAGGGCGGGTAAGCCATTTCGAGCCCCGCATCGCCGATCGCATGAAAATCGTCTATATCAACCTCACGCCTGAGGTCGTCACCGCCAGGGTTCCGTATGAAACACCCATCACCATCGGAGAGGCGGTGGGCCTGCGCTTTGATCCGTCTGGCCTCCTGCTCTTCGATGCGCAGACCCACCGCCGTCTTCCTCTCCTCTCACCAGGCTAAAGCATAGTTCATGCGGCGCGGGTCGGCTGCGGCTTTCAACACCCCTGTGTCGGCATCGATGACGATGGCACTCACCGCCCCAGCCCGCCACTCACGCTCCGGCCATAGGTGCAGTTTGTGCCCCTTCTGTTCCAAGTCCGCCCGCGTTGCCGCGGGAATACTGGTCTCTACATTCAACTGGCCGGGGTGGTAGGCATGCGGTTCGAAAGAGTTCGGGAAGCTCGCCGAGGCCACACGTGGGGCTTCCACCGCCTGCTGCGGATCGCACCCGAAGCAGACGATATTCAAGAAGGCTTGCAGCATCGCCTGACACTGGACATCGCCACCCGGCGTTCCAAGGGCCATAAAGGGTTTGCCATCCTTGAGGACTAGCGCCGGATTCGGGGTCAGCCGCGGGCGCTTCCAGGGCTGGACCGAACTCGCATGGCCGGGATCAGCCCAGGATTGCGACCCTCGCGAAGACGCCACGAAGCCGAGCCCCGGAATGACCGGGGAACTTGAAGACCCATCACTCGGGGTGGCGGAGAAGACGTTGCCATAGCGATCGACGACGCAAAGATAGCTGGTGTCGAGGGACTCAGGACCCTCGTCGACCGCGGTATAAGATGACTTGGGGGTCGTCTGCCAGCCGCGTGGTTGGTGGCTATAGCTCCAGGGATTGCCGTAGGGGGGCATCTCGGGGTGGGCCTTTTCGGAGTCGATCTGCTGCGCGCGCTCCTTGGCATAGGCTTTGGAGAGCAGCCCGTCGATCGGAACGTCGACAAATTCCGGATCCCCATAATAGCGCTCGCGATCGGCATAGACCAACTTAAGGGCTTCGACAAGGAGATGAAGATACTCGGGGCTATTATGTGCCATAGAAGCCAGGTCAATGCCTTCCAACAGATTTAGCACCTGGGGCAGGATAGGGCCTTGACACCATGGACCGCAGGTATACACCTCATAGCCATGGAATCGTGTCGACACCGGAGGTTCGACCTGTACCCGAAATTCGGCCAAATCTTGACGCGTCAATAACCCCCCATGAGTCTCGTGATAGCGTATCAGGGTGTCGGCGATTTGCCCTTGATAAAACTCTTCACGGGCGGCATTCAGCGCCGCCGTCCGCCCGGCAAAGCGCCTTGCATGTTCGGCAGCCACCATCAGCCGGAGCGTGCGACCGAGGTCTTTTTGATAGAACCTTTCGCCCTCGTGCGGCGGTCGCCCGCGTGCGAGAAAGATAGCAGCAGAACTGCCCCACTCGGCGTATTCACTGGCATGCTCAGAGATGATCTCACACATCAAGCGATGCGCCGGATAGCCATCCTCACACAGGGCAATCGCGCCTTCCGCGACGTCGGCGAAGCACATCGTGCCGTACCTGTCGAGGGCGGTAATCCAGGCATCTGGGGCTGCAGGAATCACGGTGCGGAGGAGGCCATGGGGGATTTTACCGCCACAGTGCTCCTGGAAATATTCAGCGCTGGCGCGACGGGGCCAGCGTCCCAGGCCACTGATGGTGGTGACCTCTTGGCGGTCGGCGTGATAAAAAATGATCGGGGCCACTCCGGCGACGCTGACCATGTCAGGATACAGCACGCCTAAGCAGAGACCGGCGGCAACCCCAGCATCGACGGCATTTCCGCCCCGGTCGAGGATGCGCATGGCGACAACCGTGGCGAGGTAATGGCCAGTAGAGACGGCTTGCTGAGTGCCCATAATCAACGGACGATGTGGAGCAGGGTGAGGATGTTCCATCAAACGGTCCCCCCGATGGTTGGCGTTAGGGATGGCCGAGGCCAGCCTTCTGCCGTTGCTCACAGCGCCGGGCCTCAGGCATAGCGGAGGCACTGGCTTAAGGTGCGGGTCGATGGTGCCAGTGTATCGCCCCTCCTCTCCAAACACAAACGAATTTCACCCTCGCTCTTGTGCTTGACAGGGAAGGGCACGTTCGATACGCTTTTGGTAGGCTAAGATTGAGCTGGAACTGACGCTGGAACTGACCAGGATGTCGTCTGATGGGAGTCTGGACACTCGTCACGACACATGATGCTCCACGTGGAGCATGGAGGATGACTCATGGCAACGACAGCATGCCCTGCGTGTGGCTTGACCGTCCCATACTTTTGCTGCGAGGGGTTAGTCTGCCCTGCCTGTGGATATGACGAGGAGCAGCCTGTCTTGCCAGCACACGATGCGGAAGAGGGCATGACTCCTCGGGTCTCCACAGGGCAACCACTTCCCTCCGATTCAGGCGCTCCTCAGTCACCCGTCCAGTAGAGTGTCGCCTGCGGCCAGGTGAGTTTTCCGGATTGTCGGCAATGACTCATGGTGTTGAGAGCCTATGCAGCGGAAAATCGCGTTTGATGATCGAGCCTTCAACTTTTTAAATTGATGGGGATTAAATAAAGGGAGAGCCTCATGGGATTGGTGGTGGTGGCCCAAGTGATTCGCGAGTTGATTGCCGATGGGGAATATCTCGTCGAGTGTATTGAACACCGCGATCGTGGTAAGGTCGCGGTGGCCTTTGCGTTGCGTTCGCGCGCGCAGCCATACAGCATTCAGATCGAGACTACGGACAACAAGCTTGGAGGGCTCTTTCGTGCCCTGCTGGATGAGGAGCCTTCACGCATTGGGAAACCTGGTATGGTGAAGGTTGGCAATCAACCGGTGCCAGTTGTTGAGGTCGACAGCCTACCTCTCGATGCGTTAAAGGGTCGCAAACGGCGGAAACGGGGTGGCAACGACACTGATGTCTCCAGATCCCGCGCTCCTATCGCTCCTATGGAGCCTGCAACACGGAGTCGCAGCTCTGGGCAACAGCTCGCTCTGGTGCCGCAAGAATCCCCTAAAGAGCTTGCGCCAGCGCCCAAACCGTCCAAACGCCGACAGGCAGCCAGGTCCGGTGGTCTGAACGAAACATCCTGAGGCCGCATACCATGGACATTGGACATTTGCAAATCGTTATCCCAGGTGATATCTTGCTGCGCCAACAGGGCTCAGCAGGGCATGAGCTGCAATGGTCGCTGATTGGTTTCGGGGCATAACAATATCGAGGTCGCGTTCTTAGCCTGGAGTGACACGACGCTGTTGCATTGGCACGAGGAGGACTGGCATGGAGGTAACAGTTAAGGCGGGGGGAATCGACAAAGAGTCTGTTGATGCAATCGTTCTGATGTTGTACGAGAGCGATGCCGCCCTACAGGGCGCCGCGGCCATGATTGACAAGGCCATGGATGGCGCGATCACGGTACTGCGACAGGAAGGCGAATTCACCGGGAAACCCAAACAACAGACAATCTTGCAGACCCAAGGACAGCTGAAAGCCAAGAAGGTGGTACTCATCGGCCTGGGAAAACCCGCGAAATTGACGCTTGAAGGATTGCGGCAAGCGGCCGGGAGTGCGGTGCATTACGCCAGGGGTCTAGGGGCCAGCACCCTTGCTGCCACCTTTGAGGGTGCCGAACAGGCGCCCATCGGACTGTCTGAGGCAGCTCAGGCAGTGGCTGAGGGCATGATTCTGGCGCTGTATCGGTTTGACAAGTTCAAAACTGAGGAGAACGACCGCCGGGATGTGACTAGCGTAACGCTCATCGCCAACAATCGAGAGCAGGCGAAAGTGGTCCGGCAAGGGGCAGAGGTCGGGCGCATTCTCGGGGAATCGGCCAATTTTGCGCGCTCGTTGATCAATCACCCGTCCAATGAGATGACCCCCACCATCCTGGCCGAGCAGGCTCACCAGATGGCCAAAGACTGTCACCTGAAATGCGAAGTCCTCGATCGCAAAGATATCGAAAAACTCGGCATGGGCCTGTTA
>JBKPCR010000374.1:0-4753 GCA_046727435.1 bacterium | reverse complement strand
AACAACCTCCTGAAGAAACCGTAGTGGGTCTCTGAAAACGAACCATAGAGTTTCTCGGGTGATAGTTTGTTGATTAGTATCTTATAAAGTGAATGAATAGGGAAGCCCCACCTGCGTAACTGGACGATCTCACACCCTAACTCTTGAAGCTCTGATGCTAGTTCTGGTCCCTGGAAGTGATAATTATGCCCAACCATGCGGTCAATCGGACGGATCTTTCCGCCAGGCACTGTAATAAGCAGGTATTTGCGGCTCATGCGCACGAGGTTGCTCAACGCCGAGCGCCAGTCAGGAATGTGTTCTAGCACTTCGGAGCAAATTACCAGATCGAATTGTCGGCCGTGTGGCCAGGTTTCGCGTGATAGATCCATAGTCAAGAAGTTGCAATCGGGCGCCAGTCTCTGGTTCTTAGCAATCACCTGGTCGGAGATGTCACAGCCGTAGCCGACGATTCCGTGGCGCCGAACTACTTCTTGCAACAAGTAGAGTTGTGCACAACCTGCGTCCAGACAGTCCCGAACGTCCAGATCGGCGATGATGCGTAACATCATGCGCCGTCTGTGTCTAGGCGCAGGAGTGTACCGGTGAGCATCATCCCACTCTACCACCACATTCCTATCATACGAGCCTCTAGACATCTGTTCAGTTTCCACTGTCAAACTTCCCTTCTTGCGCATCAGCTACCATTGAGTCTATAGAATCACGCAAAGCCTCCACAGAAGTGCGCTTGTGGCGCCAGCCATGCACCCTTATCTTTTCGGTATCAAATCGAACAATGGGCACATCGCCCTTCCAGCCACGCTTACCGCCGGTAAAACTGTAGGCTACGTTGCTCAGGCCGAGCCTATCCACAACCATATCAGCGATCTCACGGACCGTAACATAGTCCTCGGTGGCCACATTGAAGTAGTCAAAGCCCTGCCACTCCTCGTTCCCTATATAACGCATCGCGCCAATGACATCATCTACGTATATATACGACTTGCTCTGGTAACCATCGCCCAATATTGAGAGGTGCGATGGATCGCGTAACAGTCGGCGCACAAAGTCGTAGGCAACTCCGTGAGTCTGATGCGCGCCGACGACATTCGCGAGCCGAAATACGAGCGCATTCAACCCAAACATATGGCAATATGCTGATATCAACGCCTCGCACGCGAGCTTACTGGCACCATAAGTGGATATGGGCAACAGGGGGGCGTAGTCCTCGGACACGGGCTTGTCGCCTGAATCGCCATAGATGCCGCTGCCAGACGCATAGGTCAACCGCCGGACGCCGTTTTGTCTCATTGCTTCCAGCACGTTCTGCGTCAGGTAAGTGCCCTCCCAAAAATCGATGTCAGGCTGTGTAGCAGCCCTAGCAATATCCGGGTTCGACGCAAGGTGATACACATGATCTTGACTCTGCATAGCCCCTGTAAGCGACGGAAGGTCTTTAATGTCTCCACGTACAACCCGCACACGCGGGTTGTTGTATGCACTGCCCAGGTGCCACTCTCGGCCCGACGAGAAATTGTCGAAGATGGTTATCGTAACGTCCTGCTCTTCGAGCAATTGTTGTACCAGGTGGCTGCCAATGAAGCCCGCCCCCCCGGCAACAAAATAGCGAGCCATAGAATCTCCTTAAACTCGCAACGCTTCCAACCCGCCTACGATTCGCCGGGCATTACCTAAGTGCAATCCAGAATTGCTTGCACCCAGCAAACAGAACGTCATTCAGGCTGCTTGATAATAGTTGCCAAACATCGAAAACACGAAAACATTTCACTCAGTCTTCTCGTTCATCCTGTCCGCTTTACCGGATGGCCGGCTGCTGTATCATCCAAGCATCGTTGGCGCGACGGCACCACGCATGTCGTCTTCGAACGGCTGGAGTTCGTTGGCAAGCTCGCTGCTTGGTTCCTCCGCCCAGGTTCAACCAGGTCAGATACCACGGAATCCTGGCCCCGGCAGCCGGTTGGCGGTCGTCGATCGTTCCGCTGGCATCAGCAGCAGCACTTGACGCCGCGGATCCCGTTGCTCATGATGGATGCAGCGCCGGCAAACAATCCTCTCATGACGAGAAGTCCCTGCCCCGTCGTTGCCATCCACGCAACTATACCTGAGCTGAGCTCATGAAACGCGTGTGGGAAGTGGACGTTCTCGAGTGCGATCGCTGTCGTGGACGCATGAGGATCATGGCCGCCATCCATTCGCGCGAGGCCATTCGCGGAATCCTGGAGTGCCTCAGTTTTCCTACCCGTGCCCCGCCTATTTCCCCTGAGGCCGTGATCTCCTGAATTGAGGACGCCAACGCCGGATTGAGCCGCACGACCTCGGTGTGCCTGCACAGAGGATCCCTCGGAAACGAGTCCGGAAAAAACGGTGATACAATACCCGGCGTTGCGGAAAATTGCGGGCCCGAACACGCGAACGATGACGTAAAACCCGTTTTCAGAAACAGTGGAGAACCGTTGGATGGGGCACCCATTCTCGAAAACGGGCCTTTGTTCAATCTATCCGCCCGGGGGCGCTTTTCGCATGGGGCTGGAACATGGCGCGTACTGTGTAGGCTGCTGCTGGGCGCTGATGCTGCTGCTCTTCGCCGGCGGCATGATGAACCTCGCCGTCATCGCGGCGCTGACCGTCTTTGAAAAACTGGCGGTGCCAACGGCGCCCGGGCAAGCGGTGTGCTGCTGCTTGCGGCTGGCGTCTGGGTGCTGGTGATGTAGGCCCGGTCTTCCGCCTTCGCTCGCGGTGGAACCATGCCAGGGCGAGACTGGCCATGACGCGAAGCGCGAAGGCGGTCAGGCCGGTACGCCGCAACCATGTGAAGTGCTGGCGCCCTTTCAGCTGCGCCAGCGCACCGCCTCGCGAATAGCGATGCTCGGTTTGATCGATCGTGTCGACCATTTCGAGGTTCGAGTAAGAGCGCCGTATGTTGTTGTAGGAGCGGCTGGCCAGCGACACGAGGGCGAAAGTGTCGATCGCTGTTGCCACCCAGAACACCCGAGAGTGGTAAAGTCGTGCGACTTCGCATGCCGGCTGGGACTTGATGTCGATCGCTTTCGGAACGACTGCTCCGCAGCACGAGAGTGCTAGATTCGCAGTCGCGGGTGGACTCTGCTCGTCCGCGCTCGGGGGACTCCTGTTCGCGCTGCGATTCGCTCCGTCATTGGGTCAGCGCCTCGCCGACAAATGGCGGCCGGTCACATACGAAATCTCCGCAGACTGGCCCCGCGGGTTTCACCTGGGTCAATTCGTCACCTATCTTCTTTGCCTCGCGGCAGCCGGCATTTTCGGGCTGCTCTGGATGCTGCTCTGGCGTTTCGCTCTGCAACGGGCGTCGGCTCGTACGCGTGTAATCGTGGCCGCCTCCGTCGCGGCGTGCGTGACGGTAGGGGCAGGCCTCGTCGCGCCCCTCCTCGGAGCCTTGGCGGCGGCAGTCTTGGCCATCTCGACCGTGCTTTCGACGGAAGCGACTGGCGCGTCCGAGCGGCTTTCGGCGAACCCTGCCATTGCCGGTTCCATCGTGCTGGTTTGCGAGTCCATTGCCCTCGGATGGGGACTGTGGATGGCGATGGCTCCCGCAGGACGGGGACCGATCGCGCTCGCAGCGCTCATCGTGGCGATCCTGGCCGCAACATACTTCGCGGGCCGAGCGGGGGATGGGCCGCGCATGAGACGAGTCGCCATCAACTTCCTCCCCTTGCTGCTTCTGCCGCTTCTCGGATTCTGTCGTCGCCCCGGCGTCGGATGGTTTGTGGCCGCCGGGCTTGCGTGCTCGGCGCTGTTCGTGGCCCTGCGGCACCGCGACCCCCCTCGTGGCTTGACGACGGTTCTCGTAATTCCGGCTCTGTGGTCCGTCGCTGCGATCGGAATCATCCCCCGGAGCATGCGTGATCTCCCGTCGATCAACATGGCTAGCCACGAGGCGCAGCACCTCGGGTGGTTGAACAGCGCATTTCATGGCAGTCTTCTTGGTGCCGACGCGGGCACCTTCTACGGCATCCTCCGCGAATATCTCATCGCTGCATACTGTTACGTCTTCGGCGTCACGGTCGAGAACGTGAGAATCGCGCACCTCGTTCTCAATCTGGCCGGGCTCGTGGTTTTCCTGGTCACGGCGTACGTGCTCTTTGGGCGCCGCCCGATTCTCTATGTCGGCCTCTTTTATGCGGCCGTCTTCTACACGCCTCTTCGATGCTTCTTGGCCTTCGATCGGTACAGCGCCTTCGGATGGGCGGACTGTCTTCGAATATTCGGGGCCATGGCGGCCGTGGTGCTGACCTGTCTCGTCGTTGGAAAGGACGCGGAGAACGCGGCGCCCCCTCGGGGCAAGCTGCTGTTCGCTTGTGGGGGATTGATCGCGCTCGCGCTGCTTTACAGCCAGGAGTTCGGCTTATGCGCGATTGGCGCAGTAGCCCTGGCGATTCCCGTCGCCTACGCTTTTCCACGCGGTGGTCGGCGCTTGCGCGAACGCGCCTGGGTGGCGTCACGATCTCTCGGTTTCGTGGCGTCGGGAGTTGCCGCTCCCGTCGCGGCAGTCCTGGGGTTCTATGGATACTTCGGGAAAGCAGGGCTGTTGGTCCAGACGACCTGGATGACATTGTCGCTCACCGCGTCGGGTGCCTTTGGATCGTGGGAGTTTCCCATCAGCGCCCAAACATTCGTCGAGCCCATGTGGCTGTTCGAAGGTTGGGCGCAACGTGAGCCGTGGTTCCAATTCATCGTGCCCGTAGCCATCTATGTCGTGACCGGGTGCGCCTTGCTG
>JBKPCR010000373.1:0-6426 GCA_046727435.1 bacterium | reverse complement strand
AGTTTTTTCGACCGTTTTGAGGCAGCCGCGCGCGCCGGCTTCCGCGGTGTCGAGCATGGGTTCCCCTACGAAGCGCCGCCCGAAGACATCGCCGCACGTCTGCAGGCATGCGGCCTTGAACAGGCGCTCTGCAACTTGCCGCCAGGAGACCCGGCACGGGGTGAGCGTGGAGTCGCCGCTCTGCCGGGGCGAGAAGAGGTGTTTGCCGAGTGTGTCGAGCACGCCCTGAGGTATGCCCGGGCGCTGTCTTGTCGCTGTCTACATGCTATGGCGGGCACTCCTCCGACAGGAGTGGCGCGGCAAGACTGTGAGGCGGTGTATGTGCGCAATCTGCGCTGGGGCGCTGAAACGCTGAAGCCCCACGGGGTTCGTTTACTCATCGAGCCCCTCAATACTCGCGACAATCCTGGCTATTTTCTCACGACCATAGCGCAAGCCCGCCAGCTCATTGAGCGGGTCGGCAGCGATAATCTGTTTGTGCAAATGGACCTCTACCATTGTCAGGTCATGCGGGGTGATCTGGCGGAGGAGATAAAAACACACCTGCCGCTGGTTGGCCATATTCAAATTGCCGGGAATCCTGGCCGGCATGAACCCGACATAGGGGAAATCAACTATCCCTATTTGTTTGACCTCCTCGATGATTTGGGGTACACGGGTTGGGTCGGCTGCGAATATCGCCCCCGCAGCAGCACCACGGCTGGTTTGGGCTGGGGGCGTGCCTATGGTCTTGGGGTCGTGTGAGAGGGCGACAGAAGAAGCGCGAGTCCTGCCTGCGCTGGGCTCAATCCATGGCTAGCAGACTTGCTACCCGTCACATCGGCACGTGCGTGTATCCTCAACGCCGCGCGGCTGTTGCCGGTGGCGTCCTTCGTAATTGGGGAGAAGGCAGTGAAACCATGAGCAGGAAGGATACGTGCTGTAAGGCATACAAGAAAAAGGGGAGGTATTGCAAGGGATGCCCGCGCAAAGGGAAGCGCCGATAAGTGTGCTATGACAGCAACGGCCACGATCTTACTCGCTCACATCGCGCTTGGGACAGCGGGACTCATCTTAGGCCCCGTAGCTATGACCGCCCGAAAACTCCCCGGGCTCCACACGAAAGCTGGAGAAGCATACCATTATAGGTGCGCTGGCGTTGTACCGGCAGTGCGGCTTTGTCGCCGAGCACGTTCGGTGGGAGGGAGGCCGCCAGCTTTGGCTCCTGAGGAGGCTTGAGCCCGCATGAGCCGGTTTGCTAGGGGTCACACGGCAGAAAAAAAGCTTGAGCTTTCTGCGCAGATAGGTTATTCTCAACCGTCTCATCGGCCCGAGCAGGCGCTTAAGACCTGTAGTGTATCGGAAGAGGACGATGCATGCCAAGCCAGGAGCCGATCCACCTGTTTGTCTATGGGACCCTCACAGACCCGGAGCGCGTCACGGCCCTCACTGGTAAGCAATTCGAGCGGGTGGACGCAAAGCTCAGCGGCTTTGAGCGAGTCAACTCTCCCCTAGGGTACCCATTCATCCTCCCAAGAGCCGGCGCCATTGTCCGCGGTGTCCTTCTCCTCAACATCGATCTGGTCAGTCTGGTCCAACTTGACGCCTATGAAGCTGAGGGTGATCTGTATCGACGCCAGGTCGTCGTGGTAGAGGTCGCCGACAGGCGAGTGGCCGCCGTGACCTATGTCGGCCATGCCATTCGTGCGTCGGTCGCACCGATGCCGGCACAATGGACTGATCCAAGCCAGCCGGAAGGCCTCTCTGAGGCCAGAACACCAGCTCGACGCCTACGCGCTCCCTGCGCTGATGAACGCTGATGCATGTCTGGCAGTGCATGCGCGTTGAGCACGTCATAAGCATCGTCTTCTCATGTCCTGATGCGTGAGGGTTTGATGCATCATATGGATAAACAGGAAATCGTTCACATCCTTGAAGAAATCAGCACCTTGCTCGAGCTGCAGGGCGAGAGTCCTTTCAAGTCACGGGCTTATACCACCGGGGCACGCGTTATTGCTGGTCTCGACACCCCACAGCTTCAGGAGCTCGTGCGCAGCGGCAAACTCCAAAGCCTCAAAGGTATCGGCGCCGCACTGGCGGAGAAGATCAGCGAGGTAGTGACGACTGGCCATTTGGCTTACTATGAGACCCTGAAACAGCAGGTCCCTGCAGGCTTGCTGGAGATACTGACAATCCCCGGCATGGGGCCGAAAAAAGTCAAAGCCATCTACGACCAACTCAGCATTGCCACGGTGGGTGAGCTGGAATACGCTTGCCATGAGAACCGCCTAGTGGATCTGCCGGGTTTCGGGCGGAAGACCCAGGAAAACATCCTCAAAGGCATCGACCAGCTGAAGCAACATCGCGGCCAGTACCTGTGCCACGAAGCCATGCAGGTGGCGCGGCGGCTGTTCGATGCCCTCATCGCATCTGAGCTGACGGCGCGGGTGGCGCTGGCTGGCAGCTTGCGGCGCCGACAGGAAATCGTCGAGCAGGTTGAGCTGGTGGCCAGTACTTCACAGGAGGAGCGTCTGCGGACAACGGTCGCCAAGTGGCCGCTGGTCGGGGAGGTGCTCATCAGCGAGCCTTCCCGCCTGAGCCTTCGCTTGCAAGGTGGCGTGAAAGCTGACATTCACTTGGTGGACGACGTGGCCTTCCCCTTCGCCCTCCACGCGTTGACCGGAAATCAGCCCTATCTCGCAGCTATTCAAGTGCACGCCAGGCAGCGCGGCTATATCCTCGACCAAGACGGACTGAGACGCGGCGATGAGCGGATTACATGCCACGAAGAGGAAGCGATCTTCGCCACACTAGGCCTAAGCTATATCCCTCCGGAACTGCGCGAAGGCCTTGGAGAGGTCGAGGCGGCTGCACGCGGAGCACTGCCGAGGCTGATCGATGAGCGCGATATCCAGGGCGTGTTCCATGTGCATTCCACCTGGAGCGATGGCATGGCGACCATCGAAGAGATGGCGCGCACCGCCCAAGGGTTGGGCTACCGCTATCTGGGACTCTCCGACCACAGCCAGTCGGCGCGCTATGCCAATGGTCTCGACCCCGATCGAGTGCGCGAACAGCATCGACTCATCGATCGGGTGAATGAGATGACCAACGGCCTCACCATCCTGAAGGGGAGTGAAGTCGACATCCTCTCCGATGGCTCGCTGGATTATCCCGACGACCTCTTGAGTCAGATGGACTTCGTCGTGGCCTCCGTGCACTCGCGCTTCAATATGTCCCCAACCGAGATGACGGCGCGCATCATCAAGGCCATGCACAATCCCTACGTCACCATGATTGGCCATCTGACCGGCCGTTTGTTGCTGGCACGCGAGGGTTATGCGTTAGATATCGAGGCCATTATCGCGGAGGCCATGCGTCTGGGCGTCATTATCGAATTGAACGCCAATCCACACCGTCTTGATCTCGATTGGCGTCATCTACGCGCCGCTCATGCCCAAGGCCTCCTCACGAGCATTAATCCTGATGCCCACAGCCCCGACGGACTACGCGATGTGACCTATGGGGTGGGTATCGCTCGCAAAGGTGCGGTCACTGCCGAGCAGGTGCTGAATACCCGAGGTTTACAGGACATCCAAGACTGGTTGGTGCAACGACGACGGACGCGCCTCCACTCGTGAGCGACGGGTTGCACATGAGGGTAGGGGCGCGACATCGCAGGCATTGATAGAGGAGAGCGCAGAGACGGCCTCGCGGCCACTCAGGTTGTGGAACTTCGATCGTCACACGGCACAATGGAGAACCGTACAGAGTAGGCTTGTCGCTTGGAATTCTGCGCCGTAGGTTCCCCCCCGGGGGTGCAGAACACTGTCACCGTTGAATGTTGCAGTGCTCATTGATCGTGGCAATCTGGAACCGATGCTAGGCGGATATGCTGCATGTTGATCGAAGACGATACGGGGGGTGGCATATGAACCGAAAACGGCTCTTATTCGCTGTCGTGGCTGCGTGTAAAGTGTTAGTCTTGTCCTCTCCGCATGCCGATGCCAATCGTTGGGTCTCCAATCATGGGCAGGTGGGCATGGCCTCATGGTATGGCAACCGTTTTCATGGGCGCGAAACCGCCAGTGGTGAGCGCTTTTCGATGATGCAACTCACTGCTGCACACCGCAATTTACCGCTAGGAACGAAGGTCATCGTGACCAATCTCGCGACGAACGAAGCCGTCGAGGTCAAGATCAATGACCGCGGGCCCTTCTGGGAGACGAGGCGACGCATTATCGATCTGTCGCGCGCTGCGGCTGACGCCATCGGCTTGTTAAATCGCGGTGTTGGACAAGTACAGGTCATCGTTTCCGAAGAGGCGTTCGAGCTCCGAGATGCCAGTGATGCCGTGATGTATGAAGTGCAGGTGGGGGCCTTCCTCGACATCGAACAGGCGCAAGAGATAATGGAACAGTTGCAGGGCACCTATTCTGCCGTTTACATCGCGACACGCGAGGGTCCATTTGGGAGTTACCATCGGGTGCGGATCGGCCCCTTCCAGGCCCGCCGGGAGGCGCACGAGGTCGCCCAAGCCTTAGTGCAGGAGGGATATTATGTCTTTCTGGACGAAGTGGCGGCAAGCTCCCTCTTGCATCAGCGCCTGCAGATGACAGAGGGTGGAGGTTCGCGAGAATTCGCGCCTGTTGAGCCCGCGATGGAAAATGTGAATAGAGTCGATGTACAGAAGGGGATAGCCTATCACATGCATTCATTCGATTAGAGGTGGCGTACATCGCAGGAACGCCGCGATGAAACCTCTTCGCTGTGACGCACCGGAGGTCGTGAGCAAATCTATAGGGGCCGCCAAAATACCCTTCCCCTGGCGGCCCCTGCGAGGAGCGGGTCAGGCTTTCGTCGGTCCATGGCCGGAGATGAACAAGAGATTGCCGGTCTGCACCGCTCCCATATAGTTAGCGGCAGGTCGTGGAGTCGGAGGGAGTTCCAGCCCCAACTCTTTCGACTTGGCCTCAACGCCCATGTCCAGGTCCCTTCGAAAAAAAATCCTGAGCGCTGAGTAAAGAAAACTCGATTCTCAGCACTCAGGACTCAGCCCTCAGCCCTGTCGTCTACATGAAGCTCTTCACCAACACTTGCCCCTGCTCAGCCGTTAACCCGAGCGTCTGCGCGACCGGGGAGCCATGCTTATATGATGAATCTAACTCGTGATAGGTGGGAGCTTCGGTGCGATAAAACACACCAAGAGGGATCTTCTCTCCCCATTCATACGTCTTGGGCATGGCTTTGTGCCAGTCGGACGAGTCATATTCGGTCTCGTTGACGTTATACACACGGGGTTTGAAGAACTGGTACATATTCATATACGTGACGCAGGGACTGAACACATCGACGAGGGCAAAACCCTTGTGCTCGATCGCCTGGGCGATGAGGTCGGTCAGGTGGTTGATCTCCCCCGAATAGCCGCGGCCGATGAACGTCGCCCCGGATACTAAAGCTAGTGCCAATGGATTGATGGGGGTTTCGATGTTCCCTTCCGGGGTGGACTTCGTCGCAGTGGTCTTCGGCGTGGTCGGGGAGGCCTGACCTGTGGTCAAGCCATAGGTCATGTTATTCATCACAATGTAGGTCAGGTCCATATTCCGACGCATGGCATGAATGAAATGACCAATGCCGATGCCGTAGCCATCGCCATCCCCACCGGTGACTACCACGTGCAGATCGGGGTTGCCAAGTTTCATCCCGGTCGCAAGCGCTACCGCCCGGCCATGCAAGCCATGGAAGCCATAGGCATGGATGTATCCGGGCAGGTTGGATGAGCAACCGATGCCCGAGACAACCATCAGGTCTTTGGGCTGAATCCCAAGTTTTCCTGCGGCTCGTTGCAGCCCACGCAGTACCCCGAAGTCGCCGCAGCCAGGACACCAATCGGGGTCAACAGGACCTTTGTAGGCTGTTACGGGCAGTTCAACGACTGTAGGCATGGAGCACCTCCTTCACGCGCTCAACAATGTGATGGGGTTCAAGGGGTTCCCCGTCGTATTTGAGAATCTTCTCATCCATCTTAATGCCGGTCTCGGCGCGAATGTGGCGGGCCAACTGGCCGGTGAAGTTGTGTTCGACAGCGATCTTACACTTGCAGCGTTGTAGAATGGCCTCCACCTCGGCCGCATGGAAAGGCACCAGATATTTGATCTGCAGATGGTTGGCGCTGATGCCCTCTTCCACCAGCAGGGCGACGGCCTCGCGAATGAGGCCCTGCGTCGAGCCCCACCCGACGAGCGTCACATCCGCATCGGCCGAGCCATACAGCTCTGGGGCGGGCAGTTCGCGCAGGATACCATCTACCTTGCGCATACGCTTCTCCATCATGGCCTTGCGCATCGCTGGATTGGTGTACTCGTCGCTGATCAAGATCCCCTGCTCGTCGTGCTCGTCACTGGGGGCGACATATGCCGTCCCCTCATGCCCCGGCAACACACGCGG
>JBKPCR010000372.1:0-11859 GCA_046727435.1 bacterium | reverse complement strand
ATGATTGTCGGCGTGTCCCTGCGAGGCCCGGGATCGGGCATCGCGTGGGAGACCTTTGCCGCAGCAGGATCCTCCCCCGTGAAGCCCGTCCTTTCCTGGTGCCCCCGTTCTTGGCGCGAGCACGGGTCTGATCCGGCGCATGGACTCATGCTCCAGCACAGCCTCTCCCTTACGTTGCGAAGGCGGCGATCATGGCCTCGTGATTGGCTTTCGTCTCCGCCGGCTCCAAATAAGGGGGACAATAGAGGAGCACGAGGTCACAGAGCTCCGCCCAGGGCTCGAGCTGCCGGTGGACTTCCTCCGGGTTGCCGGCCACGACGAGCGCCTCGAGCATCTCCTCAGTCACGGCCTGCAGCATCCCCGGCATATCCTGGCGCGGCGTCGCGCGTACAGCGCCACGCCCCAGGTACGGTTCACGACGCATCAGTGCAGCCATCCGGGAGCTCCGCCGTGAGATGGCCACAACCCTCAACGGCGCGGCTCAGGAGTCAAGCCAATGGCCGTAGTCCAGAGATGTCAGCGGATCATCGTGGACCCGGACGGCTGCTGGTGTAGCCACTCAGCGCACCTCCCATCTGCCCTTCAACACGGAACACTCTAAAGCGGTCGGCGCCATGGAGATGCCAGCGCAGCTCATCTGGCCCTTCAGCCCCACGGACTTCTCGGTCCCACCCCTCCACGGAACTCCCCGTCACTGTCAGGCTGGCCCTTACACCGCCAGACCACAGAGGTGTGGTCGCCGTCCTGGTCGGTGACGGGGCAGTCGCCGTGCACGGTCGTGGCAGCCGCCGGCGTGGGGCAGGCGACGGTTGTTCCTGGCGATGGCCAGCTTACCCCACGAACTCCGGCATGATCTTCTCCGAGAAGAGCTCCAACTGCCGCTGCACGACGGCCAACGGCAGAAAGCCCTGCTCGATCCACCAGACGAGGTAGGTGGGATTACAGGCCTTGACCATCTCCTCAAGCTTCCGTTTAATATCGTCCACCGTCCCGGCGTACAGGTAATGCGCTCGCTCCATCGCGTCAAGCGTCCAGGGGATGTCACCCTCCTGGCCCGGTAGGCGGAAGGCTTCATAGAAGCCGTAGTGGCCCCAGAAGGTGCGCCAGCCATAGCCGGGGATGCCCTGATCCGCGAGCGCCAGCGCCTCCGCCCGTGAATTGGCGAGATAGATCTGCCGCAGGCCACCCATGTCATCGCCGGGTGCCTTCACATCCCTCCGTCCGGCCTGGTGCGCCGCCTCGAAGTGGGCTTCCGCATTGCGGCGGGCGGACTCTGGGTGCGAGATGAGCATCACGGGCGTGAGGCCCTCCCGCGCGCACCACCGGGCCGTGGCCTCACTCAACGAGAACGCCTGAAAGAGCTTCGGGTGGGGCTTCTGGTAGGGTTTGGGGACGACCGAGACCTTGTGCAGCAGGTTGTCGTCGCCCATCTCCCCGGGCGCGCCCATCGTTTTGGTCATCTCGACGGCCGGCCACGGGCACCCGTCGGCGGGGTAGGGGATCTTGTAGAACTCGCCGTCGTACGCAAAGGCCTCGTCCCCCCAGCATAACTTGAGGATGCGGTAGACCTCTTCGAAGACCCGCCGGTTGGTCTGATCCTGCGCGTCCCCCGTGCTGGTGGCGACTTGTACCCCGAGCACTTGGCCGTGCAGGTTGAACCAACGATGCTGGTAGCCCCGGGCGAAGCCGACGATGGTGCGGCCTTGGCTCAGCTGATCAAGCCAGGCCGTTTCGACCGCGAGGCGGACGGGGCTCCAGGTCGGGAGCACGTAGCCGATCGGCCCGACCTTGATGCGCTTGGTCTGATCGAGCAGGTGCATCCCCAGGGCCATGGAGAAGCCGATCTCATGCCCCTCGGTGTGGAGCTCGTGCTGCGGGAAGGTATAGGCTTCCCAGCCATAGTCATCCAGCATCTGCGCGAGTGTCACATTCTCCGCGATCATCTGCTGCCACCGGTCCGTCCGGTGACCGATCGGCCGGAGCTGCTGCCGCTCGTTGGGCGTGGCGGGAATGGCGGGTAGAGACAGCGCGACGAACTTCATGGCGTTCCCCTCCTCTGGGTGATGATCGTGTCGTGGAGCGGTTGTTCGGATCCCCCGCGCAGCCAGGGGCCGGAGAGACCTCGCCAAGGGGTGCTGCGCGCGGGCGATGGGCGGCGATCCCTCCCCGACGGGAGGGGTCAGACACGGATGAGGCGTTGACGCCTGATGACCAACCGGGCTGATCTCGAGAGGCGTATCATGACCAGAGGGAACATCGACGATGTCGAAGCGTCGTGCATGAGCGGACCTCCTGGGCATGACGGTATCAGGAAGGTACAATCTACACAGGCGTCGGACGGCGGTGCTGAGTGTCCCGGGGTGAAGAGGAGGTGTCAACGCGAATCGGGAAGAGGCTTGCCTGAAGGAGCGGTGACAGAGAGGGCGAGCCAGGGTCGAGGGCATGGGATCCTGGGGGCCAAGGTGGGCGGGCCTCGAGTCCCTATTCGGGAAGCCAACACTCCCGGATGCGATCCAACCGGAAGGTCCTTTCCGCATGGCTCCGATGGCAGTGCGCGATCACATATGCCACCCCCTGGACCTCCAGCATCAGACGGGGCGTAATCATGCGTGGTTTCGGCGGTCCCCATCCGTGTTCGTACACTATCGTCAATGCGCATCGTTCGGTCATTGCCAATGCCAGAGCCTCGAGCCCTACCGGGGGCTCAATGGTGCAGACCGGGGCATCAGCGAACCTGAGGGGCTGTGATACGCGCATCACATCAGCGATGGTTTTGACGGTGGGTATATCTTTCAACATCGCCAGAAAAATATCTTTGACCAACCGGGCATCGGGCAGGGCACGGTGTTCAGCTCCTCCCGCAACTTTCAACCTGCCGGCTATATTCTCGAGACTATGGCTCGGCCATGTCGGATAGAGCCGGCGTGTCATATCCAGCGTGTCAAATAGTTTATGCGGTGGAAACGCCATTCCCAATCGTGTCGAGGCCATGGCCAGAAAGCCAAGGTCAAACAGAGCATTGTGCGCCAAAAGGATGGTATCAGACTCACCAAGAAACTCGATGAACTGTGGGAGGACGTGTTCGGTAGTCGGTTTCCCGCGGACCATGCGATCGGTGATGCCATGAACTTGCTGAACGTCTGGGGGAATGGGAATTTCAGGGTTGATGAGCGTTTGGAAGGTGGTAAGCTCCCGGCCGTCCAGTCCAAAGCGGATAGCGCCGACTTCGACCAGCCGATGCATAATTGGGAACAGGCCGGTGGTTTCGGTATCGAAGGCCAGAAAGGTGAGATCGGTGAGTCGTGATTGGGCGTGATACATATACCTTCTCGACCGTTCCTTAGTGAGGCCCTTCACATGGAACACGGCGGTCGCCGTTCATGAGCTAGGCCCAACCGTGTGGTATGGGGTGCATGAGGCTCCGGGCCATGCTTTCTCGAAGAATTATGAAGAATTATTATGTTATTGGCAACGCACGCCATCAGCATTCTTTGAAACCTGCCGAGTATGTCCCTATGAGGGTCATACTGAAGGACTCGCCCGCTGGGCCTGTCAAGCCTCACCTCACCTGCTGTTTCAGCGAAGGCGTGTGATACACATGCTTCATCGTTGCCGGAGGACTGCGCGCCATCTCATCTCTGAGGGTCGACCGGGCGGAATAATGCGTCTTCTCATCACGTTGCGCCTGCTTTGATGCTGATGAGCGGCTCAATCATCTACGGGTGGCGATACCGATCCAGCAGTGCAGACGAGAGCCTCTCTTCTGTGGTATCCCATCAAACGCCTTAGGCACCTTGGTGCCCGGCGCTCCCGAGGCAAGACAGCGAAGGACGACGCCGGCGTCGTTCTGCGTTAAGCGCTGGGCGTCTCGACCACCCCATACTGACGCTCGAGTTCGTAGACATGGTCGAGGCCGAGCAGGCCCGCCACATCCCAACGCGTCCCATACCGCTTAGGGTTAACCCGGCCCGTGTGTTGCAACTCCTCGAAGGCCTCGCGCAGCTGCTTGTAGATCAACCAAATGGTGCTGCCGCAGATCATCAGCCGATAGCCCAGCGCCGCCACCTCTTGGGTGGGGGCCAGATCACCGTTGTACATGCGAGGCACATTGGCCAAGTCGGTGGCATAGCGCGTTAGATCCTCTAAGGTCTTAATGCCATCGACAAACACCAGATCGGCACCGGCCTCCCTGTAGGCCTGGCACCGCCGGACGGTGTCCGCCCAGCCGGTGACTGCATACGCATCGCAGCGGGCAATGATCACGAATTCGGGGTCGATGCGGGCATCCAGCGCGGCCCGAATCTTCTGGACGTGCTCTTCCAGTGGGATCACCTGTTTCCCGGCAAAGAAGCCACACTTCTTCGGGAAGACTTGATCCTCGAGATGGATCGCGGCCACGCCAGCCTTCTCATACTCCCGCACCGTGCGTTGCACATTCAAGGGGTTGCCGTAGCCGGTGTCGGCATCGCAGATGACCGGAATCTGCACCGCGTCGGCGATATAGTGGGCGTTGCTGACCATTTCGCTCATGGTCAACAGGCCGACATCGGGAAAGCCCCGTTCGGCCGCCGTGCCGGCGCCAGTCATATACACGGCCGGAAAGCCGACGGCTTCGGCGATCTTGGCATGCATGGCGTTGAGAATGAACGGTGCCACCACCATCGGGCCCGTGTGGATGAGCTGCCGTAGTTTGGTCGTCGTCTTCATCGGGGTCTGTCTCCTCCCACAGGTTGACGTGCATACGCACCGAGAGGCTCACGAGGGTCGCCTTGGCCCCTTACCCAACGGTGAGAGGTCGGGCCCCACCTTCGCCGCCTCTGGCGCCCACCATCGTGAGCCATGCCCCCGCCACCGCTGGTGAGATATCAGACCTTAGCGTGTGCCCAGCCGATGCGGGGTGTGCGGATGCGCATGGTCGAAATGCTCATAATGCTGGCGCAGAAGATCCTTCCCATAATCGTTGCCGTTGGGCGTGCGCACGACGGTATGAATGTGCTGACGAGACGGCTCATCGTTGTCCAGGGCAATCCCCGATTGATGGTCGAACTCGATAAGGATCACCGGGCTGTAAATCCGGTAATAGAACGGACTCACCTCGTCACAGGGACCGATCCAAGCGAACGAGGTGTCCGGTAAATGCTCCTTCACTTCCTCCAGTCGGATCTCGGCGTGACCAGGCCGGATACGGCCGACGTATGTCGCTATGAGTCTGACGAGGAGCCCTTGCTGGTCGGTCGACAGCTCGCCGTAGGAGATGCCTTCTGGTTTGATTTCGGTATTGTCGCGGAAGCCGCTGGTGAAGACATCGCCGGGCAGCTCCATGCCGATTCTGGCCTGCCGTTGTTGCGCTGGCGTGAGGGCGCGCATGAGGGCGAAGCCCTTGGCTTCTTCATCGCCAAAGACGCGCGTACCGGCATACTTACCGAATTCGGCAGAGACGGGTTCGGAACCCATGAAGGTGGGCGTCATGACGAGCTGATCGCCGAGGACGAAGCAGTTGACGATGAGGTGATGCCCATCGATCTGCCAGCCCCAGGGCGCTGTAGCGGACGGCGTGCCAAAGACACTCATCCAGTAATACCACTCGCTATACTCCGCATCGCGCCCCGTGATTTCCCGGATGTGCTCATTGAGTTTCATGACATCGCGCGCGGTCGCATACCCAGCGGCGCTTAAACTGGCTCGGACCAGGGCCAGAGCGGCGTGCTTCTGCTCGTCAGGCAGGTCATCGAGGCACATGCCATGGCGGCATAGGTAGGGGTGAATATTGCTCCAGTTGCGCCACTCGACGCTGTCCACCTCGAAGCTGGCTATGGCCCGTTCATCCGGCGTCAGCGACGCGAGGAAGGCGTCAGCGGCGTCGATGATCGGTTGCATGGAGATGCCGGTCTTTCGCAGCGCATACAGGCCGGGAACGACGTGCCCGTCGGTGGTGATGCCTGTGAACGGTGCTGCCATGTTGGCTTGGGCACGCGCCATCTGTCGCTGCAGACCCTCCGGCAGGGTAAACGGGTATTTCGCGGGGGTGGAGGGTCGATTTCGAGGCTTCAAGGTGGTCATGACTGGCGTCCTCCTTGGTCGTTAGGACCACTGCAAACCGACACCCTGCTTTCGTAGGATGTCGGCGAGGTCAAGATATCCTCATCGCCAACAGCTAAGGCTCGTCAAACGGTATGGCAGACGCTGATGTCCCCTCTTGGGTCGCCAGACCTGGCACCGAAAGGAGGCATAACCATGATGCAGCAGATCACAGGACAGGGCGTGTCGTCAAGTCGAATGTGGAAGGGACGAGAAGTGGTTTCGGTGTGGATGGAGAGAAAAATCAGATCAACCATCGGTGGGGAGAGCGGCGATTATTTAATTGCCAGGTTTGACGCGTTGAGCTGCAGTCCACTGCTGCGTGACCACCGCCACCTCTTATACATCAATCATTATCTCGACTTCTTCGCAAAAGTGAAGGGCAATCCTGGGGGAGATCAAAAAGGTGTTGTGAGGGTTGATCTTTCACGATCGGGAGCGACCACCCCGCCTCCTTGGAAAGCGCGTGCGATGAATTGGTGTTCGTCCCAAGACTACGCGGGCCTCGCCTCATTCGCTGGAAGTCGTCGAATTGAACCAATTCAGACTGAAGAAAAGCAGCGACACCCGTCGGGTGAGAGTTGATACTTCATGGGTATTTCAATGAGACTCCGGAGTTTGGTAGCAGCGGAACAGTTTATGCCGACTATCCCGGAATGGTAGTGTACACGGAGGGAACCTCTGAGACAGCTCTTCGGCATCGCACTTGACACATGACGCCCTGACGGTTATGTGCGGATGGGCTTGGTCGAATGCCTATGAGGTGATCGAGTTAGCCTGCTCAGCTCCGAGGTGCTCCCCACAACGGCTCCGTCGCAGGGCGAAAGACCAGGGGAGAGAACCCCTCTGGATTTCCCCCAAGAGGCCAGAGGGGCAGAGCATCAAAGGCTAAGAAGCTAGGCGCACCACCACCTGGAACCTGATGTACCCGACACGGAAGTCTGGTACCCACCAGTCGCGATAGGCACACCATACGTCCGTGCGGCCACTGTAGAACGTGCCGCCCCGCCGCACACGGCCTCACATTTGCCCAGCGGCAAGATTCTCACGCTCGGAAGTATCACGGGTTTACAGCCGACCGCTTACAGCGTACGCTCCTGACGTCTCTCCCGCTTCCAGCGGCGGCTGAAACCTGGCGTTCGGTTTCAGGAAAAGAGAATCCAGCCATGCAAGCCCACGATCAGAGCATCCCTTGCTTCTCAGTCATTGTTCTTGCCCTTTGTCTGGGTGGCCTGCTGCGAGCCGGTCCTATCGCGCTGCAGAAGGAGACGATAATGCGTCAACTCCGGGTGAACGGCGTCGATCTGTCCTACATCGAACAGGGTGCCGGCGCGCCAGTGGTCTTTGTGCACGGGGCGTGGATGGCCCTCCGTTACTGGGAGCCGCAACGACGGGCCATCGCCACGCAATGCTGCTTCATGGCCTACAATCTGCGCTACCACGGCATGGCCCTATGGCTTGACGCGGGGCAGCAGTACTCCTGGGCAACCCATGCCGCCGATCTGGCGGCCTTCATCCGCCAGCTGCATGCCGACCCAGTGCATCTCGTGGGGCTCTCCTCTGGTGGGCGCCTCGCCGCCCTCGTGGCGTTGGAACACCACGACCTCGTACGGAGCCTCATGCTGGCGGAAGTCATTATGTGTAGCGGAAAGGGGGGCTAATGGACATCGAGCTACGTCGAACGACTGAAAACGATCTGTCTTATGTGCTCTCAGCCGAGAGTGATGATGATAGTAGTCGTTTCATCGCCGTCTGGCCTGAAGAAAAGTACCGCGCTGCGCTAGGCGATGAGAATATTGAACACTTGATCATTGCATTAAAACCTCATAGCCAACGCATTGGTTTTGCCATTTTGGCAGGCTTGCAGGGTGAGAATCGCAGCATCGAATTCATGCGCATCGTGGTCACCGATAAGGGCAAAGGGTACGGTCGGGCGGCGGTGAGCGCGATCAAGCATCATGCCTTCGATGCATTATCAGCTCATAGGCTGTGTCTGGATGTCAAAGAGCAGAATACGCGGGCACGAACGGTGTATGAGAAGGAAGGCTTTCGCTATGAAGGCACGCTGAGGGAGTGCCTGAAGGGGCCAGAAGGTTTTGAATCGCTGATGGTGATGTCAATACTTGAGCAAGAGTATCACGATGCCTAACCATCGGTTCAACTCGGACGCTCGCTGCGCTCGCGCCGGTTAACCGGTTCCGCGAAGTGCGCGACGACCCCGGCATCGAGCGCGTCGGTCTTCGCTAATTGCCCGGTCGCCTTGACAAAATCACGGATTTGGCGCGGGTTCATCACGGCAAAGGGCGGCTTGGCGACGGCAAGGGCTGCCACCCAGGAGCATTGCCAGCCCCCTGTCGCTTCGAGCACGATCAGCGTGGGCTTCAGCTGGCGGAGGTGCGAGATACACTCGGTAATGCCTGCGCTGTCATTGACCACACGCCAGCGCGTGGGTTCAGGACGGCAGGCGAAATCACGGTGGTCTTTCGAGACATCAATCCTAACAAAGCGTGGCGGGCGTTTCTTCATCGGCAAACGACTCCTCGCCGTGCGGCCCAATCTTGCACATGCGAGCTTGGCGCTCGGGCAACAGCACACGAGGGGCGGCCGAAGAAAGGACGCACGGACATGTTGCACAGTTGGAACGTCACGACTCTCGCCTCTGAAACCGATGCCCTCAGGGTACTCACGACACTCCAGGGCGACTCGTGGCTGAGCCTCGGGCATTCACAGCCCTTCGATCGTCTCGTGCCGGCGATCGACCGGGGTCAGTTGAGCGGCCTCCGTCGCGTTGCAAAACTACAGCTTGAGCGGAGGGCCATTGACTACTTTCGAGCCTCTGCGTGTTTCTTCGCCAGCCCGGGCGAAGAAACTGCACACACCGATGACTTTGTCGCATTGATGGTTCTGAGGCACCATGGTGTGCCGATACGCCTACTTGATTGGTCCGCTTCGCTGCACGTTGCTGCGTACTTTGCCGTCTGTGAGAACGACGACGTGCACGGAGAACTGAGGAGGGTGCCAGTCTAACAAATTCCATGCTGCGGGCCAACCAGGGCACGGAATTGACTACGTCCGCGGCACTGCTCGTGATGGGGTTTGCTTGCGTCTTGTGTGGGTGTGGTCACACGCTCACGCCAACGGCCCTTGGGGTGCTCATCTCCTGAGTAGTGTGCAGATGGCACAAGGTGTCGTCGAACACGGCCTTGGTCCAGCCAAATTCCGCGCCGCACCCTTATGAGGGTGTTTATGCCACTGCGTGGCCGTGCAATGGCCAGGAACTTTCCCAAGTTCCTGGATGGCCTCCGCTCCCACATTGGGAGCTGTTCCTTGGAAGGCCCCCCGTGGTCAAGAGACACACGTCCCCTGCGAGCGGATGGTGGCGGTTTTCTGCGGCGAGAGCTTGGCACAGTGCTCTGCTGGCCACATGGTCTGGTGGGATTTCTCGCGGCTGGCACCGCGCTCATGTGGTTACACCACACACGTCTTGCGGGTCTACCGCCATGGCGAGGGCGCGTGCTGAAAGCCGAGCGACGCGTGTCTACGCCCGAGCAACCGCTCGGGACCCTCCTGCCGTCCGCCTCAACGGAGGAGTACCACGTCTGTGGGCCCCGTGAGCTGCCGGGGCGGGTGAGGGGCAGCACCCCGTCACCCGCAGTCCCGGTCGCCTGCGGGCTCGGCGCGTGAGCAGGCGTCCAAGCACGCGCTCCGGGTCGGGGCACAGGGCCGATGGGCTCCTGCGCGTGCGTCGACGCCAGCGGGGCATCATAGCCGCGCACGGTGGCCAGGCGGCCGGAGGACACACCCGCCTAGAACCGCGGGAAGCGGGGGATCGCAGGCCTCTCGTCGCGCCGCACCCCATCCCACATCGGCCGAGGCCGGGGACCGATGGGCGCTGGGAGAAGGGACGTGCGTCGTGCAGCGTGGCCATCGGCACGATCGTCCATGCGACCGCGCGGCGTCACTGGTTATTGCCGTCTATCCGGGCGAGGGCGACGGCCACACGCGTGTGGCCGGCCGGATCGGGACACCGTACGGCAACCCCGGCGCGGTTCGGTGTGGAGGCGCTCGTCTGCCCATGCTCAGGCAGGTGGGACGGCCCGTGGGTCTGCTGTCTGTAGGGCAGGAGTGCCGCCCGTTGACGACACAGCGGTCCATGGGGCGGGCGTGCACGTCAAGCCTCCCAGAACACTCGTGCGGTGGGGGGGAGAATCGCCTGAGGTCTCCTCCGCTGGCGGGTGTTGAGCCGCTGACCCCGCGCCAGCAGACCACAACGGGATGCGGAGGAGAGGACCTCAAGACGTATCAACGGCATGGAGCTGACGCGCAACAAGCCGCGCCCCTGATGCCCAGCGTTGATATGATTTGCATTGCCAATGATTGTGCCAAAATGACTTGTAAAATTCGACTTTTGGCGCAATGGTTGCGTAAATCATCAGGCTTTTTGATTTGCACGCAGAGCAAATCATACGGTCTAGACCAATTGGCTCATGATCCGATTCCTCCTCATGTTCGGCTCAGTTTGCCATGTTTTCATCCGGGGCTGTCGACCGGCGACTCGCGAAGCTTCGCACATGAGATGAGAATTTTTGGCGCCCTTTGCCTTTGCCGCATCAGTTGGCATTGACACCACCTCCACACACCTTGTACCATCTGGGCTCAACCCCAGGCTGTTGTCTGTCCCTAGGTTGTTACACCCATATCTGGCGCTGGGCCGTCGCCACGTCAGCTGAGCATGAAGGAGATTGCATGAGCAAACACACCAATTGGCCCGCGAGGTTCGCCGAGATGCTCGACCTCGTGGGCCTTTCAGAGGAGGACCGGCAGCTGATCAAGGCGAGTAACCCACTCATTATGTCGCACGCCGGACGGCTGAACGATCTCGTCTATGAGCAGCTCTTACAGCATCCGCAGTCGCGGAAGTTCTTCGTTACGGCCGACGACAAACCTGACGCGAAGCGGATCGAGGACAACAAGCAGACGATGATCACCTGGCTGCGGGCCACGGCCACGGCCCCCCTCAACGAGGGCTTTGTGCGTTATCTGGTAGGCATCAGTCAGATGCACCGGAACATTCCCATTCACCGGCCCCACCTGTCGCCGGTGGCGCCGCGCTATATCATCGGGACGATTTCGTTCTATCAGACCGCTATTGCCGACATCCTGCACCGCCAGATGCCGGATCCCGCCTTGGCATCCCGCACCAGTGTGGCCTGGAACAAATGGCTTATGCTGGGGCTGGAGCTGCTACTGGCGGGCTACCTGGCCCACGATGGAGATGACTGATACCAACGGCTCACGGGGCACTGTCGGAGTCTCTTGCCCGCCGCAAAATTTTAGTATAAGATAGCACTCCGCTGCGATAGGAGACGTGCGGCAAAGTATTTCGCCAACCCCTGTCGAATGGAGGAAGCACCCATGTTCTACGAAGTCCGAACCTACACTTTCCGACCCGGTACGCTGGCTGAGTTTGTGGAGCGCTACTCCAAACGCTTGCCCCTGCGCGAGAAGCACTCCAAATTGGGGGCCTTCTGGCAAACCGAGGTCGGACCACTCAATCAGGCCATCCACGTCTATCCCTATGAGAGCCTGGAGCAGCGCACAGCGGTGCGCGAAGCCATGGCGAAGGACACCGCCCTGGCGCAGCTCCCCGGCGGACGGGATTTGATCGTGGAGCAGCAAGCCGAGATCGTGGCCCCGGCGCCGTTTATGCACCCCCTAGGCAGCCGGGACTATGGCACCGGGAACGTCTACGAAATGCGCATCTACACTTTTGCCCCCGGC
>JBKPCR010000371.1:0-34500 GCA_046727435.1 bacterium | reverse complement strand
TTCTCACCATCAATGGGGCACGGCACTACCTCTGGCGGGCCGTCGATCAGGATGGCCATGTCCTGGATATTCTTGTCCAAAACCGTCGAAACAAGAAGGCGGCGAAGAGGTTTTTCCGCAAGCTGCTGAAGGGATTGACCTCGTATGGTCAAAGAATATGAATTCTCCCATTCGCAACAGGTTACAGGTCCGCTGTTGCTTACTTCCGATCTTGCATTCCACCCTGCTATAGCCCATACTCCCCACACAGGGTAAAGGCAAGCAGGGAGTGTAAAATCCCATGAATTGGAAGCAATTACTCGCCTCTATTACTGGATCGGTGGACCAGGAACTCCTCCTGCGCAACGAATATCTGGTGACAGAAAACCGGATCCTCCGCAAACAGATCCAGGGCCGTGTACGGCTCAGTGATGGGGAGCGGAAGACGCTAGCGGAGATTGGGAAGAGGCTGGGCAAGCGGGTGTTGGCAGAGATTGCGACCCTCGTCACACCCAATACAATCTTGGCCTGGCACCGCACCTTGATGGCTCAAAAGTTTGACGGTTCCCAGCACCGCAAGACTCTTGGGCGACCAAGGGTCAGCAAGGAGCTGGAGGCGTTGGTGGTGCGCATGGCCCAAGAGAACCGCTCGTGGGGCTATGATCGCATCGCCGGAGCGCTCGCGCCTCTGGGCTATCGTATTAGCGACCAAACGGTGGGGAATATCCTGAAGCGGCATGGGATTCCGCCAGCCCCGGAGCGCAAGAACACGACGACCTGGCATGAGTTTATTCGCACGCATATGGAGGTCCTCGTCGCGACCGATTTCTTCACCGCCGAGGTCTGGACAACCGCGGGGTTAGTGACATACTACGTGCTGTTTTTCATCCATCTTGCAAGCCGGAAGGTCCAGGTAGCCGGTGTGACGCCGCATCCTGCTGCACGATGGATGGTCCAGGTCGCGCGGAATGTGACAATGGCGGAGTGGGGTATTCTGTCAGCGGGCCAGTACTTCATCCACGATCGGGACGGCAAATACTGTCCGGCATTTCAACGAATCATTGATGAGGCCGGGGTGCAGCGCGTACCGCTCCCACCGCGGTCTCCCGACTTGAATGCCTACGCTGAGAGATGGGTCCGTTCAGTGAAGGACGAAGCACTCTCGCGGCTCATCCTCTTTGGCGAGCGCTCCCTACACTATGCCCTCACCCAGTATGAAGCCCATTATCATACCGAACGCCCCCACCAAGGTAAGGGCAATGTCGTGCTGATGCCTGCACGGGCTCAAGTGCCAGTGCGGAAGGCTCATGAGGGCTCCCCCCTCACTACGCCGCATGAGTGTGGAAGGGCCAGCTCCTTTCGGGGGCCCGTGTCTATCAAGTGCTGCGAACGGCTCGGTGGGCTCCTCAAGTACTATTACCGCGACGCTGCATGAGCGTGTTCCAGACCAGCGGTCGGAAGAGGGCGAACGGCGATGGCGACGGTCTCCACGGAAGATCCCCAATTCCAACAGGCTATTCAGGCCTGTGCGGTGGCCCTGCGGCGCATGGCCGACTACGAGCTCGATCCCTCCTTACACCGGCGAATGCACGAGTTGGGCGAGCGGAAGGAGTTTCTCAGTCCGGGAGAGCACGAGGAATTACTCGCCTTGGTCGACTTCGCGCATCAGCGCACGATTGAGAAACTGGAGGCTCAAACGGCCTTAGATCGCCTGCGGACGGCGCTTCCTGGCGTGCTGTCCGACGGATGAGCACGCGCTCCAATCCCATCCGAGACGAGGTAGTCGGACGCGCTGGCAACCGCTGTGAATACTGTCAATTGCCGGCACAGCTGCAGATCGGGGGTTTTGAGGTGGACCATATTCTGCCCCGATCACGCGGCGGACAGACGGATGTGGCCAATCTAGCGTGGGCGTGTCCGCATTGCAATGCCCGCAAGTGGGCCTACATCGACGGGGAAGATCCCCTATCGGGGCAGGTGGTGGCCCTGTTCAACCCGAGGACGCAGGCGTGGGCAGACCATTTTCAGTGGTCTGCACAGCGCCCATTCGAAATCGAGGGGATCACCGCACAAGGGCGAGCGACTGTGATACGGTTGCAGATGAACCATTCTGACCTCGTCAGTATCCGCCGTCTGTTGGCCCAATTGGGCCTCCCATGGCGAGTGGAAGCGTCAAGAGAGTCATAACTGGTGTGGTCATCATCTCTGCCGCCAGTACAGGTTGGAATAATTTGACCATACGAGGTAACCATGTCGACGGACCGGCGGGACGGCGTGACTGAGGTCCCGTTCAATCTCCGCGTGGACGCCTACGCGGGAACCGCGGATGCCTATGTCCGGTTCCGGGTGCCATATCCCCCGGACCTCCTCGCGCATGTCCGCCGGCGCGCCCGGATCTCGGGGGCGGGCCGGCTCCTCGACCTGGGCTGCGGGCCCGGCCGCGTCGCCCTGCCGCTCGCCCCGTTCTTCCGGGAGGTCTGGGCCGTGGACCGTGAGCCCGAGATGATCGCAGCGGGGCGGGCCGAGGCCACTCGGCGCGGCGTCGCCAACGTGCGCTGGATCGTGGGGCGGGCCGAGGACGTGGCGGTCCCGGCCGGGTCCATCGAGCTCGTGACGATGGGCGAGTCGTTCCACCGCTTCGACCAGGCAGTCGTGCTCCGGCAGGTGGTCACCTGGCTCCAGCCGGCCGGCTACGTGGCCGCGCTGGGCGGCGGCAACCCGTGGCAGGACCGCCGGGAGCCATGGCAGCACCGGTTCAAGGAGGTCTGGGACCGGTGGGTTCCGGCGGGGGTCGCGGCGGCGCATCCGACCGCGCGCCAGCCGGTGCTCACGAGCGGCCAGATCTTCGCCGGCGCCGGGTTCGAGGACGTCACAGAGGACGCGTTCAGCGTGCTCCACGTCTGGACGGTCGAGTCGCTGCTCGGCCACGCCTACTCCACCTCCGTGCTGTCCCGCGAGGCGTTGGGCGAGCAGGCCGGCGCATTCGCAGCCGACCTGCGGCGGACGCTCCTGGCCTGTGACCCGCGCAACGCATATCCGGCACGGGTGCGGTTCTGGTGCGCAGTCGGCCGGCGTCCCACATAGGCCCCCTAGGAGCCGGCGGTCGCGCACCCGCCATAGCGGCTTCTTGCGGGGGCCGCAGCGCTCGCGGGTATGCACCCCCAGAGACTTAGTGCTCCGTTTCATAAATGACACCCAGGTTACGCACCTCGTGGGGTCAAAAAACTCATGCAGCCTCGCGGTGGTAGTACTTGAGCAGCCCACCGAGCCGTTCCCGGCACTGGATTGGGCTGTCACCCTCACAGCCTTGGCTGGACGAAGGGAAGAGCAGGACATTACCTTTTCCCTGATGATTTCTCTCGTGATGATAATGGGTTCCATACTCCATGAGGGCGTGCCATAGGGCCTTTTCCCCAAAGAGAATCAGCTGGGACAGACACTCATCCCTGACGGATCTCACCCAGCGTTCCGCGTAGGCGTTCAGATTCGGCGACCGAGGCGGCAAGACCACGCGCTTGATCCCTGCGTCATCCATGCGTTGTTGAAATGCTGAGCAGTACTTCCCGTCCCGGTCATGGATCAGATACTGCCCCGGAGCGAAGACGCCCCATTCGTCCATGGTGACATTACGCGCCATCTGCGCCATCCATGACTCATTGGGATGTGGTGTCACACCGGCCACATGTACTCTCCGGCTAGCTACATGGATGAAAAACAAGACATAGTAGGTCACCAATCCTGCCTTCGTCCAAACTTCGGTGGTGAAAAAGTCGGTCGCCATCAGCACGTCCATATGCGTGCGGATGAACACGTGCCATGTCGTGGTCTTTTTGCGTTCAGGGGCGGGTAAGAGGCCATGGCGCTTGAGGATATTGCCCACGGTTTGATCGCTGAGGGTATACCCGAGATTGGCTAAGGCGCCGACAAGGCGATCATAGCCCCACGAACGATTTTCCTGGGCCATGCGGACCACCAGGGCCTCCAGCTCCTGGTCGATCGTCGGCCGACCCAGAGCCTTCCGCTGCTGGGAACCGTCGAACTTCTTCGCCACCAGCCTGCGGTGCCAGGCGAGGATCGTGTCAGGCTTCACGATCGTGGCGACCTCCTGCAGGGCCTGCTTGCCCAGTTTCTTGGCGATTTCCACCAGGGCCTTGCGCTCGCCATTGCTGAGGTGCACACGCCCCTTGATCTGGTTGCGGAGAATCCGGTTCTCTGTCACTAGGTACTCGTTGCGCAACAGCAGTTCCTGATCGACGGTCCCCATGATATATGCGAGCAAGGTCTTCCAGTTCATACGCCACCCCTCCCCTGTCCTTTCCCACCTCATAGTGGCTGAGTATCGGTCATTGTGGGGCGGAAGACAACCCGAAGAGTACGTGTAGACTGGCTTGTAACCTCTGATAAAAAGATGAATTGGAGTTTTTTGACCAAACGGGATAAATTCAAGCGGTTGCTGCTGCGTTTTGAACACATTCAGCAACGGCATTTCGGTATGAAGTTGCTGGCGTATACGTTAATCAACCTGCGAGCATTCTGTGATGCCTAAAACTCGCAACCAGTTCACGTTCAAAAGTCGCTGTTTTGATCAGTGGCATGCGCAGTCAGGCCTTCCATTGACTTCTTCGCTCGATCCCCTATCATGCAGGGTATGGAAGCATCGCGTCATCACAACAAAGGAGTGCTCATCATGCCAACCGTCAAACTTGGCTCGAAACGCCAAATCACCATTCCCGCAGAAACCATCAAACGCTTTGGTCTCAAACCAGGCGAGGAATTAGAGTTGGTCGAGAGCGGAAAGGTCATTGTCCTGGTGCCCCGTAAGGACATTCCCAAGGATCAGCGCTGGTACTACACGGATGAATGGCAAAAAATGATGCAGGAAGCATTTGAGGCACTCAAGAAAGGCGAGATGATCGGGCCATTCGATACTGCCGAGGAGGCTATTCGGGCACTCAAAGAAACAAAGGTATGAGGCCGGTTTTTACAAAGCCGTTTGTCCGTGACTACCAGCGTCTTCCGCAACACATCCAACGCCGATTTGACAGGGCGTTGGGTTTTTTACTGGCCAACTTCCGCCACCCCTCGTTGCAAGCCAAGAAAATGGAAGGCCAGCACGACCCCCAGGGGCGCGATATTTGGGAAGCTCGCCTCACCCAGGGCTACCGCTTCACCTTTGCCATCGCGGGCGACACCTATATTCTCTACCGCATCGGTCCCCATGACATTGAACGTCGCCCGAGCTGACCACATGCTCTTTTAGGAGACCATCAAAAAGCTGGGGGTGACTCATCTGTCCGGAGTAGAATGCGCTTCTCAACTGGTATGACTTCGGACGGGAGGAGCCCCCATGAAAATCAAGGTGCAGCTCATCATGTGTGCAGAGGATGGTCGTGAAGAGCAGGTGTTGGAGGTCGCGATGTTGGAGAAGTCGCACCAGCAGATCGAGCATCTGGGCTTCACGTTGGCCGAAGCGAAGCGACTCCTCGCGACGCTGCAGCAACATCTGGTAGCGCAGCAGGCGACGGCCTTTGTCGCTGCCCGTTCCCAGTGTGAATACTGTGGGGAGTCTCTCGGGATTAAAGGGTACCATACGCGCACCTTCCGCACGCTGTTTGGCACGGTCACTCTCACCAGTCCGCGGCTGTATCATTGTCCCTGTCAACGTCGCAAGTCCACCACCTTCCGGCCGCTGAACGCCCTGCTGACCGACGCGGTCGCCCCCGAGCTCCTGTTTATGGAGACGAAGTGGGCCTCGTTGGTATCCTACGGCCTGACCGCGCAGGCGCTGAAGGACGTTCTCCCCGTGGATGCGACACTCAATGCGACCACCATCCAGAACCATACCCTCACGATCGCCCAACGCTGTGAAGCCGAGCTGGGCGAGGAGCGGTGGGCTTTTGTGGAGGGCTGTCCGGCCGACTGGGAAACCCTGCCTATCCCCGATGGCCCAATTACCGTCGGCATTGACGGGGGCTATGTGAGAGACTGGGAGGAGAAACAGCAGCATTTCGAGGTCATCGTCGGCAAGAGTATCCTGGCCTTCAAGCGTCATGATGACCAGGATATCCCTTCCAGCAAGTGTTTTGGGTTTGTCCAAACCCTGGACGAGAAGCCCAAACGCCGCCTGTTCGAGGTCCTGAAGTCTCAAGGGCACCAGATGAATCAACAGCTCACCTTTCTGTACGATGGTGGGGACACGGTGCGCGACCTCCAGCTCTACCTCAACCCGCACGCCGAGCACCTCCTCGATTGGTTTCACCTGGTGCGACAAGAGGCTGCCTGAGTAACTGTCCGGCACGGCATTCGCCACGACCGGACCTGATGTCCCATCATCAGTACCCTAGGAGGTGAGGCAGGAAGGCAACGACCTGTTGATTACCCTCTGACAATGTACCCACAGCCACAGGCTGACGCAGAAGCCGCGAGGCCAACGTGTATCTCCGAGCATCATGGGGAGCGGGGCTAGGGTGGATGGTATGGCTAGCAGAGGCGAACTCTTGATAAACATCGTTAACCAGACCGGAGGCCAAGATGCTGATACCTCCGACTGTGGTGGGTTCACGGGGTGATGTGTCCTGTGACATGGGCATCCAACACCACCGGTGGATAGAGAGAGCCTAACCCATTTGGTTACTCAAGCGGAACTTGGTAAGCCCGTAGCACTCCCGCCAGGGAAAGCATGCCGCAAGGCCCGCCGATAGTGCTGCGGGTACAGGAGGACGGAGAAAGCGAATGTCGGTCTGTAATCGACCGGATAGGGGTTGCCCTCACCGAGGAACATCACCCCACGCGAAAGCGGGCAGACTTCCGTCTAGTCTTTCATCACGAGAGCATCTGACCAACCGGTACAGGAGGCAAAGCAGATGACAGCAGGGGCAACACCGGCTGGTGCGGCCTCCCACGACGCCCTGGACTGGCATGCTATTGATTGGCGGCGGGTCCACCAGACGGTGCGCCGGCTTCAGATTCGTATCGTGAAGGCGATACAGGAGGGCAGATGGGGGAAGGTACGCGCCTTACAACATCTGCTGACCCACTCGTTCAGCGCCAAAGCATTGGCGGTACGACGAGTGACGGAGAACCAAGGGAAACGGACCCCCGGTGTGGACCGCGTGACCTGGAGAACACCGGAACAGAAAGCCACGGCCATCGGCACGCTCCGGCAACGGGGCTATCGACCGCAACCATTGCGTCGTGTGTATGTCGCGAAATCCAACGGCAAACTCAGAGGATTGGGGATTCCCACGATGCAGGACCGGGCGATGCAAGCCCTGTATCTGCAAGCCCTGGACCCCATAGCCGAGACGTTGGCGGACCCGAACTCCTATGGGTTTCGGACCCACCGTGCGCCCGCCGATGCCATCGAACAGTGCTTTATTGCCCTGGCCAAGAAGGCATCGCCTCCATGGGTGCTAGAGGGCGACATCCGCGCGTGTTTTGACGAACTCAGCCACGACTGGCTCTTGGCCCACATCCCCATGGACAAAGCCATCTTGCGCAAGTGGTTGAAGGCGGGATACGTGGAAGCGCATGTCCCAAAGCTCGCCACGACATCCTTTACATTAGTGCGGAATGAAGCCGACCTTATCCGGCATGCACCACCTCGAAGAGCAGCAACTGCGGTGTGCGAGGTCGAGCAGGCGCCCGATGTCTTGGCCGCCTGGTGCGATATACCACCACGCAGTCCTGGGGCGTCAGCGGGATCAGCCTTCCCTGTGGGGAGGCGAAGCGTGTGGGATAGAAGACCCCCTCGTGGATCTCTTTGACCTTGCCATCCTGCCAATCATACCGGCAGCGGTATTCCGCCAGGACCACGTTGTCAAACGTCGCCCGCAACTGCTCGCCAGTTATCCATAAGAGGACCTGCGTCTGGGGTAAGCCTTCCTCCACAGAGAAATGGTAGCTATGGAGGGTGACACACCCATACCGGTTGGTGGTGCGCGGGAACACGGCCTGGGAGAAGTGGCGGGCGAGGGCCTCGGGGGTATAGAGCCGGCCTTGCGCCGTGCCCAGCACCTCGACCGGGATCGGTGGGAGTCGCCGATCCTGCAGGAGCCCCTGATGGGCGGTGGTATTGTAGGTCTGGATGAAGGCCTGATGGCGCTGCTCCAACTCGGCTGGGGTACGGGCCAGGGAGAACTGATAGTCGTACAGCCGCCGCTGGATATTAAAGTGCGTCTCCATCCAGTTCAGATAGCTCTCCCCCTGCGCGCTGACAATGGTCTCATGGTGGATCTGCAACCGCGCGCAGACGGCTTCAAAGTCAGCCGACGTATAGGCGCCCCCACTGTCGGAGACGAGCTGTTCGGGTGCCCCATAGCGCAGGCAGGCGGTATACAGCACCATCAGCGCGGCCCAGGTGGCTTCCGTGGGGGCCATCATCCCCGCCAGCATGGTCCGTGAGTAGCCCTCGAGGATGATCAGACTCCACCAGTGCACCCCCTCCAAGGCAAAATCCATGCGGCGCCCATCAATGAACCAGTACTGGTGCCGATGCGTGGCTTTGTAGGGATGCAGCCCAGGAGTCGGCCGCACGCCACGTTTCGGGACATGCGGGATGTCATCATACACCAGCCGGTTGAGGGCCATCACCCGCCCAATCGTGCGCACCGATACATCCGACCGGGCCAGCAGGCTCCAGATCCGGAACTCCCCGGCATCGGGATGCGCCTTCTGCAGGTGATAGACCTGCACCATCAGCGGCAGCTAGATCTTGCGGACCGGGGCCTGGGGCGCCCGGCTCTTGTCCACCAACCCGGCGAAGTGCTCGGTCTCGAACCGGCGGATCCACGCATCCACGGTGGGCCGTGAGACGTGTAACAAGCGGCTGATGCTCAGCTTCTCCCAGCCTTGATAGTAGAGTTTGACCACCTCCAGGCGGGCCTGGTAGCGATCCGGATGGCCGTGATAGTCCCACAGGCCCAGGCGCCCTTGACACGAGACGGGACTCTGCTGCCAGAGCGTCTTGACCGTCTTGTCATCAATGGGATGGCCTGTCTTGACCAACAGGATGCGGGCGAGTTCGCGGTAGTGGAACCCGCCATAGAGTGCCTTGAGACGATCGATCTCCTGGCGCACCGCCTCGGGGATGGGGCTGGCCCGCCGCCGGTGTATGACCTCGACATCGGCAGGGAGGAGACCCAGCATGCCCTGCTGTCGAAAGCGGCGCTGGAAGGTGCGCACGGTATCCGGATGGGTCTCCGTTTCCTGCGCCCGTTGCCGGGCCGTCCGATCGGCAAACAGCACCAGGGGTCGGATCACCTCATAGCGCCATTGCATCTGATCCACAAAGCCCAGCTGCAGTTGGGCAAACTCCGCGGTCGGTTCCACGATCACCCCTTCCACCGGCTCTGCAGTAGAGGGGTTATGTAGCATACGGCATGGCCGCTGTCATCTAGGAGGGGGCCACATGAGGCACCGCAAGGGCTTCGCGCCTCTGGATAAGGTCGGCTTCGTTCCGCACTAATGTAAAGGATGTCGTGGCGAGCTTTGACCCCTTGTGTTTCAACTGAAAGCCGATAGAGAGGATGAAAGCCATTACCAATTCGACAAAGGCTTTGCCGTCGCCAAGCAGTTGAACGTAAGTCGTTTCATCGTGGAAATCGACGGTGATCGTGCTGTTGTGCCGCGTCTGTGTGGTTGCTGTGCCCAATGTGTCACCCCCAGATCATCAGGTGTCGTCAGCAGATGAGACACCATGGGGGTAACCCGTTGAAATCTCAAGCCCATCGTGAAAGGCGCAGGACGTTACCACTAAATCCGGTGGAATGTGAATTTTTTGACTATACGGGAGCCATCGACCCCGTCACCAAGCTGCTGTTGGCTCTGGACTGTGGCGACCGCACGCTCGAGATGGCGCAACGTCTGGTCCATCGCGTCGCGGAGGTGTTAGCGCCCGGTTGTGTGCCTCTCTTCCTCACCGACGGGTTCAAGGAATATGCCACCGCGCTCCTGACCCACTTCGGGTCCTGGGTGCAGCCACCTCGCCGGCAGGCTCAAGGTCCCACCCCCAAGCCCCGCTGGATGCCACTGCCTGAGCTACTTTATGCGCAGGTGGTCAAACGATATCGGCGTCGACGCGTGGTCCGCATGCGCCACCGCGTGGTCTTCAGCACCCTGGCTGGTATCAAGCAGGTGCTGGCCGCCACGGGCTGGCAGATCAACACGGCCTTTATCGAGCGTGCGAACGGCGCGATTCGCCAGCATGTGGCGGCGGTCGGTCGGCGCGTCATCACGCTGTGCAAACACGAGGCGCGCTTGCGCCAGCAATTGGCCTTGTATCACGTGTACTATAACTTTTGCTTGCCGCATGCCTCCCTACGCCAGCCGCTGCCACAGTCCCTGCCCACCAACGGGACGGGCTCGGCCAAGCAGTGGCAGCCCTGCACCCCGGCGATGGCGGCCGGACTGACCGACCAGGTCTGGAGCTTGCGAGAGGTGTTGCTGTTCCGCGTACCACCGTGGCCACAGCCAGTGAGGTGGTAGGCGGGCAATCGTCGTGGGAAGCTGCCCAGTGAGGCGGCCTGAAAAGCCAAGTACGTCCGCATGGACTCCCTTGAGGGCATACACATGACTCGGGGGGCGATCATGACGCCATGATCGCTCCCTTCTCTATGCCATTTGGCTGCTTTGGAGGTTGCCAGACAGGCCCTGTGGATTTACCCGCACCCTACAGGGACACGACCAGATTATACAATCCCTCGCAGAACTGATGTAGTTATTTTTATATACTACTACTACATGGAATACTGTGTGTTGTGTGACGGATTAGGGGGTTCATTAGGTGAATGATTATATGCTCGGTCCTGTGATCCAATGGGCCATCAAGTTCTTGCGGACGCTGATCGGTGGCTCTGGTAACCTGTGAGGTCTCAAGAAGGGGCATAACGGTGGTCAAACAGCTTGAAGTCGCTCGGTAATCCATTGCTGTTACCTCCCAGGCCGCGCTGCCGTCCACTCGTCTGGGAGATATAGCGTATTGTCTAGACGCCGTCGCATCGCCGGCTATAGATAATCGATATCTCTTGGCGGGGCTGCTCGGAATGTTTTGAGGGATATGAACCGATGATCGGACTCCCACGCACGAGCCGCCAGCGTATGGCCGGGTAGTCGATCTGCTGGGGCAGACGTGAAGGATGGTCTGGTTTTCCGTTAAGAAGGCCGCTTCGCGACTGGGTCGGGTTTCCGTATACGTAGTGGATAACTCAATCGGTGAGTGATACGATGATCGTATAGATGAATCATAAGGTGAATCAATATATGAATGACTAGGTCTTGCATACGGTGGTTTATGAGGGGAAAGATTAGATATCCTAAGCGGTGAATGAATCGGTCGATCAATCCATTAACGAATCGGTGTGCCGATTGAACTAGCTATTGTTTAGCCTATTGGGTCACCGATTAACTCACCGATTGGATCACCTTATGTATTCACTGATAAACGGGGGAGACTTTGTGGCACATGGGTAACGTGTGCCACTGAACCCTTGCCGCAGCTCCGTCGAACCGTCGCGGGAGTTGTCCCGTGCTTTACCAGGCGGTTAGGGGTGGTGTACATGCAGAAGGTCGGCCAACGATGTGTGTCACGGGAAGAGCACACGAGTGGCACCATCCGTGGGAATATCGTCTGGCCCCATGAGGCGCTGCGGATCATGCCACCCATCGGCGAAAGCGGCATCGGCAACGCGGGCCGAGTCGTCTGGTCTCGCCTTGATGAGGATCGGATGGCCAAAAGTCAAAAGGTATGCGTGATACCATCACGATGCCGATGGACCGCATGAAACCTCCAAATTTCTAAAGCCTTTACCAGCGGTGCCGAGTGTGTAAGGGATCACGGCACGTTGGATGATCGTTGCCGCCGCCGAAAAGTCTGGTCGAGGCCAACGCCGGGGCGGCCGGCCCGAGGTGTGCGCCTTCGTCGCATCGATGTCATCAGGGCAGCCAGACCCGTCTGCAGTCACCCGCCCGATGGGGGTCAAGATTACCAAGCTCTGTCCGGCGGTTGTCCGCATGCCCCAATAAGGGGTGAGTGACGCGGAGTCTGCACAGGAGAGCTAACGTGAGAGAATAGACCTTTCCGCACGACGTTGTTTGGCATCCTTCGTATCCCTTTCCATCCGATCTCGGAGCTGACTGCCCACGAACTGATGGGCATTCGTGCCTCCAACTGACGGACCGCCAAGCTGGCGACTGGGTTGCCTTTCCCCCAGGTAACTCTGAGGGCTGCTCCCACAATGCATTACCCATGACTACAGAGTAGTTTCACCTTATGTGCAGATATTTTTTCTTGACTATACAGGGATTCGTAGACTAATGTGCAGGTATCAACGAGGGTAGATATCTTGGAGGAAGGGAGTATGTCGGGGAAGATCATCGCCATCGTCAACAACAAGGGTGGTGTCGGAAAGACCACCGTAGCCGTAAATCTGGCTCACGCGCTGACCCGACGTGAGCAGCGAGTGCTGGTCGTCGATATTGACACCCAGTGTAACGCCACCAGCCTCCTGCTCCCAAAAGATCCGGGAGGGAATACCCTCTATGAGGTCTTTGCCGAGGCGAATATCGATGTCGGCCAATGCATCTATGCGACAGAGTATGAGAAGCTCTTTTGCCTGCCGAACACGAATGACACCAGTGCGCTCGAGCCGCCCCTGCTCAAATCCCTGCCTGATAGCTTTAAGATCATCCGCAATAAAATAGGGGCGTACGCCCGGGTGCAGTACGACTTTACCCTCATCGATTGCCCCCCCAACATGGGGTTCTTCGTGGTCAGCGCGATGCACGCGGCAGACTCAGTGATCGTGCCGATATGGGCCGGATCAGCTTTCTCCATCGAGGGTTTGCTCAGGGCGGTCGACCTCATCAATGACATCCGTAAAAACGGGAATCCCGATCTGAGATTTCTCCGTCTCCTGATCAATCAGGTCGATCGGCGCACGGCGATGACCAAGGTGACGATCGACCAGCTGAAGAAGCACTTTAACCGGGACCAGGTGTTCGAAACCATGATCCCCGTCAACGCCGCGTTCCAGCGGGCGGAGAACGAGCGTAAAACGATTATTCGCTATGACCCGACGACCCTTGGCGCGAAAGCGTATCGAGCGCTGGCAAAAGAGGTGCTGGCGATTTTCTCTTTGAACGGTGAGCACGAGCCTTAGAAGGGGTTGGCTCATGCCTACAGACAACGTCGAGGCTGAGAACAGCGAAGAAAGACCCCGCAAGCGTCAGCGATTGCGACTGATCGAGAGTTATGGTGCCTTTAGCGACGATCGACTCAGAGAAGTCACGGAAAAGATTCGCGATGTTACCTCGAGCCAGTCCCAGCAGTCTGTCACCAGGGATATTCATGCGGACGAGCCATTCGGTGATCCATCAGGTGAGATGGGCGATGGGACAAGCATCACCGCATCCAGTACACCGATTCAATCACCAATTGATATCTCCAGTCATCCACCTGATGGTTCATCTGATGAAACAACTATTAATCAGCCTCATGAATCACCGAATGAATCACCTCAAGGGACATCCGACCCAGAAGGGAAAGCCCTCCCCGTGCTCCTGACCGAAAACCAGGCTGTTCTCTACTTTTGCCTTCGAAGAATCGGCGGTGAGACGACCAGTCTCAGCAGGATTGCGCGAGAAACGGCAATTTCCGAGCACACCTTGAAGAGTTGTCTCAAGAAACTCCGCGCGGACAAGCTCATTATGTATGGAGGCCGCCGTAATTGTGGCGGCAGGATCGGGTTCACCGCGAAGACTCTTGAACAGCCAATCATGCTCCGCGGGGAGAAGAGCCGGCTCGCCAAAAAGCTCCAACAGATCGATTATCATGCGCTGTTGTTCACGGAGACCCTTGTAGGTACGCTTCCTCTCGAACCACAGGTGGGAGATGTCTCTCAGCGTATGGATCATCCGATAAAACAACTAATGAATCACCGAATGGATGATCCAATGAATCAGCTCTTAGGGCACCCCGAAGAGCAACCTATGAGTGAGAGTGTGACCAAGGGACTCTTAAAGGATGTCGTGCTCGAGGGCAGTTTCCAGGATTTGAACCCTCGATCACTGAGCCCCTACCTCAACCAGTTTGCCACCACGGAGGAGCTGCAAGAGTTCCTCGACATGGCCAATGCCTGTATTGCGGCCTCTAAGGAAGGACACGGCAAGCCGATCCAGAACGCGCACGGATTTCTCTTTGCACAGTTGAAGGCTGGCTATATCAATCCGCCAGAAGGGTACAAAAGCCGACGGGTCCGAGCCCAGGAGATGCGCAACCGCTACCTCGAAGCAGAAGTGGCGAAACTCCGGGAACTGAAGGAGCGAGAGCAGCAGCTGCGGTTTGAGTTGTTCCAGGCTGAGTTGAGCCCGGAGGACTGGGGGCGGATAGAACAGGAAGCTCAGGCGAAGGTGAACCCGCACATGGGGCTGACCACGAAACGTCAACTCGAGGTGCATAAGGACACGATCCTCAGGCAGTGGTTTGAAGAGCGGCATGTCTTGCCATAGGTGTGCTCCGCACGCGTGTGATCGTGAGGCGGAGCGAATCGGGCTCTCCGCTGCCGATGACGGCGGTTCCGTGAATCACGTCTTGACGGTCTCGGTAACCAATCTCCCCTTCACCGCGCGAAACATGATAGAAGCGGCTTGGGTTGATCGTGTGAAGGGAAAAGGTGAGCGGAGTGATAACCCTTCATCGTCCACGCCCCGCCTGAAGACTTGCCTTGAGTGTGTCACGCATTACTGGTGGTATCACACCGCTTCTGCTCCGGTCGTCTTGTATGTCCTCCCGAACGGCAGGCCTGGCTTCTCAACGCCCAGAAGCATAGACGGCACCTCAATTTCTACGGCTCCCGCCCTGACCCTCCCAACTCAGAGCAGCTGAACACAGCGACATCACAACCGCTGTCTGGAAAGCCGCAGACCGCCCCACCAACCCACCCTTAGCGGTACGGGCGCCGCTCTCACGGGGATGATGAGCCACACCCGCCATCGGTCATCGCCCATGAGAGGGTCGTCTGCCTTCCAGCCCGCCGTGAACCACCCGTCGGGCTTCCAGGGAGACCACCCTCTCAAACTCTCCCCGATCGGAAGACCATTGGATCATTATTTCAGTGGGAACCCTCGCGAACGGTCTCTTGTGCAAGCCTCGTCACGATTGACTCTGTTGGTTCAGTCATGGCCATGTTTGGGGTCTGGTTGTTCTCAGGCTTCAAAGAGTTTTCGGCTTTTGTCGGAGATGATGCTGCGCTCGGGGTCGGCCGCGTCCATGTAGCGGTCGCGCGACGAACCGACCACCCGCGAGGGGTGCTCCGTTCACCGCGCGATTGATTGCGGCGGCCGGCGAAGCGCCGCTCCCTCTGGGGTTCCGCTTCCCCCGTCGCAGGAGGGATGCCACCCCTCGGTTCCCAGACCCCCCTCTCGTGTGGGGGCGGTCATGCGCCCTGGCAAGCCTCACGTCAGCAAGACCGGCTGTCACGTCGGGGCTGCAAACCTCGTCACGATTTTGTTTACCTCAGTGCGGAATGAAGCCGACTGTATTGGATCGCCCTAAGTCCTCGGATATCAATGCTCGGCCTCGCACGCATTGAGGGTCTCATCAGGCCACGACGCCGCATGGTTGCTCGTTGAGCGGATATATACCGAGTACAGTCGCGTTCACTCAGCACGGGCGTCAAGGAAATCGTGACGAGGTTTGGGTGGATGCCCCGTTGATCCGGCTCGTGGGATCCAGCGGCCCCGAGCTCGTCAACGCGCGGCAGGCCGGCAACGTCGTCATCCTGGATCGCCTCTTTAACCGTGCGGAGCTACGGCTTGGGGCCTCGAAGCAGGCCGAAGTGGTGACGATTCAGCGCCTCATGCCGGTGCCGATCGCCTGCCCTGGGGATGCGCGCTGCCCCGTCTGGCCGGATGCGGTGGTGAGGGCTCACCCATGACACCGGTGACGATCGCCTTCGCGATGGCCGTCGTGAGTTGGTGGTTGGTCTCGCCACCGCGGTCCGCCCATGACGTGGCCGACGTGATCACCGTGTGCTTCGCAGCCGCATTGACGTTGGACGCGTATGCCATCCTGATCCGATGGCTCTGGCGAGCCTGGAGGAGGTTCCGCCATGACGCCTGAGCCGCCGCCGAATCTGTACCGGGCCCCAGACCCGCCACCGGGGGGGCCGCCCCCGACCTATGACCCGGATGACCTCTACGGACCGCTCCGCCCCCCACAGCCCCCGGTACGGGTCCGCATCCTGAAGCTGGTCGCCGTGCTGGGGCTGATTGTCGGCGGCCTCATTGGCATGTTTGTCATCGCGCGCTGGGCCGGCTGGCTCGAACCCGTCCAGCGGGCCCAGCACTACGACACGGACGGGCAGCACGGCATCAAGTCCACGATCAAGTACCCCGTCGAGCCGAAGCCCATGACGCTGGCGACGAACGGGGGCGACCCGGATGCCGAGTGGAAACGTTGGGTGCGGCAAAAGTTCCTCGAGCACGACGCGAAGCTCCTGGACCATGAGACCCGGATCAAGCGCCTGGAAGAACACACCAAAGCCCAGAAGCCTGCTACACCAGCCCAGGCCCCAGCCCAGCCGAAGCCGAAGGCATACCGCTCCATGCAGTTCGTGAGCAACAAGATCCAGGAAAAGCCAGCCGATGACCCGGATACCCATGTCCTGGCCCCTGGGGCCACGAAGCTCTCGTTTACCGTGGAATCGTCGATGAATTCCGACGTGGAGAGCTCTTGGACCGGCATCGTGCGCACCAACATGTGCGACACGGCGACGGGCACGCACCTGCTCATCCCGCAAGGCTCAACCATCCTGGGCACGTATAAGAGTGAGAAACTCTTGTTCGGCAACGAACGCCTCCCGACCTTTGCCCTGACGGTCTCGCTGCCCAACGGCATGCCCGTGGATCTGGGCGAGGCCCCGGTCATGGACCAGAAGGGCCAGGCGGGGTTGGCGAGCCGTGTCGATCAGCACTACTGGCGGTTGGTGAGTGCGATCGTCATCATGGGGGTGTTGCGCGGCGGACAACAAGCGGTGCAGTACCAGCTGGCGGCGAATGACCCGGCCGCGGCCATCGCCTCGGGCATGGCGAGTTCGGCCAGTCAGGTGGGGCAGATGCGCATCGGTCCGGCCTTGAATACGCGCCCGACGATCTATGTCGATGCTGGCGAGTTGGGGGTCGTGATTCTGACGAAGGTGCTCAAGCTGCCGCCGTATCAGCACCTCGGCCACGGGCTCCACGGCTCCTCATGCCTGGTGGCGTCGGCGAGGTAAGGAGGTTCGCAGATGGCCCAGAGGCTCCTCATCGTCCTGCTGAGTGCGTGGGTCCTGTGGCACGGTGTCGACTCGCGGGGACAGGTGACCTGGCGTCAGCGGCGCACGTTCGTCGAGTCGGCTGCACCGGGGCTCACGGCTGAGGCGTGGTGTCAGACCATGCGGCAACAGCTGGCGGGTCGCGGCCGGTGGGAGTGTCTGCCGGAAGGGGTCTCCCCCGGTGAGATGACACCGACTCAAAAGAGACATCCCTGAATGCTCTCCAGACCGGAAAGTTTTGACGCCAAAGTCGCCGCCAGCTTCCGCCACCTGTCCAGCCCCGAGGCCTGGCTGTCGGCCCTGATGGACGAGCTGAATGGCGTCATCGTCGGGCTGCAGGACCTCAAAGACACGATCATCCTCGGCCTCCTGTGTCACGGGCACGTGCTCATCGAGGGCAACCCCGGACTGGCGAAGACGCTCACCGCGAAGACACTGGGCACCATCCTCGGGCTCGACTTCAAGCGCATCCAGGCCACCCCTGATCTCACGCCTACGGACATGCTCGGCACCACCGAGACCCGCGGCCCCATCTTCGCGCAGATCCTGCTGGTGGACGAGATCAACCGGGCGCAACCGAAGACGCAATCGGCCTTGCTGGAAGCCATGGAAGAGCGGCAGGTCAGTGTGAAAGGGCGCGGGGTGAAGCTCCCCGAACCGTTCCTCGTCCTCGCCACGCAGAACCCCATCGAACAGGAGGGGACCAACCCCCTACCGGAGGCTCAGCTGGACCGGTTTATGTTTCAGGTGATCGTGGACTATCCCGACCGTGACGAGCTGCGCGACATCCTGCGGCGTACCACGTCTGCAGAGCGCGCGTCCGGCCAGCCCTTGGGCGATGCCCAGACGCTGCGCGTCCTGCAGCGGGACGTGCGGGAGCGGCACCTGCCGGAGGCGATCGAGGACTACATCGCGCGGCTGGTCCTGGCGACCCACCCCGACAGCCCGTTCGCCGCGCCGCTGGCCCGCCGCTACCTCCTCTACGGCGCCAGCCCGCGGGGGGCGCAAAGCCTGGCGCTGGGGGGGAAGGCGATGGCGCGGCTGCGGGGCCGCGCGGCGGTCACGGCCGAGGACGTGCGCACGGTGCTGGTGCGCAGCCTGCAGCACCGGATGATCCTGAACTTTGAAGGCGTGGCGTCGGGGATTGCCCCGCGGGACATTCTGGCCAATGTCGTGCAGGTGACGGAGGCACCCACAGACGTCGAGTCACCAGCCTGACCGTGCACCGCCCGGACGGCCGCCGCCTGGACCTCGGCCAGGTGCCCGCCACGGACCCGCAGGGCATGGCCGGATGGACGGGCCATGTGACCCCGCATGACGGGCGGCTCTTCGGCGCCATCGTCATCGGGGGCGTGCGGCGGGGTGGGACGCCAGCGGTGATGACCGAGGCCGCCGGGGTGGGTCCTGTGGGTCATGCGCCGGCCCTGGGGCGGGGTCTGGGCGGTTCGCCCGCCGCGAGGACGGCCTGGCGCGCTGATCGGGGCCGCCATGGGGGCTGGGGCCGGCCTGGCAGTGGGCACGGCCACAGCGCTTCGAGGACGCCTCGACGGCCTGGATGTCGGCCAGCACGCATCAGGGACCCGGATCCCCCGTGCGGTGACGGCCGCGCGGAACGGACCGGACTCGAGAGGAGCAGGCCTCGACATGCCCACGCTCATGATCCACCAGGCGTTGCGGCGCCGACTCGACACCCTCGCCAGGCGGGTAGACCTCTCGACGACGGCGCTGGGGAATCTCTTGCTTGAGGCCGCCGTCAACGCTGAGGAACGCCGGCTGGCCCGCGAGCACCGCGTCGTGAAGGAGCTGGAGGCCATCCTGGTGCGCGCCATCCTCCAGGGCGAGTACGATCCGGCGACGTCGGTCACCCACGAGATGGGCGTTCAGTCGGGACCGCCGCGCGATACCGGGCGGCGATGAGACAACAGCTGTGGACCACGCCACGCGATGACGTGTGCATAGATTGGGATCGGCCCCTTCAGTCCCTGTGCCTCGTCATCACCGACCGTTACACTGGGGCGATCGGCGACAGCCATCTCGACGATCCACATGGGACCGGCCTCTCCCCGAACCGCATTCGCCAGCGGCACGATGTGATCGATGTCGAGGTCTGAGGGGGTGGTCACGATGCCGCCACCAGAAGGGTCCTGCCAAGATCCAGCTATGACGCCAACACCGAGCGCATCCAACAGGACAATCGTGAGCACTTCCTCAATGAGGACCTCATGCCGGGTGGTCTGGCCGTCACCATCCGCGGCGATCCATGATCATCAGTCATGACGACGATGTCCGGTTTCGTAGTGCGCGTGTAAGAGATCCATGCCGAAGTCGTTCCGTAGGTCGTGCCAGACGGTGTGCACGTGATTGGCGTCGTGCTGCGTGTTGTCGTACTCGATTAGCACCGTGGGACCGTGCACCCGATAGTAGTGCGCCTGTCCCGGTTGGAGGCCGCCGGCCCAGGCGAAATGCAGCTGGTCCATGCCCGCCTCACGGATGCCCCGCACGTACCCCTCAGCGATGTCAGGGCGCATGTTGTGGAGGTAGACCTCGATGAGACGCCAGAGGCGGTCGCGTTGCGCGGCATCCATCGCGGCGACAGGCAGACCCTGGGGCGTCTGTAAGCGGTCAGATCGCCCTGGGCCACTGACAATGTCCCCGAGCGATGCCGTGGCGATGCGCGTGCGTTGACGCTGCGCGGCATCGAGGCTGTGCAACAGCTCGAACGCCACATCTTGCTCGCGCCCCAGGACGCGTAAGCCCTTGAGGGCGCCCGTTCGGACCTCAGCCGGGTTCGCGCCCATGAACGCCGGGGTGACGGCCCCCGCCTGGTCGGTCGCCAGGGTGAAATTGAGCGAGAGGTGATGGCCTTCGACACGCCAGCCCAACGGAAACGTGCGCTGTGGCAGACGGAAGATGGAGAAGGCGTAGTTGTCCGGGTCGCGGGACCCCCCAAACCACTCGGTTTGGCGCAGCACGTCCTCCAGCCGCATGACCTCGACGGCTTTGCGGTACCCCTCCGCGCTCAAGGCTGCTCGCAGCAGCTGATGCGCGGCGACGCGCTCTGCCTCCGTCATGGCCTTGAGTGGCAGCCCCACCCGTCGACGGGGGACATAGTGCCAGTTGAACCGTTCAGGGTCGTTGAAGGGGAACATCGCGCGCCGACGCGTGTCCGTCTCGAGTGCGGCGACGAACGTCCCGACGGCGTCGGCCATAGCCACCCACGGCGTGGGCTGAGGGCCTGCGGCGGGGGGAGACGGCCACATCACCGCGAGCGCGGTGGCGGCGATGCCAGACATCACCTGTCGCCGATTCATCGGGGGATCACCCGGCGGTCGCCAGTGTATATGACGTCGATGGCTCATCAGCCTGCCCCTCGGTCCTTCGGCCCAGACGGCCACCAGCACCCAGAAGCCCCAGGCACCACGGCCCGGGGCATGCATGCGTTGGCTTCCCGTGTCTGACGGGTCCATCGCCACTCGATGTCACGAGTATAGAAACACCACGCAGGGCATTGCAAGCAGAAGTTCCCCACTCGAGCCGGGCACTCGCGCAGGACACACGCAGAGCAGGCCGATGCTGATGGGGGAAGCACACGTCGGCTCAGACCGCTGATGGTCAGGTACTGATCCCCCATTGACGTCGAGGCGGCGGAGCCCGATGCCTCTCACGGCATCTCGTGTCGATCGTCGACATCCATCCTGTTGCGCGTCGTCCTCAGTGGCATCGCCGCGTTCAGGCGTGGTGTTGGCAGAGCATCGTCCGCCCGGCACGTGGTCGCTGCACGACTCGCCAGCAGAGGGGGTGAAGTGGCCTGTGATGGGGTGCGACACAGGGCCATGCCAGGTGTCTTGTGGCGGAGCGCCAAGGCGAGCCTGGGGACCGGCTCCAGGAGCGCCCCGCAGAAGAACCAACGTCAGTCATCCGATTATGGCCGTCAGCCACGTCATCGCGTGGGGGTCTCATCGCAGTCCATGGGATCACGTGGGGCTGGTCGAGCGCCTTGCCCGGCTGCCTGCGCTCATCTGCCAGTCCTTGGGAAAATCTTCTGGTGTGGCCTGGATGAGGAGCTGGCGGATGATGGTGGCTTTCGGGAGATGAAAGTGGTCGACGAGGTCCTGCAGGTTGATGCGTGAGGGTTCATCCAGCCGTAGCATGAAGCGCGTGTCATAGTGGCGTGAGTCATGCGAGCGCCCTCCTGATGGTCCCTCCTGCCAGCGTTCAGGGAAATCCTCCATAACGATCTGGCGCACCATGTGGCGCAGCCAAGGCGCGATGGGTAGCCCTGTTGCGGTGGCCGCCTGCTCGACGCGTGCATAAAGGTCTGATGGGACGTACAGGTGCAGGTGGCGCACCGGGCCGTGGGCCTCGCCTTGGTTGAGCAGCGCTGGTGGCTCACGGCGCAGGCTCCAGTGCATGATGGCGCACACCACGGCGGCACGCGGCTGGTGGAAGTTGGTAGCGAGGTCATCCACTTTCTGGCGCGTCGCCTGGTCCAGGCGCGCATCCATGCGGAGGCTGGGGCGCTCAGGTGAGGGGTGCATGGCTATCCCTTCAATCCAGGTCCCGATCCTGGAGGTCCACCACCACCGGGCAGTGGTCGGAGAGGCGCTGGGCCGCCGCCGGCATGGCCCCGGTGATGGGCGCGCAGCCGGCCAGGGCGCAGTAGCCGGTGACCCGGGCGGTGGCGGCGATCTCGCGCATGCCGGTGCTGGCCACGAGGTGGTCGAGGGGTACCAAGCACATCCAACCGAAAACCTCCGTTAAGGCGGCACCCCCAGGGAAGGGCGCCATATAACTGCGCAGAATCTGGTTACTGCGCGGTTTACAACGGTTTAGGAAGGTATCGAGGGTACTTTCATGGCGAAAACAGGGCCAAAGTGCGCGGTCATCTGGCCATCATGCAGTTTTGCCATGAGGTCAGCGATTTGACGCGGGCAGATCGTTACCTCGTCTCGCAGCCAGTCCGGAACTCACGGGAAATAAAGGTCATTAGAGCTTAAGGGAGGTTTTCGGTCCACTGTGGCTAATACCCCCGTACGGGATCACCTTCACCGGAGAAGGACGCCTCAAGACCTTCCCGGCCGCCAAAGTCGATTTTCTCAACGATAAAGGTGAGTGGTTCACCCTGTTTTTGCTGATCGATTCAGGCGCCAGCGTCTCGGTCCTCCCCAAGGCGGATGCGCCGCTGTTCGGCCTTGAGCTCAAAGCTGGCACGCCTGCCGCGGTGGCCGGTGTCGCAACAGATCACCTCCGCGGCTGGCAGCACACGGTCAAGGTCCGGCTGACGCACAAGGCGGTGAAGGTCCCGGTCATCTTCCTGGACAGTGACTCCGCGCCCCGCATCCTCGGGCGCCAGGACGTGTTTACCCGCTATACCCTCATCTTTGAAGAGAAGCGCCGCCGCAGCGCGCTCCTCGGCGTATCCACGCCGGAAGCGGACCGGATCCAGGCGCTGCTCAACGACCTCTAGCCTTACCTCCCAAGTGTCTGCATGTTCGGTTCGTCTTTCCTTGCCCCCTCCGGCCTGGGGGGCGGAGGGGGGCGGGTGGGTGCTTGCCTCCCGTCTCCTACCGATGCGCCTGCAGGTTAGCGTGCCGCAGGCAAGCCTCGCATGAAAAAAGGCGGGGGAGTGACCCCCGCCTCTCTGGTCAGGTGTGGTAGTCCACCACGACCAGCCACTTCTTGCCGACCATCGCAGGCGACACCGGCTCGTACTCCAAGTCCGCATGGTTCTCGCTTTCGTCCTGCCCCTCATACGTCTTGAGAAGCGTGTTATAGAGCTCTTGCGTGAGCACCATGGCATCATCCTCATAGCCATACGCCTCATATTGATTCCGCCAATAAGGCATCTCACCGGTAAAGTCGGGGAACTCACGGTCAAAGATGGCTTTCATTTGCTCGCGGCGTTGTTCCTCGGTGACGCGCTCTTGCCCGCCAAGCCACCAGCCATGCGTTTCCTCAAATTCCTTTTGGACCTTTGTGACTTTTTCCTGATTGAGCAGGAACAGGGTGAGGACTCCCGACCAGCGCCCGCCGATGACTAACCAGTCAGCCATCCCGCAGCCCCAGCGTCCCTCTCCGGCAAAGCCGTTCTCTTGCAGATAGTCCATCACATAGCTTCTAGCCTCCAAGGACGTAGCAGCCTCATCCTTGTTGAATATGACCAAAAAACGATAATGCATAGGTGTTAGGAATTTACCCGATAATTCGGAGAGCTCGACGACTGCTCTCCGCTTGGCCGCTCGCGCAAGGCTTCCCGCATGACGCGCTCTTCGGCCACCTGCGCGTATGCCGGCTCCAGTTCAATGCCGATGAACCGCCGCCCCAGCGCTTGCGCCGCCACGGCCGTAGTGCCTGAGCCGGCAAACGGGTCAAGCACGATATCGCCCACCTGCGAGTAGGCCATGATAAGGGGGAGAATGGCCATCACTGGCTTTTGCGTGGGGTGCAGCTCGTCCCCGGTGTACTGCCACTCCAGCACGTCCCGGAGTGCTACCGCTGGCTTGGGCGGGTCGCCCTTAGCCAACAGATAGGCCGACTCATGGGTGTAGCGGATAAACCGCTCGTTGGAGTGATAATCCTTCACCCAGACGATATGCCCGACGGGGCGGAACCCCGCGCGGCGCCACGCCCGCAGGAATCGGTCGGCTTTCGGCCAGCCGTAGAACGAGACGCAGAAGCGGTCCGGCTTGAGTACCCGGTACGCCTGCTCGAATGAGGGCAGGAGCCATTCGTCCGTGCCGTCGCCCGCGAGTGTCCGCCCATCTCGCGACCGATACCCGGCCAAGTACGGCGGATCGGTCACCACCAAATCCACGCTGTCTGCGGGCATCTCGGCCATCACCCGGATGCAGTCCCCGGCGATGATACGGTCCACAAAATCTTCAATACGATGCATAATTGAGAGAGAGGGCGGGACGCCTGCCTGCGGCAGGCAGGCCACTCCCGCCCCCTGGTTAGCGATTAGTGCTTGGCCGCCGTCCCGACGCGTCGGGACTCGGCAGCCCTCACGACTGAGGCGGCTTTGCCCGCCTCAATGCCGTTTTTGTAGGACTCGACCACCGTGCGCTTGACGTACGTCAGGACCTCTGTGCGCGTGGCCTCATCCATCCCTGCCCGTGTGAGAAGCTCGGTGAGCTTCACTTCAAACTCGTGAATGTAACCCATAGGAATTGATGTGATTATTCGGATAATCTTGCTCGACCTTTGGGAGCGCGAGGCTCGGGTTCTCCCCACTCGCAGAGAGGCTCAGGGGTCAAGGTGGAATCCCGCCGCAGGCGGGATGATTCCTTAAAAGCAGCCCGCAGGGCAATTTTAAATAAGACCTTGACGCCTGAGGGTGGCGAGTACACTGGGAGAAGGCGAGCGCAGCCTCGAAGCGGGCACCGTTGCTGGTGAGCATGTAGCACTATGAAAAAAAGGAGACGGGAGGCAATGCCGCTGAAGGCGGCACCAGGGGGTTTACATCAGCAGACGAACCGAACGTGCATGAAAACACCCGCCGGAGAGGCGGGGAAAGAAGCGTTAATAGCCTTCTATATATATTGGCTGATGCCAACTAGCGAAAAAGAAAGAATCAACACACCCGCAAAATGCCTTTTCCGTGAACATCCCATCTCATACTTTTCTGTAACCCGTTTTCTTCGTATTCACACCTGCCGAATCTCCTTATAAGTTCCTGCCTGTCTGGACACAAAATTGCTGAGATTGCTGTTCCTGTTCTATAGCAGCTTTACAATAGGTATACAGGTATGTATATGGTATAATGGTGAACAGATGTTCACTCAGGAGAAAACACCTATGACATGGGTCAATTACAAAGAAATTAAAACACGGGTGAAGATGGAACAGGTCCTTGAGCACTACGGCGTGCTTGGCGAGTTGCATGAGAAAGGCGACAGCCTGGTCGGCCGCTGTCCGATCCACCACGGCAGCAACGCCAACCAGTTCCATGTGTCGCGCACCAAAAACAACTTCATGTGCTTCGGGGACTGCCACGAGGGCGGGAATGTCATTGACTTCGTCGTGATGATGGAAGGGGGCGACAAAACGAGTGGGGACGATGTACGGTCAGCCGCCATGCGCCTACAAGACTGGTTCGGCCTGACGTTCGAGCGCCCACAGGGGGGAAGACGGCAGAGCGCCGTCCCCGTGTCAGCCGCGGCCGTGGCTACCACCTCGGCAACAACGACCGCAGCGCCAGAAGCACCAGCCTCGCCCCAGCCGACCTTGCCGCTGGCCGGGAGCAAGGCAGGAACTACGCCTGCCCGCGAGCCGGATACAGCTGCGCAACCAGGCGAGATACGAGCCGAGCCCGAGGTGTCCGCACCAACCGCCGGGACAGCACCTGAGTCCAGCTCTTCTCTATGTATGAAGCCCAACCCGCCGCTGAAGTTCGCGCTCAAATCCTTAGACCGAGAGCACCCGTACCTGGCAGGCCGCGGCCTCCCACAAGACACCCTGGCGGAATTTGGCGTCGGATACTGCACCGGCAAAGGCATCATGGCCGGCCGAATTGCCATCCCTATTCACAACGAAGAGGGCGAGCTGGTGGCCTACGCCGGCCGCTGGCCAGGCGAGCCGCCCGAGGGGGAGGGGAAATATAAGCTGCCCACGGGGTTCCATAAGTCGCTGGTGGTGTATAATCTGCACCGGGCCAAGGAGCATGCCAAAGACGCGGGACTCATCATCGTCGAGGGCTTCTTTGATGCCATGCGTCTGCACGCAGCGGGGTTCTCCCATGTGGTTGCCCTCATGGGCAGCTCGATGTCCGAGGCACAAGAGGAGCTCATCGTCGAGACCGTGGGGCCTGAGGGCAAGGTGACCCTGATGTTCGATGAGGATGAAGCCGGCTGGAAGGGCAGAGAAGAGGCCCTCTCGCGGCTGTCCAGTCGGGTCTATGTGCGAGTGATCGGCCTGGGCGAGGAAGGCCGCCAACCCGATACCATGGGCAAGGAAGACGTAACTCGCGTCATGCGAGGAATCTGACACGAAGGGAGCAGGACTATTTTCTCCGGATAAGAGACGACGCTGGCGCCAAAAGGCCGCCAGCTTTTTTATTGGCCGGACGACGGATGGTGCTTGGGATAGATGGCGGGCAGGGGATAGAACTCGAAGTAGTCGCGCTCGTCAAAGTACGCGCACTTGAAGGCCTTCACCGGGATCCCGGTGCGACGGGATAGGGCCATGGCATAGATGGTGAGTTGTGTGACGGCGTGCGTCTCCTTGGCCGCGTCGGGCTTATAGTCGAGAATATGTAAGAAGCCAGAGCGCAGCTGCAGGAAATCAATGTGGCCAGTGATGGGCTGCTCGCCAAACAGGAAGGTAAAACCATGGGCTTTGAAGTAGGCGAAGTCCTCAGGGGTCAAATAGATGGGCACCTCCACGGCAATCGTGGCCGAGTCGTTGAGTAGCATAAAGCGCTGGAGCGTTTCGTGCCGCTTCTTGTTGGACGGGGCGATCTGCAAGGCCAGGGCCGCGAGCTTCGTGGCGTAGTTTTCTTTCCTGGTGACGGTGGCGGACAGCCGCACCGGATACGTCGAAGAGCGGACGGGGTTATCCGGGGTAAACAGGTGATGCGGGAAGTCGCGGCCGGTGATGGACGCCAGATACACGCGTACCGGCTCGTAGGCGCGGTGATACGGGTATGCGAAGAGAAGCTCGAGCTTGCCGTGGTGCAGCGTATAGAGGTACACCTGCCGGTGCTGGAGGTAGTGCCTTTCGATGAGACCGGCCGGTTCGATGCGGCGCTTAATCTGGTCGCGGATGGTGTGATACGTGCAGATGGGCTTGTGGGCGGTGTACCAGAGCCGGAACGTCTTTTGCGGGACCGCGATGTGGAAGCGGCCTTTGAGGTAGCGCACGGTCTCACGGGCCGAGTAGCCCAGGTTATAGCGCCCGATCGCTTCCATGATGACCTTCACCGGATACGGGGAGTGCTTGGTCACCAGATCGGTGAACGTATGCCCGCAGCGGGTGCAGCCCCAGCGCTGGCGGGCTTCATGGCGGGTGGCGCGCGTGCCTTTTTTGATCACGGCCTTGGCGCGGCAGTTGGGACAGCGAGGGATGGCTGGATTGGATGGCGCGATGATGGTCATGGTGAAGGGGCATGAAAGGGGATTGCTTCAGTCGTACGCGATCGCCGGCGGATCGTCAAGAGGGGAAGCAATACGAAAAAGCCACCAGGGGATGCCTGGCGGCAGGAGGAGGTCGGTCGATTGCTCAGCCTCTCACGAGCCACTGGATTGGGGGTTCTTGCTCGCGAGCTTCTTTTCTACACGCTTGAGAAATTGCACTACCGGCTTGCCGCAGTCGGTGCAAAACTCGGACGCAAGAAATCCGTAACTACGCACACCAACTCTCACCACATCATTTGCCGTGGCAATCTCCTTTCCGCATACATCACATTTGGTTACCGTCATGGCGAGTATTGACTTACCTTTGTTAGCTCTGCTTCTTGGCCACAAGCACCACCAGTGCTAAGGCAATCAGCAGCAGGGCGCCGAAAATGTAGAATTGTATCATGTAACTCCTATTTTTGTCTTCCTACTTATTATGAGTCCCCTTACTCCGTCGTCGGTAGTCAACTAACGCAACAATGTTGATGACAACTGCCAGTGCTAGCAGCCACAGCAACGTAACAATAAGACCATTCATGTGTTTTCATCGCCGCCCTTCTCCGTTGAGAGGATAAATCCTCCGGTGTACAAGGCAGACGCGACCATTATTCCCAATATGAACACTTTTATACTAAATGCCTGAGAGCTCACAAACTGTCCAAACACAAGGCCAATGCTCACCAGATTTGCTAAGTCGAATACGGTCTTTGCAATCATTTTCCGCTGCTCATTGCTCATATTCCATTTGTAGCAAATATTCTCAACAAAATCAAACACATGCGTGATGGTGGGAGTGTCGGCGGGTCCAGCCTTGACCAAGGAAGAAAGACATGGTGGTTCAGGTACCGAAGGTGGGGAGATGTCCTGGCCCGGAAAAGCGCCGAGGACGGGGAGGGAGAGCAGGTGCCGAGAACAGGGATACGAGGGAGGGATGGGTGAGGAACGATGCGGCGAAAGGGAGGGAGGTGGGACAACACAAAGCCGCTCCGACATTCGGGGGAGCGGCTCGTGGCGGGTGAGGACTACTCGTCGCGGATCGCGGCCCGCACTTTGGCGACCACATCTGGTGGCATGTCCCTCATGTTATGGGTCGTTTGCGCATGTTCAGCGACCTTGCGCCACCTGGCATGTTCATCCCTAAGTTTGGGCCAGCGGCGGAAATACGCAGGTTTGAATGATGCCCAGAGCCATTGCCTTTGCTCGTCTGTTTTGAGAATTGATGCCATAGATAAGATGAGTTAGATGGGTAACACAGTCATGAATACGTAACCGTCGAGGTGTTACCGATGTAACTCATCTTCTCCAGCAGCATAGGCAAGCTTACCGGATCACTTCGTCGGCCTGGAAGAGGAGGGTCGGGGGGATGGTGATGCCCAATGCCTGGGCAGTCTTGAGATTGATGACGAGCTCAAACTCCCAGGGTGTTTGCACCGGCATGTCGGCGGGCTTGGCGCCTTTCAGGATCTTGTCGATATGAGATGCAGACCGCCGATACAGGTGCCAAAAGCTTGGTCCGCATAACATCAGACCACCCGCCTCGAGGAAATCACGCGTTTCGTATATCGCCGGGAGGCGGCTCTCGATCGCCAACTGTGCAATGCGGGCACGGTGCTGCACCACAAAGGGGTCTCGCAGCACGGTAAGAGCCTCCACACGCTGCCCGATGGCCGTGGCAAACGCCGTGTCAACATCGTCCGGCGTCTTGACTGCCAACGAGAGGAGCTGGAGCCCCAGCTTCTGACTGGCGGCCTGCGTCTCTTTGAAAAGCTCCGGGGTGTTGGGGTGCAGGGGATGCCACAGCACCGCGACGCGAGAGAGTCCAGGGACGGTCTCTTGGAGCAGCTCCAAGCGCTTCGCGGCCAGTTCCGGGGAACTCTGGGTCATGCCGGTGATATTGCCACCGGGCCGCATCAGGCTGGCAACCAGTCCTGATTGTACGGCATCGCCACTATTGGTCATTACGATCGGGATCGTTTGTGTGGCCTTTTTCGAGGCCATGACCCCTTCCGAACCACCAGCGACAATGACGTCGACCTGGAGCCTCACGAGTTCCTCGGCCAGCGCGGGGAGTGTTTCTTTCGTGCCGAAGCGATACGCAATCGTGATGTTCTGGCTCTCCTGATAACCAAGCTCGCTCAGACCCTGTCGCAACCCCGTGAGGAAGGGATGGGACACAGTCGTGACCGAACTCGAGATGAACCCTACCTGAAAGACCTTCGTTGGCTGTTGCGCGCCGGAGCAGAGCGGCGCCACGAGGATGGCGAGGGTGACGAGGAGCCAGATGGTGCCGCGCGTCATAGTGATGTCCTCCAGCAGGTTTTGGGGGCGAGTGTAGAGAGGTTAAGCAGGGGTGTCAAGAAGCCCCTGCCGTGACGGAGAGCGCGTCCAGGTAGGCTTACCGGATCACCTCGTCGGCCTGGAAGAGGAGCGTCGGGGGGATCGTGAGGTCGAGCGCCTGGGCGGCCTTGAGGTTGATGACCAGCTGGAACGTGGTGGGTTGCTCTACCGGTAAGTCGGCCGCCTTGGCCCCTTTGAGGATCTTGTCCACATAGATGGCCGCCCGCCGGGAGATATCACGATAGTTCGGCCCATAGCTCATGAGGCCCCCAGCCTCCACGCGCGCGCGCTCTGTGTACATGGCCGGTAGCCGGTGCGTGGCGGCGAAATCCACGACCTGGGTAGGAGACCTCATGGGGGTGCCGGGCAGCACCACGAGGCTATCGGCGCGCTCCCCAATGGCCGCTTCGAAGGCACGATCGAGGTCGTCGGGGCGTTGCACCTCCAGGGATTGCAGCTGCAGCCCCAACGCGTGGGCCGCGCTCTGCATTTCTCGCATCATGAGTGCGAAAGCTGGATTCGCGGAGTTCCAAAAGACGGCCACCCGCGCGACCCCGGGCACGGCCTCCTTCAGCAGCTCCAGCCGTTTCCCGCTGATCGGCGAGGACAAGGTGCTCAAGCCCGTGACGTTCGCACCTGGCCGCGCCAGGCTGGCCACGATCCCCTGCCCAACAGGATCGTTGACGTTGGTGAAGACGATGGGAATGATGCCGGTGGCGTGCCGAGCCGCCTGGGTCGCTGGCGCCGCCTGCGTCACGATCACCTCCACGTTGAGACGGACCAACTCGGCCGCGAGCTCCGCGAGCCGCTCGTCTCTCCACGCGGCAAAGCGCTCCTCAATGGCGATGTTCTGGCCTTCCACATAGCCCAGCTCGCGCAGGCCTTGGCGGAAGGCCTCGAGGTAATACCGCGCGACTTCAGAGGCAGGGGAATCCGTCGAGAAAAACCCGATCTGGGGCACTTTCGCGGCCGGCTGTGCGTCGGCGACGAGCGGCGCCACGACCAGGCTGACGGCAAGGGCGATGAGGAGCCCGAGAGTGCGGTACGTCATAGGAACCTCCTCCAGGCACAGATGTCTCGGGGGCATTCTACGCGCCATGTGCCAGGGCAGGAAAGCAAATTTTGCAGATGAAATCGTGCACGTCCGTGGAGACGATTTGCGGATACACCAAGGAGTGGTGAGGTGAATCGAGTGGGGGTTGAGTACACAAAGGCTGCCAGGGCATGGCGGCTCGAAGGGTGGAGGATTGGAAAGGGGCTGCACGAGCTGGGCTACCGTGAGGACCACAACCTGACGCTCGAGTATGGTGTTAATTTACTTTTGCCTTGACCGGGAGTATCAGAATGTTATCCCACTTTTCCGGTCCGGATGCCCGATAGGCGACGTGCGCAGGTGTGTCCGTTGCCTGGTGTGCTGCCAGATTGCGTTGGAACTCCCGCAGGCGTCTACAGATACTTCTGACTTCCGTAATCATCCCCCAGTTATGAATGAACTGCCCAAGGCTGTTGTTCACGCGTGAGAACGCATCTACCACCTGCATCATGACGCCGAAGGTCAGTAGGCCGTAAAAGAGCCCGGAAGACAGGGCCAGAAACGGAACGATCCAGACGGTGTGCGAGTAGGCATACTTCCATAAGTCGAAGTAGGCACTGTGCAAAAACAGCCGGTTACTATTGGCGCGGATATCATTAAACTGATTTCGGAGCACCTCTTCGCTGGCATATATTTCTTTATCATCCTCACCATACACAAGTTCTTTCCTGAAAGCTGCCTCAACTCTCTGGTTGTCATATTCGAGGGCAGGAAGCCTCGAGCCGACCAGCCAGGAAATACCGAGGCCGCCAAAGCTGACCGCAAACGCAACCCAGACGAGCGATCCGGGAATGGCAGACAGCACGGACACCTGGACTCCCCTGCTCAATTCCCACAGGATCGGAACGAAGCCGACTAATATGAACATGGCACTGGCGATCTGCCATCCGATGCCTTCCATGACTTTTGTGCCGCGGTATACATCTTCCTGAATCCGCTGGCTTGCTCCTTCGATATCAGCGACCACGTTACGCCATAACGGGATGTAGTAGAAGGTAATGGCTTCACGCCACCAGAACGCATACTTGCGGGTAAGGTACACGGCGATCGTCCCTATCAAAACAGTGGGGCCGCCCATCCACAAAATCTGAAATATGGCGCCGTAAAAATCCGATAAGGAGTGATGAGCGGCATCCGGCAAGACGTCGTAAAGGCGTTTATTGGCTTCGTTGACCATGACAGCAATCTTTATCTGAGCGAAGAGGAGACCCAGGATCAGCGTCGCTCCTCCGTACGCCCGCCACATCCATTCCTTGCTCAAAAAAAAGGCCTTAATCATAGGGGGGAACTTCCGTATGCGCTCCAGCGAATGCGAAGACAATATTCGCTGAGGGGGTTAGCACGACGAAGCCTCAAGGACTTCTGGTTTTCAAGGTGCGGCCTGAAATACGCCTCAGGCCGTTAAGGCCCGACAGCAACAATACATCAACCTCACCAGCCGAAAAAAGGTATTCACCGCACTTCGCCCATCGCGCTCTCCTTCGTGCTGGGTTATCGTCTGGGGGAGGATCGCTGTCGGTCATGACCGGTAATGGCAAGAGGTGTGCCGGGCGACCCCACGAAGGTAGATGCGCTCTGGGAGCATGCACGCAGGGGAACTTGCCGGGAAGAAAGCCATGGACGAGGGCAGCAGAATCTACCTACCACGGGACAATCTGCCGGGTTGGGGAGCTGCGGTGGGGAAGGGGAGCATACGCGATTGTCACCCGCCATCCCAGTTTTGTTGCCGGCGCGTGGGTGGGTGAAACGGACGCCGTGGCTCCTCCGATGGCTCCTGATCGAGTTCATTTTTGCAGCGGGGGCACAGGCGGTTCTGCCGGCGGTCCCAGCTCCAGAACTCGTGGTCACAGCGCAGACAGGGCGTCGATCCCGCATATGGGCTGTGTTTCGGGGCTCTGCGATGGGGCCCTTTCAGGGGTCCTTGGCGACTCATGGCGGTCCTCAGCGGTGCACGGTGGTCGGGGAAGGGCTTCCCGCCATGAGTAGCGGGCAAGAGCCATGCCACAGCTTGGCGTGCAGCGCTGCAGACCCACCAGCCCTCTCGAAACCCGTGATCGGAGCGGCGCGCTCGGGTGCCGCCACCCCAGGACCGTAGCAGGAGAGGCGCGCGTGTGTCTCAGAGGTGAGATGCGCCCAGCACGCCCGCGGAGGACATCAGCCGCCGCGGGGGCCGGATGGATGCCGCGCGCAAGCCCACGTCTCACGGATGGGACGCGCGTGCAGAGATGAGCCAGCGCTTGACGACCTGGATGTCGGGCCTGCGCTGTCGTTGCTTCAAGAGGAATCGCCGCCGCCTCGCACCGATGCTCGCGGACGGGCCTGGCTAGGAGGAGGAGACGGCCCAGAAGAGCATGAGACTGATCGGGAGGAAGAGAAACAGAACCATGACCCACAAGAGCCACGGGGCGCGTGCATGCAGGCCATGCAGGAGGTACACGCCCAGGAGACTGACGCCTACAAGCCAGCGCTCCTGAGCCAAGGAGTGGATAGCCGCGAACGTGAGGGTCTGGCCGGCCGTGATCGCCGCGATGAGGGTCGTGATGAACTCCATTGAGGTCGAGCTCCAGGACGCGGCACACAGCGCCGGTGGTGGATACCTGGCCGAGCGGATCAGGTGATGGAGGACGCTCGGCACCCTCTTGCCTGCTTGCTATCGGCATCCTGGTGGTGTTCTTGAGCGGCTGCTGGGTGAGCGCGAGGCGGCGGATCGAAAGATGGAGAGCCAGGACTGGCTGGCGGGGATCGGGATTCGGTGTCGAAATCCTTGTAGGCGCTGGCGTTCGATGTGCCACTGCGTGAGTGACGTGCACCCACGTCCCTTGTTTGATTTTCATATGGTAATTAACCAAATTTGATATATATTGATAATCATCTTCATCCCTTCCTCAGCTCCCCCCGCCTTGCAGATCGGGGAGATGTGCGTAGTACGGGGTAGTACGCGCAGGTAGGTCCCGCTTCCTGGTCTGCGGGACTGAGGGGGGTTACTCCTCATCATCCAGCCCGTCATCACTCTCCAAGTCATCGCTCTCTGGCGGTTCTTCCTCCGGCTCATACGGCTCAGGCGCATATTTACGATACCGGTAGATCGTTGCGTAAGAACAGGTAGTGGACCATATATTCTTATCAGGCCATGGTATAATTGCCCCGCCATATGGCGTGAACGCCATGCAAGAGGGAGGGGCCACCATGCTCGAACTTACAGGAAAAAATTCTGGCGAATATTTCGTGATAGTATGTGCCACCTGTGGTGAGGAAACTGACAATGAATACCTCGGATTTGACACTTCTGTCCCCTACTTTAAGGCGATATGCAAGCAATGTGGAACATCAGGAATATGGAAGCTTACGGTAGGGAGTTGGACAGGGCTTCCCTCTGCCCCCGATTTACGTTAGAAAATCCTATCGTGGTCTAACGGCTGGACAGCTGTGTTCAGGCTTTGTTCTCGGCACAGGGGAAGTTGGGAGGATAAAGAGTGCTGATTACGTCTATGCCTCCCCCGTGCCTCATGGTTCTCTATGTTGGTAATGCCGGGGACAAATCGGCAGGCTCTTGTCACCTCGTTGGACCCACCGCCAGCCTTGCTTTTCCAGGATACGCAATACCATCATCGGACGCTCGGTCACATACGTCTGGTATATCTGTAGAGTAGATTCGCGGACACACCAC
>JBKPCR010000370.1:0-8833 GCA_046727435.1 bacterium | reverse complement strand
CCCATCGTTCATGTGATCCCATACACCACGCGGGAGCAGGCCGTACAGTTCGCCAACGGCGTTCCGCATGCGCTGACGGCGGGTGTCTTCGCGCAGAGTAGCGAGGACGTGGAGTTCTTGGCGCGACGACTGGACGCCGGCAGTGTGTATATTAACCGGCCGATCACCGCCGCGCGGGTCGGCGTCGAACCGTTCGGCGGGTTCAAACGCTCAGGAACCGGCCCCAAGGCCGGTAGTGATGAATACCTCCTAGCCTTCGTCGATATCGCCCCAGCCGACTCGCCGACGGCGGCTGCGGTGGTCGAGAACCTCCGGCGCGAGGGGCGGCAGGCCTTGGCGCCACGTCCAACCGTCAATATCCCCGGTCAGCTGAATCGGTTGGTGTACGATCGACCCCTAGGCCGTGGGCTGGTACTGGCTGACGGACCCGCCTATTTCCGGCATGCTGTCGTCCTGGCCGCCCTCACCGCTGGGAACGAGGTGACAGCCGTCGTAGAGAATCCGGAGGAGGCCGAGGCCTTGCGAGCGATGGCGGCGCGTGCCGGTACCCCAGCATTTGTTGCGTCGCGGTTCCACGTCGTGGTGGGGACGGACGCTGAAACCCTAGCCTCCGTCTCGACATTTGATTTCGTCGCCGGCTCGACTGCCGCCCTCCGCGCCGCTGCTCAGGCGTATGCCGAGCACCCCACATGGGACCAACTGCCAGCATTCATCGGACCAGACAATGGGGCACCACCCGATCTACCGGCGGAGTTCGTTCGACGCTTCGTGCGGCCCCGGCTGATCGCCGAAAACACCCTCCGACACGGAGCGCTGATTTCGACCGGCGGGATGTGGGAATGACGCTGGATCACTCACAGTGTCTGAGGCCATGCCGAGGGCTGAGGACGTCATGCCACATACTTGCGGACTAACTCGCCGATGTGCGCAATGGCCTGCTGCGCTTCCGGGAGGATGGACGCAACATGATGCCACGCATGCGGCATGTCGTCCCAGACCTCCAATTCCACCGGCACGCCAGCCGCCTGGGCGCGTTGGGTGAGCGCGTTGGCATCATCGACCAGCGTTTCGATGGAGCCCACCTGGACCAAAAGCGGCGGAAGGCCGCGGAGGTCGGCATGCATGGGCGCCGCGAGGGGGGTCTGCGAAGAGCCTCCAGGGGCGCAAGCGGTGATGCGGAGAGCTCAGCATAGCCCGATGCCCAGCAGAGGGGCTCAGGAATGCCCATTGGGCCCATCATGATTTCTTTGCCTTGATTCTCCCTGGTTAGATATACCCATCATGTGTAGATTTGCACAGAGCCCAATGCATTTGGAAATACATACGAGATTAGCTTTTTCCGCTACCGAAGTATGTTCGTTGGTTAGCGCTATACAACCTTGCGACATGTTCCGACCCTAGTTGCGCTTCTTTTCCCCTAGGATTCTAAAGATGATGATTCAATGGTCGCGGCTGGCATAGCTCTTGCTCCCTGCCTAGAGCAACAGGTTGAGTGGCCGGAAAGATACGGCTGCGCAGGCAACCGGTTTTTTGCGAGCATATAAGATCAGCTAGTGTGGGTTCGATGATGTTGGCTCGACTTGGTACATTTCAGTACGTGTCATACATAACTGGTGTCATGCGAGAGAGGGCAGCGCGTGGGAGTGCTCGCCAGTCTGGGGCGGTTCAACAGTGCCCTCTCTGCCTTCAGACGACTCAGACGCTCAAAGGGAAGGGAAAGACATGGCAATAACGGACTTGATCGCAATACCTAAAAACCTTAATCCAGGAGTCAGTTCTGCGAAACAGATCACTATGCTCACGCTACTCGGTAACCCAAGAGGCACGTACGATCAGACATGTCGACCCGTCCAAAACCCCGCACTGCTCCCCCTCATCGTCACAGAGACCGTCGGTCCCTTGCGGGTAACGGGGCTGCGACCCGCTACCGAGTCATTGAGGAAGGTGCTCGCGGATATTGAACGAGAAGAACCTGAAGTGCATGCGGCCCTCGGAACCGCCGGGATGCACTGTGCCCGCTTTGTGCGCAACTCCACGACAACGATTAGCAATCATTCCTGGGGTACGGCTATCGACCTCACATTGCAGGGTAACCTCGATCAGAGAGGGGATGACCGGGTGCAAATCGGCATGGCGAAGATTGCCCCGATTTTCAACCATCACGGCTGGTTTTGGGGTGCTGATTTCAGCACCGAAGACGCCATGCATTTTGAGGTCAGTGATGAAACAATTCGCGCGTGGCATGCCTCTGGGCTGTTTGGGAACACTTCTAAACTCCAATCGGAACCGGTGCTAAGCATGGGTGACCGTGGCCCCGAGGTCAGGAAATTACAAGAAAAACTGAACGAGCACGGGGCGGGCTTAGGAGTCGATGGCATTTTCGGTCGAGGCACACAAGCCGCAGTGATGGCCTTCCAGGCTGCCAATGGCCTGGAAGTCGATGGGATCGTCGGTAGGAAAACGTGGACGGCTCTGGGCGTCTAACCGAACCAGGACCGCTGGTTGTGGGGTGGGGCAACTGGTATGGCGACGCGAGCTTGAGTTCTGTGCGCCATCAATACACTTCTAAGTCAGACCACACAAGATTCGTACACACGATCTGCGGTGACAAAGCCCCCTTCCCTCATTTGGCAAAGGGAGGGAGGGGGGCTTTTGCCGGCGACGGCAGACGCCAGTATACCAATGTCATGTGGTTCGATCTAGGAGGTCTGGTCTGTGGCATGGCAAGGAATTCCATGGCGCGATCCTCAGATCTATTGCCGAAGATTTGATGCGCCGGAGTAGGAGGGTCGTCTGTGCCCAAACGTGGCGACACCTTCCCAGCGAAGCAATCGCCCGTCAAATCCTCTTAGCATTGACAAGCCAGGCCCGCTCCCCCAGCATCACGCTGGTCTAGCCTAATGGCACCCCTCTTCCGTGCCATGATGAAGAAGCGGGGAATCCGGTTGCATGACGACCATTCTCACTGGACCTCAACTGCTCCTGCCCTGACGTATCTCTGTGCAGCAAGCTATTTCCTACTGAGGCCCTAACTCCTCACGCGCATCTAGGGCCCACCATGGGCAGGGCACTCGCGACGGTTTACTTCCCGCGCCAACGATAGTGTTCCGGCCTCAGAGTCATACTGCTGAGGCCTGAGAAGCTCGTCTGATAGCCCTCTTGATGGCTTGTTTGACCGCATCCCTGAGGCAGTCTTCGGATCGTGACCTGCGACCGGCTACGACATCTACACGCAAGAAACCTAACACCCGTATTTGGCCTGTTATGCTGATAAATAGACCTTATCAAGATTTAGAGTGTATCATGCCTCACGATCAATCGCCGCGTGTCGGAGGTGTCTATGCCAAACTACGAGGAAGTCACCCAGCGGGCTCGGAGTGTACGGGCAATGACGGGGGTAACTGAGCAAGAATTCACGGCGCTGCTGCCCCTTTTCGAGGACGCGTTGGGCCCCTATCTGCGGGACCGCACCATTGATGGACAACCCCGCACGAACCGCCGCTACAGTCCGTATGACCATTGTCTCTTGCCCACGATGGCGGACAAACGGCTCGGCATGTTGACCTACTTGAAACAGAATTCCATCCAGGAGGTGCAAGGACAGCTCTTTGGGATGTCCCAATCGAACGCCAATCAGTGGATTCATCTCCTCCATGCCGGATTGAATCAGGCCTTAGCACCTCAAGAGCTGCGTCCTGCTCGCACAGCCGACGATTTCGCCGCATTGCGCAGAACCGCAGAGGCAAAGGGCGAGTCGACGGCCCCCCTTGTTGGCATGATGGTACGGAGCGGCCGATCCATCGCCCGAACGATCCAGAAGAGCAACGAGACCATGACAGCGGTCAGAAGAAGTGCCACACGGTCAAAAACCTGCTGATCATCGACGAACCCTGTCACCTTGGCTTCTGGAGCGCCACCGGTGAAGGCAAAGCCCATGATAAAAGCTTGGCCGATCTGGCCGGCTATACCCGGCCCTACGGGAGTGGTCTCTATCAAGATAGGGGGGTTCAGGGTTTTCCGCTCGAGGGGATGACCATCGTTCAACCCACGAAAAAACCACGGGGTTGTGAGCTCACCCCACGGGAAAAAGCGACCAATCGTTCGCTCTCGTCCATCAGAATCCGTATCGAACACGCGATTGGTGGAGTAAAACGGTACCGTATTGTGAAAGACAAGCTCCGCCTCTTGAAGGATGGTATTCGCGACATCATCATGGAAACATGTTGTGGACTGCATAACTTTTGCTTACGCTATCGACCGTAGAACTATGCTAACTAATAAATATTGAAAGAGTCTATTCAGTTCTTCAGGCAGTGCGAAAAATATGCTTTCGGAAAGTGGGTGCGCTTACCCTCGAGTCAGGATCATCTATCATTTTGACTATTGGTAAGAAAGGTATTAGTAGAGAGGAAAATCCCAACTATACCGATGGTAGACCAGTTCCGGCACTCGGAAGTTTGAACTTATCACAGCTGTAGATTGGATTCCAATCATAACAGAATACCTACATGGCCCATATGGTCTCACTGGCGAGCGACACTTTCTAGCAATTGGCATATGGGATTTTTTGGAACAGATCAGTGCTTCAAAAACAACGATAATTACATTTTTGCTGACAATTTGCTGAAATGGTCGACGGAGCGAGATTGAATTCAAGCTAAATCAGTCCATGTGAGATTGGTACATTCACGCGGCAGCCTTGGCGTGCTCCTTGGCGGCGATGTTCGCAACCGCGGCGGTGATCGCCGGCGCATCGTAGAGGTCAGACAACAGGTACTTCCAGGGGCCGTTCAGGTGCATATGGTCTTCCACATCAGCGACCAGATGGGGGAGGCGTTGCCGCTGATGATGACGGGTGCAGCCGTCATGTACACCGCCGAACGCCCGCTCAATCGGGTTGGCACGAGGATAGTAGGTTGGCATCCAGAGTCGAGTAAACCGTGGATGGGTGGTCAGCCGCAGGCTCACATGAGGAACGATTTCCCCACTTCTAGAGGCCCTATGGTACACTACGCAAGTTTACCTGTAAGGGATCGCTGGAGGGACCTAACTGTGAACTATCGGAAGGCGGAGACGTGATGCAAGCGAGGCACCGTTGGGTCGTCGGTGCAATTTTTCTCAGTTGGACGCTGGCGAGCTATGCTGGTACTGGGATACAAACAGGCGAGCAGGTCTGCCCGAATCCTGCCGCTCCCTGCAGCCCTCACAGCTATACCTTCCAGCCATACGAACTGTCAGTGCACCTCCCTAAAGAACTAGCCTGGATGACCGCACATTATTCCCAGCCGTTCTATGCAATTCTGCTACGCAGTGTGAAAGCCATGCCGGCGGAGAACCCAACTGACGAATGTCGGGGCTATTTTGCTGAGGATGAGCGCTTAAAAGTACAGGCTATGTTTCCACAAAGAAAGGTTTTTAGTTCACGAAACGGCTGTTTTGGTCCTGGGATGGTATGGTATACAAACGTCGATCCTGATTATAATTTTCTTGCCGTGTATGCTGGTGCAACACTTGAAGAAGCGCGTCGATTTCTGAAGCAAGTGCAAGCAAAAGGCTTTCGCGATGCGACTATACGTAAGATGGAGGTCGTTGTGGATACCTCCCATTAAATGTCGAGGGCATTCGCTGGAATAACACTCCCACGAGCCTGTTGAACCTCATATTCCTCTGAAGTATGGGGTCAGGGCACTCGGCCAACCCCTGCCAGCAACCCTGCTTCGCATAGTGCGCTGCGTCGTCTGGCAACCATGTGTTTCTGGCCATACGGCAATGCATGCTCACTAGTGGGAGTGAATGCAGTTGACGCTGGGGGTGAGGGGTCGTACAATCCGGGGGCCTGGTCTCATTGCAGAGGAGTGCTGACTGATGCCGCAACAGGTTACCATCCGCTTGATGATCAACGGACAGGCCTTCGAGGGGACAGTATCGCCGCGCCTGCTGCTGTCGGATTTTCTGCGCGACAAGGTTGGTCTTACGGGTGTCCGAGTCTGCTGCGAGCAAGGCATCTGCGGTGCCTGCACCGTCCTCGTCGATGGCCTAACAGCGCGGGCATGCTTGCTGCTGGCGGTCCAGGCCGACGGGTCCGACGTCGTTACGGTAGAAGGCTTGGCTCAGCCTGGGAGCCTGCACCCGCTCCAGCAAGCCTTCTGGGACCACCATGGACTGCAGTGCGGCTACTGTACCCCTGGCATGCTGATCACCGCCGATGAGCTACTGGCCCGCAACCCCGATCCATCCGAGACAGAGGTCCGTGAGGCGATTGCCGGGAATATCTGCCGCTGCACGGGCTACGTCCACATCGTGACATCGATCCTGGCCGCGGCCCAAGCCATGCGACCAGGAGGTGCTCGATGAGCCTGGGGGCGACCAAGTACATCGGTGCACGCATCGCCCGCCGCGAGGACGTCCGCTTTCTCACTGGGCGCACACGTTACGTAGACGACATCCACCTGCCCAGAACCGTACACGCCGCCTTTGTGCGTAGTCCCTATGCGCATGCCGAGGTCCAATCCATTCGCACCGACCACGCCGCGAGACACGAGGGCGCGCTCGGCACCCTGACGGGCGAGGAGGCTATACGGCTTACCCGACCGATCCGCGGCGACTCAGAATGGCCGGGGTGGAAAGGCACCGACTTTCCTGTGCTCGCTTGGCCGCGCGTGCATTTTGTGGGACAAGCCGTAGCCGTCGTGGCAGCGGTCGATCGCTATGTCGCCGAGGATGCGGCTGAACTGGTCGAGGTGGAGTATCACCCGCTCCCTGTGGTGGTGGATCTGGAGTCGGCCGCCGAACCCGGTGGTCCTCTGGTGCACGAGGCCTGGGGCGATAACCTTTTCCTCGATCGGCAGGGGACATTCGGCAACGTCGATGGCGCCTTCGCGCAAGCGGACCTCGTCTGGAAGCGCATCTATCGCACCCACCGGCATACGGGGTTCCCCATGGAGGGCCGGGCCTGCATTGCCGACTATGACCCCGCCACCGGCTTCCTGACGCTGTACTCCGCTACGCAGATGCCGCATCTACTGCGCACCGGACTTGCCGACACGCTGGGCCTTGGCGAACATAACATCCGGGTCATCGCGCCCGATGTCGGCGGCGGCTTTGGCATCAAGTCCCACCTGTTCCCAGAAGAGGTGGCGGTTTGCCTGCTGTCGATGCGCCTCGGGCGTCCGGTAAAGTGGATTGAGGATACCACCGAGCATCTGGCCGCGAGCATTCATGCCCGCGAGCACGTACACCGCGTGCAGATGGCCGTCAATCGAGACGGCACGATCCTCGGTATCAAGGCGGATGTCCTGGTCGATGCCGGAGCATACTCGGTGTGGCCCTGGACGGCTGCGATGGAAGTTGGCATGGCGGTGAATATGATCCCGGGGCCATACCGCATCGGCGCCTACGAGTTCCGGGCACGAACGGTGGCGACGAACAAGTGCCCGCTGGGTCCGTACCGTGGGGTGGCACGCTCTTCTGCGGCCTTCACCATCGAACGAGCGATGGATGAGATCGCCCGAGAGCTGGGACTCGACCCGGTGGCGATCCGACACAAAAACTACGTCCCGGACGATGCCTACCCATACACATCCGTCGCCGGATTCATCTACGACAATGCCAGCCTCCAGGCCTCCCTGCAGAAGCTCACCGAGGTGATCGGCTACGACGACTTCCGCCGCGAGCAGGTGGCCGCTCGCGCGCAGGGACGCTATATCGGCCTTGGCATCGGCACGTTTATTGAGCAGACGGCACACGGAACCAGCGAGTTCGTCAGGCGCCATAACCCCATCGTGTTCGGCTACGATACGGTCAGTGTCTCCCTCGATCCGTCCGGCAAGGTCACCGTTGCATCAGGTCTGCATTCACATGGCCAGGGCCACGAAACTACCCTGGCACAGGTGGTGGCGGAGCGGCTTGGCGTGCCATTGGCCGATGTCCGGGTGCGCTTCGGCGATACCGAGTCCTCTCCTTATGGTCTGGGGACCTTCGCCAGTCGCAGCGCGGTATATGGCGGGGGCGCGGCATGGAAAGCGGCGGACAAGGTACGGCAGAACCTACTTGCGATGGCGGCACACATGATGGAGGCTAATCCGGACGATCTGGAGATCGCCGAGGGCGTCATCCAGGTGAAGGGCAGCCCGCAGTCGCGGATGACGGCGGCGGAGGTCGCCCGACTCGCCTACCATCGGCCGGAACGCTTGCCGCCGGGGCTGATGCCCGCCGACCTCACGACCACGCAGAATTATGACGCCGCGCCCGGCACTGGCACCTGGGCCAATGCCGCGCATGCGGCAATCGTCGATGTCGACATCGCCACCGGCTTCGTCCGTATCTTACGCTATGTCGTGGTCGAGGATTGTGGGGTAATGATCAATCCGCTGATCGTCGATGGTCAGGTCCACGGCGGTGCTGTGCAGGGGATCGGCGGTGCCATGATGGAGCATCTGGTTTACGATGAGAACGGCCAACTGCTGTCGCAGACGCTCATGGAGTATCTCCTACCCTCGGCGCTCGATGTACCGGCCATCGAGGTCCATCATCTGCAGACCCCTTCTGCTTTCACCCTAGGCGGCTTCAAGGGGATGGGTGAGGGCGGGGCCATTGCGCCGCTGCCCGCCCTGGCGAACGCGGTCTCGGACGCGCTGGCGCCCCTGGGGATTTCGATCGACGCATTGCCGCTGTCTCCAGAGCGGGTCCGACGGCTGATTGAGGGGCGAGAGGCGGAGGTACAGCGATGAAGCCTCCTCCCTTCGAGTATTATCGGGCCACAACAGTGGAGGAAGCCGTCGGGTTGCTCAGCCAATACGGCCCCGACGCCAAGGTGCTGGCCGGCGGCCAAAGT
>JBKPCR010000369.1:0-4223 GCA_046727435.1 bacterium | reverse complement strand
CTGGATGCGGAAGCGGCCATCCCCCGATTTGCGGAAATAGGAGCGCACGCGGTTGCGCAGGTTTTTGGCTTTGCCGACGTAGAGAATCGTGCCCTCCCCATTTTTCATGAGGTACACGCCAGGTTGCGACGGCATCAGCGCGAGTTTATCTTCCAGGTCCATCGTCGCACCTACACAAAAATCACCGCCAATGGAGGCACACGCTTTTGGCGGATGAAGGCGATCTCAGCGGCCCACACGCGGTCGGGGTTGCGCCGCACCATGTACGCGACTTTGCCGAATTGACTGAGGCTCCACAAATTTACGCCTAAATGGCCTAGCTTGCAACCCTACTGCGCCGTCCAGATGTGTGTTAGCATTTTGCTCGCGACGCTGGGCTTCGCGCCCTCTCCCGCGGGGAGAGGGTCGGGTGATCGATATCAGGCCTTTGCTAGAGGCCAGTTCAGCCATTCAGCAATGCGGCACCCCAGAACCAATCCGCTGTGCCATCGGACAGCCAGGCCCGATGATGGTCCCGGGTGAGAGTCAGGCGCACACCGAGCATGCCGGGTTGGTTTTTCCATGTTGGCACCAGCGCACGGCTCTCGGGCCGTTCAATCGCCAGGCGTCCCATAATGGCAAACCGATCGGGATGCAACCGGGCGGCTTCAAGGGCCAGATCATTCCGGTTACCCTCCCATGCTGGTGGCACCATCACCACTTGGATGAACTATGCGAAGGTGTCAGCGACCTTAGTGGGTTGGCCTTATGGTAGCGTTTTTATTGACTGTGGACTATGATAGCGACGGGAGAAAACTTGTTCTGAAGGAAGGGGAATCACGAGCTAGGTCGTCGATCATCACGGCTTGGAGATATTGATAAACAGAAATACTCCATTCTCTCGCCGAAGGAGGGACACCGAGTTTGCCCTTCCCATGAAGACCATCTCTATCGTGTGTCCTGGCCTGTTGAGGAGACCCCACTTATGCAAATCGGCATTCATCTGACGCCATTTTTCAGCCCAACCGATCGCGCGCCGACGCAGGTCATCGATGAGGTGGTGGCCATCGCGCGCCGGGCGTCGCAGCTCGGGTTTGCCTGGATCTCCGCGCCGCACCACTGGGCGGCACATCCAAGCATGTGGCCGCAACCGTTCCCGCTCCTGGCTCGCCTCGCCCCCGAGACCGGGGAAATGCGGCTGATGACTTTAGTGATTCTCCTGCCCCTGCTCAACCCGGTAGAGACGGCGGAAAACGTGGCGACTCTGGATGCCATTTCGCATGGCCGGCTCACGCTCGGCGTGGCCATCGGCTACCGCGAGGCAGAACTCGAAGCGGTGGGGCTCACGCGTAAAGATCGCGTGCCCAAGCTCGAAGAATCGTTGGCCTTGATGAAACAGCTCTGGACTGGCGACGAGGTGACCTTCGCCGGGCAGTACGCTCGGGTCACCAAACTGCGTATGGGCTTGACGCCGATGCAAAAACCATATCCACCCATTGTCATGGGGTGTCAGAGTAAGCGTGCCACGGCGCGGGCGGCGCGCCTCACCGACGGCGTATTCTTCGGGCCACAGGTCGGCTGGGCGGACATCGGCAAGCTCATCGACACCTACCGGCAGACGCGTGCCGAAGCAGAACAGTCCTCGCCGGGCGTGCTCGGGGCCTCACGGGCGTTGCTACTGGGTAAAGATCAGGAGGACGCCGCGCGCGTCGGTCGCGCCTACCTGGAGCGTACCTTCGCCAATTATCGCGCCTGGGAAATGCAGGAAGCCACCATGGTGCCGCTGGCGCTGTCCTTCGATCGTCCCCTCCAGGATTGGACCGTGCATGGTTCGACCGCCGACTGCGTCGAGACTTTGTTGCGCGCACGTGAGGAGATGGGACTGACCCACATCAGCTTCACGATGTATAACCTGCCGCGCGAACTGTCCGCTCGCCTGGACTATCTGGAACGAGTCGCGGAGGAAATCCTCCGCAAAGTGACCTAAACGCGACCATGATCAGACACATAGCTATGCTTGTCACAGCTGTAAACCTGTGCTAGGCTGCCCCATGCTGGTGTTCCGTCCCTGCTCGCGCCGTAGAAGCGGCATGGGACAATCCGACACTTAACAAGGAGGGATCGAGATGGAACGGTTCGATATGCGATCACCTTCAGCATTCAGGATGACGGCTGAGGCCCCGGCCGAGCGCGTCACCGCTTTTCTCCAGAAAGTCTATGGCTGGATGTTTATCGGTCTCGCCGTCACGGCGGTCGTGGCGTTTATGGTGGCTGGCTCGCCAACGCTGCTTCGACACATCGTCTCCAATCAATTTCTGTATTTCGGTTTGATCCTGGCGGAACTCGGGCTGGTCTTCTACCTCTCGGCCAGGGTCGAGACGCTGGCGCCTACCACGGCGATGACGCTGTTCATCGTATACTCCGGCTTGAATGGCGTGACGCTGTCGTTCATCCTGCTCGTCTATACTGGCGAGTCGATTGCGTCCACCTTCCTAGTGACCTCTGGCATGTTCGGTGCGCTGGCGCTCTTTGGCTCGACCACCAAGCGCAGCCTCGCCGGCGTCGGTCAATTCCTTTTCATGGGCCTGATCGGCCTGGTATTGGCGTCGATCGTCGGCATGTTCTGGCACAACGATACCCTGCAGTTCCTGATCTCCACCATCGGTGTGATCGTGTTCACGGGGTTGACGGCATGGGATGCGCAGCGTTTGAAACAGATGGCGGCGACGGTGCCTGAGGACCGCATGGGCTCCTACGCCGTTGTCGGCGCCCTCGCCCTCTACCTCAATTTCATCAACCTCTTTCTGATGCTCCTCCGCTTACTGGGCGGCCGTCGAGATTAAAGCCCGATCGGCTGGAGGACGCCCCTGGTCTCCCTGGCACCCTCCAGCCTGAGCTGCGTCCTGCAGAGGCTTCTAGGACGCCTCGATTATATTCCTGTCAAACACTCACGTCACCGAGAAGATCACATATTCCTCAGGCAGCAACCGGCGATGCTCAGATGAAGGGGATTGTCAGTCAAGCGCTTGCTCTCATGGGGATGATGGGTTCCGTGGGCGGGCCATGGAAGTCATCCGTAGCGACGGGTGTGCGGACGACAACTGCCGTGGTGGTACCACTGGTCATTGGGCAACTCTCGGGTGATACGGCTCTTACCATGATGGTAGGGATCGGCGGGCTTAACGTCTCGCTCGCCGATATTGGCGGCCCATACCGGATGAAAGCTGTCACCATGGGCGTGGCGACGATCAGTTTGGCGGCTGCAGCATTTCTCAGCACAGTCGTTGGTCGACCGCTGTGGCTCTCCTTGCCGTTGATGTTCCTGCTTGCTAGCACAGGGGGGTTAGCCGGCCTATACGGGAATGCTGCAGCGAAGGTGAGTTTTTTGTCGCTCATCCTCTTTGTCCTCATGGTTGGTATGCCCGCTGGAGTGACCGCCGGTGCTGAGCGATGCATGGCGCTCATTGGCGGCGGTGGGAGCGCGAGCGCCTGCCAGAGCAATTGGCACGCACCATCGCCGCCAATCGGGACTACTTCCTGGGCGTCATCGCAGGGTATCGCGGGCAGACAAGCGATCCCGCTGCGCTGCGATCGACGCGCACGCAAGCACAATTGGAGAATGCCAATGCCGCGGCGGCCTTCCAGCGGCTACTGAGTGAGCCGGAAGTGCAGCATGGCCCTATTGGGCCGACGTATGCGCTGGTGACCTACAATCAATGCTTCTGCGATAGTGTGACCACCCTGGCAGTCAATTTGCCAGCTGTTCCTGGCCGAGATATCCTCCCCGGCCTGGAAACCTTCACCAAATCGATGGAGGTGATGTTACGAACGCTGGAAAATGCCGTCCAAAGTGGACACCTTCCTGCAGAGTTGCCGGCTTGCGATGCCAGCCTCAATGCAGCCCAGGCATACATCCGTCAGCTGACCACCACGGGTGTAGCCAATGCCGCTACGGAGCAGTCGGACAGGCTGAACGACGACGCCATTCCCGGCATTGTGGCTCTGAGCTCAGAGCTCAACCGGTTGGCGGATGAGGTTGTCGGGATATCGAGGGCAATGGACCCGGGGAACCAGCGCCACGGAGTTCTGAGATGAAGGGGGAATGTGCTATGATCTATCGTGCGCTCATCGGATGCGCGATCGCCTCCCTGTGGCTTCTCACCCTGCCTGTCTGGGCTGTGGAATATCGCCTCCAGGTGACTAACATCGATTACCGGACCTTCTCCTCCTACCTCGACCGTTCG
>JBKPCR010000368.1:0-7620 GCA_046727435.1 bacterium | reverse complement strand
GCCTCGATGCCCTGGATCGCACTCGGTAAGTGCAAGGGTGCAAAGGCGACCAGCCTTTGCAGTTCGGCCAGGAGGGGAGCCGCCACCCGCTCAGGCGCGCTATGGTCCGGGCCCCCATGGACCACACGATGGCCCACGGCGACCGGGGGGGGAAAGCCCACCTGCTCGGCAGCCGGGAACATCGCTTCGACTGCCGCCGTATGGTCGGGGACATCGCGATGCGCATCCACCAGAGCTTCGTCGTCTGTGGCTTGGATCCAGAGATGTCCGTCTGACAAGCCGATACGCTCCACCGCCCCTTGGGCCAGCCGGGTCTCTTCCGGCCCATCGCGAGAAGACGCACCAGCACCTCGCGGTGCAGACTAGTGGTGCCTTTGGCAGCGCCGCCACGCGCCTGGAGACCTTCGTGAGGAGCACAGGGGTGCAGTCGTGGATTCAAGACCCGGAGATCGACGCCTGGTACGTCCAGCAGGCCACGGCGCGGGACCGGACCCACCGACAAGCGCTGTTGCACCAGATCCAACAAAAGCTGTACGATGAGGCGCGCTTCCTCCCGATCTGGGAGGGAGGTGTCCTGCATGCGTCAGGCCCGCGGGTGGCGGTGTCGGGCCTGGGCTTGATCCCGTTGTGCCACTTCTCCGGTCCGTTGGAAGCCGTACAAGTGAAATCGTGAGCGCAAAGGCGACACCAGCCAATGCTCGGCCCCACAGTCCTCGCGAGGACGATGTCCCCACTTCTCATGGTCACTTGCCCCTGGTCCCGGGTCACCGCGGCGCCTTCAACATTGATCACGGCGCCGTCGCGTGAGGACACTACCTGCCGCCAGCCGACACCGCAGAAAGGGCAGACCGCTGTCGTTTCAGTTGCGCCTCGGGGATTAAGGGCCGGAATGACCAGTTCGCAACCGGCTTGGGACAGCGCGCCGATGGCCACCGTGCCCGTGTCAGTCCCTGGAGCAACGGCCGGCGCGTTGAAACATGACCGACCGCATCGGAGCACGGAGACTCTACGTTTGCTGCTTCAGCGTCTTGGTGCGGCTTCACCTCACGGTCATCGTTCATGGTGATCTCACTACCATTTCATCAACCCCGATCAAGCAGCAGTTGACCGCTTACGGGCGTGATGCTGCTTTACCGTCGCGCAGCACGATCTGGCCTTGCCGCGAGAAATCGATCGACTCGCCCAGAATCCGCGCGGCTTCCTGAGGCGCGTGGAACCCCGTAGAGTTTTCCGCCTCGACGAAATCCAAATAGAACTGCGCCTTGCGCTGGAAGTTTTGCGCGTTAGCAAGCCCGCTGTTGGCCTTGCCCGCTGCCTTCGCTGCTTCGAGATCCTGGATCAAATCCACCAACGCGGTCATCGCTGCATTACGCAACTGGTAGGTGCGCTCTTGAATCGTCTCCACCCGCGCCTTGATTTCTTCCTCCGGCCACTTGTGACAGGTCTGGCAAGCGCGGTTGATGTTCAACACCGGGCTGCGGACGTGATGATCGCTGATCTTGAGCGCGCCCTCGCGCTTGTAGGGCATGTGGCAATCGGCACAGGTGACACCTGAGCGCGCGTGGATGCCTTGATTCCACATCTCGAACTCCGGGTGTTGCGCTTTGAGCACGGGCGCGTCGCTATCGGCGTGCGTCCAGTCCTTGAACTGCGCTTCGTCGTAGTAGGCCAGAATCTCTTCGACCTTAAGCCCTTTGGCCCATGGGTAAACGAGCCGTTTCTCCGGTCCTTTGAAGTAATACTCAACATGACACTGTCCACAGACATAGGCACGCATCTCCTGGCGCGTCGCCTGTTTGTTGACATCATAGTTCTGGATACCATGCGCAGCCTTGAAAGCGCGGATGCCTTCGATAAAGCCGGGGCGCGTGACCCGCAGTTGCATGGTGCTCGAATCGTGACAATCGATACAGGCCACCGGATGCGAGACGAGCTTGCGCGCTTCGAAGTAGGGCATCTGGTTCAGCTGCTCGAAGCCTTTGATGAGGTCGCCGTTCCCTGCCTTCTTGTACGGTACGTAGACCGACGCGTGGCATTGAATGCAGGTCCCGGGCTGTTTGGCCACTTGTTGGCGTTCGGTGAAGATCTGGTCGTCGAGCATATAAGCGTGGCCACGCTCTTCTCGAAAATCTTTGGCAAACGCGTATCCAGCCCACATGATCTTCAAGCGCGGGTCTTCTTCGATCCTCGATTGGGAGACCACCGAGCGTGGGTCGGCTTTGGTCGGCGTACGCGGCTCGGCCTCGCTGCCGCCGAAGCGGGTGCGCACCTGGTCCACCGTCCGTTTGTAATCGTCATACTGCAGCGGAAAATTCTTGCCCCACACCGCGGGGTCTTCCGTGTCGTCGGTCAGCTCAACCACGCGATAAAACGGATTGCGCGCCTCCTGCTTGCGCTCGAAGATGTTCATGAGGAACGCGACGCCGATCACGGTCGCGAGCGCGGCCGCGCCAATGATAATGAATAAAAGACGGCGCCGACGTCTATTCGAAACATCATCGCCAATCGTTTCGGCCATAGGTTCCTCCCCAATCGGTTATGCCAGTGATGCGTGTCATCACTGGAGGTGCCCCACAGAGTTGTGGCAGCGCAGGCAAGCAAGTTGCCCGCTGGTCGATGCCGGGTGCACTGCTTCAATAGCGCCGACAATTTCCTCATGACACGCCCGGCACGCCTGCTCGGTGATCGCCCGGCTGTGCGGTTTGATTTGAATATTGTCCTCGTAACCGCCTGTGGTGAAAAAAAATGAATGCCAGAAGCCATTCGATGCCTTGGTGGCATACTTGCCGATGAAGTTTGCCGGCGTGTGGCAGTGGTTGCAGGTCGCTGCGGCCCGGTGGGACGACTTGAGCCAGCCGTCAAACTGCTCGCGCATCACGTGGCAATTAGCGCAGGCCGCCGGGTTATCCGTCAAATAGGACCAGCCCCGAGCATAGGCGAAAGTGTAGACGCCAATGCCAACTGCGATGCCGATAGTCACCCCGACCATGATGCCTTGAATCATGCCAAGCTGCATCTAGTTTCTTCCCCCCAGATAAATAACGATTGGGTCGAGCTTTTCTCTCTCATGCGCGGTGAACTAACCAGCGGAACCGCGCCATTCGGCCCGCCAGCCTCAGCTGGCCGAAGCCGGGGACCCCCCTGTTGCGACAGGTCGTGGCGAGATTGCCCCTGTTCACGTAGCGGAGGGTCTCGCTCGGCTAGCCCATCAGCGTCCGCAGCAACTTCTTGGCGGCCAGCCGACCCATCTGGTCGGCGGCAGGCATCACCCACGGAACTATATGGTTGTCCCTCCACACCGAGGCCCCCACGTATTCGACTGCCAACACCTCGGGATGGCCCGGAACCGACATGTCCCCGACCAGAGTGATACGTCTAACGGGGTTAACTAGGCGCATTCCTAAATGTTCGGTTTCATAAGTGAATGGCCTGGCAGGCATATCTTACATTCTTACACTATATCACGGCACTGTACTAGGCCGATCGGGGGGATAGAGTTGTGGTACCGCACTCGATGTCGATCGTACCGTTCGCGACCATGGCCATACGGTTCTCCGGGGTCACCGGCGTCCACTTGATTTGCAGATCGTTCAGACCCAACTGTTGCTGGATGCCTGCGGCAACGCGTGTACAAAGGTCGACGGCATAGCCCACAGGCTTTTTATCATCCCCGACGTAGGAGAATGGCAGGGAGGCCTCGCGATACCCCATGGTGATGACTTTGGCGGATTTGATCTTCTCGAGAGTCCCTTGGCCCGGCTCTCCGGATGCCGGACTCGTAAGGCAGCCCAGGAAGAACAGCACGCTCAGCCATCGCACCATGTCCTTCTCCCCCTTCAGCTCTCTGAAATTCGCCGACATATCATGAAAACCCCTTCCGGCACCATCAACCTGCTCAGAGCTGCATGCCCAGGCATCCAGGCCGTCATCCGTGTGGGGTGATTTACGTTGGGGGGTATTGACGATTTTATGCTGCTCTGGAGCCCCATGGATGGGCTACGCAGATTCAAAGTCAAGACGCACACGCTGACCACGCAGGCCCACCCAGGAAAGAGCAGCGTCACCCACGCGCTGGAGCTGATGCGCAGCAACAGCTCCAGCGCCGGCGCAGCTGATCTAATCGGTTAAGCGCTCTCCGACCTATGGAGGCCGCGGGTTCCTTGGCGGTTGCTCTCTGGGGTCGGAGAGGCCACGATGGGCGGGTGTTACTTCGTCGTGACCTTCAGCTCCGGCCACTCAACCTTGCCGGTGAAGTTCCCCGTGACGCCGCCCTGCGGGATGGTGACCACCACTTCGTTGAGCGTACTGGCCATCATAAAATCTCCCTGGCCGGAGGCTTCGCTGAACTTCCCGGTGCCCCCGAGCACCTTGAAGGTGCCCCCACAGCCTGCACCCGGTTTGCCAGTGCACGTCCAACGCGCATAGACGTGCGTGCCATCCTGCGTCAGGAACAGACAGCGGCCTTCTCCTTCGGTCGTCTTGGTGGTCGTGTTCACCTCTAAGGTCCCCGGGCAGGTCAGGCTGGCGGCATTGACCATGAGGTCGCCTTTCTGATTGCTCACATTGATGGCCCCCTGAAAAAGTCCTGAGAACAGGATCATATTGTCGGTGGCCCGGTAGAATCGCCCTTCGCCTTTGATCTCGGCATTGGCTTGGATGGTGGCATCCGCTGCGTGCCCTGGCACCGCGAGAGCCACGAAGATGAGAGCACAGGCCATCAAGCTGATTCTGCTGTTGCGCGTCAGAACTTCTCTCCTCTGTGTTGTTGATGTTCACGACACGTTCGCTTCAGCGCCTGATCGTTGGTAACTGGTCCGTCAGACCGCTATGCAGAGCCTTCTTCGCACGTACCATGGCGAGGTCCTGAACTGACAGCATTAGGTCGTCATGTCGTCCGTCCTTCCGTCAAATGACCTTCAAGAAACAAACCATATCCCTCGCAGCAGCGCCTCTTAAATGAGAGCCATGGACGTGGCTCGCCGCTAGCAGGCGAAGGGGTTGGAGCTGCACACAGCCATGAGTCTGAGTCGGCTCCGGCAGTCGCGAGGGGCTATGCCCTGTCTCATCGCGCCACCAGCACGATGATCGCCCGGCCCTCCAGAAGCACCTCCCGCGGCTCAGGGAGGGGGGGCTCTTGCCCTGGTTCCCAGATGTCCGCGGGCGGTGCCATCGCCGTATTGGCAAAGAGGTGCCAGCGCTGCCCCGGGAGCGGCGCCGGCACCTCGAACCCGAGCGGCTCCCAGTACATGTTCATCGCCACGTAGATGGTGTCTGGCCCGTCTTCTCCAGCGCCGCATAACAGGCATGCTAGCACGCGGCTGTGAGGCGCCCAGTCCGGCTGCCAGGCCCGCGTGCCGTGCCAGGCGATCTGTAGGGTGTTCCCCTCGCTCGCCGCAGGGCCGGCGTGGCGGGCCTGGCGGAGCGCCGGATGTTGCCGTCGAAAAGCGATCAGCTGCTGGCAGAAGCGGAACAGCTCGGCATTCCGCTCCTGTAAAGACCAGTCGAATCACGTGAGCGGGCTGTCGTGGCAGTAGGCGTTGTTGTTCCCCAGCTGCGTGCGACCGAGCTCGTCGCCCATCAGCAGCATGGGCAGCCCCTGGCTGAGCAACAGCATGGTCAACGCATTCTTGATCTGACGGCGGCGTAAGGCCACGATCTGCAGGTCGTCCGTTCGCCCCTCCGCGCCGCAGTTCCACGACTGGTTGTCACCGGTGCCGTCGCGGTTCTCCTCGCCGTTGGCCTCGTTATGCTTGTGGTTGTAACTGACCAGGGCGGCGAGCGTGAAACCATCATGACAGGTTACAAAGTTGATTGAGGCGGTGGGACCGCGGGTGAGGTACAGGTCCGGTGAGCCCAGCAGGCGCTGCGCCATGTCGCCGACCTCTCGCATATCGCCTTTGAGAAACCTGCGCAGGCAGTCGCGGTACGGGCCATTCCACTCCGCCCACCGGCCATAGGCTGGGAAGGTGCCGACCTGATACAGCCCACCGGCGTCCCAGGCCTCAGCGATCAACTTGGTCTTCCCCAACACCGGGTCCATCGCCAGGGACTCCAGTAACGGTGGGTTGGGCAACGGTGTGCCGTCGGCGTCGCGGCCGAGAATGCTGGCCAGGTCGAAGCGGAAGCCATACTCGAAGGTGTCGGGGTCGAGGTCGAAGACCATCATGGCGAAGACGTCGCCGATGCGAAACTCGGGTGGGGAAGGGATCTCGACCACGGGCGCCACGACGCCCGGGTCGAACAGGGCGAGCGTGCAGGCCGAGGCGTGCCGGGAGTACACCGAGAAGTTGACCCCGCGAGGGAGCACGGTGGCTCCGAAGGGCAGGGGAACACCGGGCCGCAGTGCAAAGCCGGCATGGTGGTGGGTCGGATAGATGTTGATGCGCGTCACGGGAGGGGCACCCAGCGTCACATGGGGGGCGACTGGCGGGGCCTGCCGGAACAGGTGCAGGAAGCCAGCGGCCTCGGCGATGTCCCGCAGCTCTTGCGGTGCCCCAGCAGCCGAAATGACCCCCCCTAGCGCCTGGACATAGCGCGAGAGCAGGAGGAGCATCCGCAGGCCGGTGCCGGAGAGTTGGCTGAGCCGCGACAAGTCGATGACCACGCGGCAGCCTGGTTTGATGTGTGAGAGGATGCGCTGGCGCGTTTCGGTGGGAAGAGCGCTGTCCAGCGTGCTGACCAGCTCGACGACCGTGGTCGACCCCTCCTCCCGGATATGTACCTCCAAAGGCACGTTCCCCTCCCCGAGCTATTCGTGCTCGATCTGTTGCCGCGCCTTTTCCAAAGCCTGCTGCTGCTCTTCCGTCACCTCTGGAAAGCGCAGGTCGAGGCCGAGCATGGCGGTGGTCAGGATGTCGGCGACGATGGCCCGGGTGGCCCACTTGTGGTCCGCCGGGACGATGTACCAGGGGGCCCACTCCGTACTCGTGGCGCTGAGCGCGTCTTCGTACGCCACCGTATACTGGTCCCAGAAGCCGCGCTCCGCCAGGTCTGAAGCGGAAAACTTCCAGTGCTTCTCTGGGGTCTCCAGCCGCTCCAGGAAGCGGCGTTTCTGCTCCTTCTTAGAAACGTTCAGGAAGAATTTTAGGATGATCGTACCGTTCCGCACCAGATGGCGCTCGAAGGCGTTGATGTCCTCGTAGCGGGCCTCCCAGAACGGCTTGCCCTGCTTGCCCAGGGGCAGTTTCTGGGCTGTGAGCAGTTCGGGGTGGACCTTAACAACCAACACATCCTCGTAGTACGAGCGGTTGAAGATGCCGATCCGCCCCCGCTCGGGCAGGCACCTCATGTAGCGCCAAAGGAAGTTGTGGTCCAGGTCTTCAGCTGTGGGCTTCTTGAAGCTGAAGACCTGGCACCCTTGAGGGTTGACGCCGGTCATCACGTGCTTGATGGTACCGTCCTTGCCTGCTGCGTCCAGGGCTTGCAGTACCACGAGCACGGCATAGGGATCGGTCGGCCCACAGCCGCTCCTGCGCCTCAGCGAGATCCTCCAGGTTCTTCTCGAGGATGGCCTTGGCGCGCGCCTTAATGGTGTCTTTGCCCAGTGCCTTCATCTCTTTGGTCTGAGCCCAGCCAGTGTCATAGTCCCGCAGGCGGATCTTTTTTCCTGTTGGGACGCGA
>JBKPCR010000367.1:0-3996 GCA_046727435.1 bacterium | reverse complement strand
GCGCCACAGGCCATCAGAACCATTTGCACCAACTCATCCGAGCCGTTGCCCAGGAGCAGCATGTCAGGGGTGACGTCGAGCATCTTCGCCAGGGTGTGCCGCAGTCCCTCGGCCTCGGGATCGGGATAGCGATTGATGGACACCGCAGCCAGCGCCTGCAACGCGGCTTCCTGAACCACCGGAGGCAGCGCAAATGGATGCTCATTAGCGTCGAGTTTCACCTGACCCGGACGTTTGTGTGGATCATACGCCTGGAGCTGTGCCACCGCCGGCTTGATCAGAGCGTGTCGGGTCGGGTTCATGTCATCCTCGAGGCTCAGGCTGCGCGCGGATCGTCATGGCGCGTGCATGCCCCTCGTACCCTTCCAGCCGGGCCAGAATGCTGGCGGCGGGGGAATCGTTGCGCAAGCGCTCTGCCGTATAGCGAATCACGCTGGATTTCTTCACAAAGTCATCGACGCTGAGCGGCGAGGAGAAGCGCGCCGTACCTCCGGTCGGCAACACATGATTCGGTCCGGCGTAATAGTCGCCGATCGCCGCCGGGGAGTAATGTCCGAGGAAAATCGCCCCAGCGCAGGTGACATGCTCCAACCAGCGTTCGGCCTCCTCGACCATGAGCTCGAGATGCTCAGGACCGATGGCGTTGACCAGCGTCATCGCTTCCTGTAGATCTTGCGTATGGATCAACGCACTATACCCGCGCAGCGATCGCGCCGCTTCTTCGTGTCGTGGGAGGTTGGCGAGTTGGTCCGACACCGCTTGTTGAATCGCGTCCACGAGCCTGGATGAGGGCGTGATGCAGACGACACTCTCGGCGCCCGTATGCTCCGCCTCAGAAAGCAGGTCGGCGGCGAGAAACTGGGGGTTGGCAGAGTCGTCGGCGACGATCACCAGCTCTGTGGGACCGGCGATCAGATCGATCCCCACCTCGCCGAACACCATGCGCTTCGCCGTAGCCACATATTGATTCCCGGGGCCGACGATCTTATCCACCTTCGGGATGGTTGTGGTGCCATAGGCCATGGCCGCGATCGCCTGCGCGCCTCCGATCTTATAGATCGCCTGCGCCCCGACCAGGTCCGCCGCCACCACGATGAGCGGATTGATGGTACCCCCTAGAGCCGGTGTGCACACGATGAGCTCCGGTACGCCCGCGACCTGGGCGGGGATGCCGCACATCAGCACCGTTGACGGATACACTGCCTTGCCGCCAGGCACGTACATGCCTACGCGTCGCACTGGGGTGATGCGTAAGCCCAAGCGACTGCCATCGTCAAGGTCCAACATCCAGGAGTGGCGCTGCTGGTGACTGTGGAAGCGCTGAATGTTCTCGGCAGCGCCACGCAACACGGCGAGCGTCCCGGGAGAACACTGCTCGTAGGCCGTCGCGATCTCAGATGTCGACACGCAGATCGTAGCAGGGGTGAGGACGAGGCCATCGTATTGGGCCGTCAAATCCAGCACCGCACGATCTCCGTCGCGTCGTACACGTGTGAGGATGGCGCGCACCTGGGATTCGACCGCTGATTCAGCCTTATCACCACGGCTTAGCAGGTGCTGGAACTGCGAGGAGAAATCAGCATCGGTGGTTATCAGGAGAGGCAACATATGACGCTATCCGCCCCTTCCACGCACTGGCAAGGGGAGAAGAAAACTCATCGATCACACGAGACTTTAACCACAGAGTGTCTCAAATCACCTGCTTCAAGCGGCTAATGAGATCGGTGACCTGCTCGTACTTCGTTTTCTGGCTAGCACGATTGACGATGAGACGGGCCGACACCCGCATGACTTCGCCGACCACGACGAGACCATTTTCTGCCATCGTCCGTCCGGTTTCGACCAAATCCACAATACGTTCGCACAGTCCGACGAGGGGAGCGAGCTCAATCGATCCTGCTAGACGAATAATCTCCACTGGCACCCCTTTGCCATTGTAGTAGCGCTCGGTGATGCGCGGGAACTTGGTAGCGACACGGATATACGACCAATCCGTCAGCGACTGCTCCTGCGGCACACTGCCTGGCTGGGCGATTACCAGGCGGCAACGACCAAACTGGAGGTCCAGGGGCTCGTAGACGTCGCGCTCCCCTTCGTCAATCACATCCTTGCCGACGATCCCCACATCCGCAGCACCGTACTCGACATATGTGGGAATGTCAACAGGTCGCAAAATCAAAAACCGTGTCCGCTGCTCGGCATCCTCAAAGACGAGGCGCCGGCCTTCGCCCAGACCTTCCGCACTGCAGTGAATTTTCTCGAGCAGCGTCACAGACTCTCGAAACAGTCGTCCTTTGGGAAGTGCAATGGTCAATCCCGGTTTCACGGCAGTCTCCGAATCTTCGCGCCGAGCGCGGCGAGCTTGGCTTCGATCTGTTCATAGCCGCGATCCAGATGATACACCCGCGACACCGTCGTGATGCCTTGCGCGGCAAGTCCGGCCAGAATCAAGCTGGCACTGGCGCGCAGGTCGGTCGCCATCACTGGGGCACCATGCAATTGGGGTACACCCACGACAATGGCATCCGCCCCTTCAAGGTGGATTTCGGCGCCCATGCGGCTGAGCTCGGCGGCGTGCATATAGCGATTCTCAAATACCGTTTCAGAGATGATCGAGCGCCCGTTGGCACGGGTCAGCAAGGCCATCATCTGCGCTTGCATATCGGTGGGAAACCCTGGATAGGGTGCCGTGGCAAGATCGATTGGGTAGGCGCGCTCACTGCCGATGACGCGGACCCAATCGTCCCCCACCTCGACAGCGGCGCCGGTGGCTCGCAGATGGTCGAGCAGCGCCCCGAGGTGTGCCGGGCAACAGTGATCAATGGTGACATCGCCACCGGTCATTGCACCGGCGACAAGGAACGTTCCCCCTTCAATCCGGTCAGGGATGATGTCGTGCGCAGCCGGTTGCAACCGCGGCACTCCTTCGATGAAAATGCGTGAGCTACCCACGCCGGTCACTCGGGCCCCCATCTGTGTCAAGGAATTGGCGAGATCCACCACTTCTGGCTCACGGGCGGCGTTGTCGATGATGGTCGTGCCTTTGGCCAGCACTGCCGCCATCATGATATTTTCGGTGCCGGTTACCGTCGGAGCGGGCAATGTAATCGTGGCACCCCGGAGTTGATCAGCGTAGGCCTGCACATACCCCTGCGCCAATTCCAGGTGGGCGCCAAGTGCCTGCAGGCCATTCAGATGAAGATTGACGGGTCTGGCGCCGATGGCGCACCCCCCCGGCAACGACACACGCGCCTGCCCGTAGCGCGCCAGTAATGGTCCCAACACCAGAAAGGAGGCGCGCATGGTTTTGACCAGGTTGTAGGGGGCTTCATAGCGGTCGATGGAGGTCGTGTCGATGATAAGTTCAGATCCATCAAAGCTGATATTGGCGCCGAGGGCCCGCAGAACCTGACCAAAGGTCACGACGTCGCGCACGCGTGGCACATTGCGCAGGCGCGTTGCCCCGGTTGTAAGCAACATACTAGCCATGACCGGCAGGGCGGCATTCTTCGCCCCGCTTACGCGGACGTGCCCGTGAAGCTGGACCCCACCTTCGATTTCGATGCAATCCATGCCGAGCCGCTCCCCCCTTGCCTACGCCGCGCCACCACTACACGTTCAATACCGCCGTAGTCCTTGACGATCTCGATCAACTCCCACTGCTGCGACTGCATCAACAAGAACGACACATCGCCCGCCTGGCGATGCCCCACTTCGACGATAGCGATGCCATTCTCCGATAGATAGTGCAATCCTTCGGCAAATAAACGGCGATAAAACACCAGACCATCGCTGCCACCATCAAGAGCCTGACGCGGCTCATAACAGCGGACTGTGGTCGGCAACGTACGCCACTCCTCGGCAGCGATGTAGGGCGGATTGGAGAGGAGCAGATCGAAGCGCACGCGGCCGGGATGTATCGGGCTAAAGAGATCACCGCGGATGAAATGTACACGCTCGGCAACTTGGCAGGACTGGGCGTTGAGTTGGGCCACC
>JBKPCR010000366.1:0-6924 GCA_046727435.1 bacterium | reverse complement strand
GGCAACGTGGTGGTGCTGCACGGCATCATGGGCGGCGAACTCACCTACTATGAGACTGATGCCCACCCAGATCCTATCTGGCTTAAGTTCTTCCGGCTCATATTGGGCCAGTTTGAACGCCTTAGAGTGGCTGACGAAGGTAACAGCATCTCGCGTATCCAGGCTACTGGCATCCTCAAACGCTACTACGGGGAGCTGTTATTGTCGCTGATGCAGAGCTGGAATGCCCACGCCTTTTGGTATGACTGGCGCCTAGATATCAATAGCTCCGCGGATCAATTGGCGCAGAGACTCCATGAATGGTTCGGTGACAACGAGCCGGTCCACCTGGTCGCCCACTCGATGGGTGGCCTGGTCGCCCGCGCCTTCATCAAGAAGTACCCGGAGCGCTGGAAGTCAATGTGGGACTCCCAAAACGACGGCAGGCGAGGCGGCCGCCTCGTCATGCTTGGGACCCCTAATCACGGCTCCTTTACCATCCCACAGCTTCTTCTGGGCCTCAATGACACGCTGAATAAGCTGGCTCTGGTAGACCTGCGCCACAACGTACAGGACCTGCTCAATATCATCAAGACGTTTGTCGGTAGTTACCAAATGCTGCCGTCGCCACTCGTGCAGGGAATGGAGGACTTGCAGAGATTGTATGAGGCATCCACGTACGAGCCGCTCGCCCCCCTGCCGAGCCGGTTCGCTCTGGCACGTGAGTTTCACAACGGATTGTCCACAGTAATCGATACCGACCGCATGCGCTACATCGCAGGCTACAATCAGGCCACCTATAGCGGCATTCGGGACTGGGGCAAGCTGCGCTCCACTGATGGCTACGAGGTCACCAAGAGAGGCGACGGCACGGTACCTCACAAGCTTGGCCTATTGCATGCCGCCGACGGCTCACCAGTTGCCACATTCTACATCGAAGAGGAGCACGGTGCCCTACCAGGGAACCAGACCGTGATGGCTGCCATGAATGACCTCCTGCAGACCGGCACCACAAGTCGGTTGACCCAACAGATCCCCTCTGAACTGCGCGGGGAGGAAGATGAAGCCATCAAGCAGGACGCCCGCGCCGAGCTCTTGGCCAGGCGAGAGGCGGAGGAGGTACGTTTGAGAGAACTGATGTTACCCCTAAAAGCTGTGGTCATGGCACGGGGGGACGCAGTTGAGGAGCCCCCCCTTGTGAACGAGCGCGAGCGTGAATCGGAGGACATTCTGATCCGCGGGTTCATCAGTGCTCCTAAGGAAACAGCTGGGCAGTCTGCGGGTCCAACGACTGCCCCGGATCAAACTGTTGTTGCGGCCCCGCTACCCAAGATCAAAATACGGCTGCTCAAAGCTGAAATTCAGGATGTCGGGCAGCCAGGAACAGACGGCGAGATTCCAGTCGATGCCGTAGCCGTGGGGCATTACATCGGCGTCAAGCCAGTTGCGGCTGAGAAGGCGCTGGACCAGGCGATTAGCAACAAGCTGCAGGGCAAAGTCGGTGCGACCAACTTGGCCCTGGAGGAGGCCGACCTGTTGCTGACGCAGTTTACAGAGCGTGGCATTATTCGCGGAGAACTGGGCCAGCCTTTTTTCCTCGACGATCCGCGCACGAGGGATGACGATGACGGTGCAGAACCAGACCGACTCATCGCGATCGCCGGCATGGGCTATGCGGGACAATTTGGTACTCCCGAGCTGACGGTGCTGGCGCGTGAACTCTGCTGGTCGTTGGGGCGATTGGGCAAGCGCCACTTGGCAACCGTCTTGATTGGATCGGGGAATGGCAATCTGCCCGTCCGGGATGCGGTGATCGCTTGGTTGGAGGGCATCCAACGAGCGATTGGCAGCTCCGCGGAGGATGCTCGACGCCATCTGGAGGTGATCACCTTCGTTGAGAGGCAGCCGGGAAAGCTGCTGCGGATATGGAAGGCGCTTGAGGCAGCAGTCCGTGTCCGGTCCGAGCTGGAGGTCGAGCTCGTGCCGCTCACGACCCAGGAGATCGAGCAGCTCAAGGCAGAAGCAGCAGAGGAGGACAAAAGGCGGCGTGAAGCAGAAGACGAGGAAGCAGACGACAAGTCGACCAGCGACATCCCCACACGACTCACGGTCGAACTGGACGGTGATGTGTATCGCTTCGGGGCAATGACCGAGACGGCCTCCGCGCCGCAGCGTGACATCCCACTTGACCCCGATCTGGTCAATGAAGCGAACGAGGAGCTGGCGGCCCAGCGGGACCGAACGAGGCAGGGGGAGTTAGGAGAATTTCTGCAGCAGTTGCTCTTCCCGGACGACCTCCAGCAGCTCCTGTTATCGAATGCCCCGCTGGTGCTCACCTGCGACTCCACGGTCGCTCGTGTCCATTGGGAAATGGTCGCCCAGCCAGATCTGAAGACAGGGGTAGGCACTGCGAGCCCACCAAATCGCACCTTTCTAGGTATCCACCGCGGATTTACCCGCCAGCTTCGGACAGCCTTTGCCCCACCTCCCGAACCGCCCCCGCCGCCAAACCGCGTGCTGCGCGTGCTGATTATTGGCGATCCAGCGGCCGACAATCCGCTGCCCGGCGCGCAGGAGGAGGCGATGCTCGTGCTTGACTTGTTCAAGAAGTTCGATGCGCAAGAACGGGGTAAGAAGGTCAGTGGGGTTGAGATCGTTGCCCTGCTGGGTCCCAGCCAGGCAACCCGCACCCGCGTGATGCAAGAGCTCATCCTCAAACCCTTTGACGTATTGCACTATGCTGGCCATTGTAAGTATGACCAACAAAAGCCCTCAGCTTCGGGCTGGATCTTCACCGGTGGCAAGCGTCTCAGTGCCAACGAGCTGAATCGGGTCGACCACATTCCCAAGTTCATTTTCTCCAATGCCTGTGAGTCTGGCATTACGCCTGATCGATCCGAGCGGCGCTCGCCCGAGCTAGCCCCCAGCTTTGCCGAGTCATTCTTTGCGCGGGGTGTGCAGAATTTTGTCTGCACGGCCTGGCCAGTGAATGACCTCGCGGCACGGGACTTCGCGAAGCGCTTATACAACGGCCTCCTAGGCTTGGATGGCAAAGAGGTGGAACCGATGCATGTGGCTATGCGCGAGGCGAGAATTGAGATCTTCCAAAAGGATTATGGCGTACGCACTTGGGGTGCATACCAGCACTACGGTAATCCGTACTTTCGCTTATTTCGGTAGTCAACAGGAGAGGGGATAGACAATGGCTACAGAACAGGAAGGCTTAGAGGCTCTCAATCAGATCGAGAGTGCACTGAAGGAGCAAGAGACAGTTCGAGGCATACCCGACAGGCCAGGTGTGCGAGCAATACCGCAACGTGAGACCATTAGTCGAGAAGTCCCTCTGGCTGATCGAGATCATCCCCGTCTATGGGAGTAAAATCGCCGGCACGATCCGCTTCTTGACTAAGGTTGCGGACCTGGCCTGTCCTGCTGCTTCGGCCCAGCGTTAGTGGATAAATGGGGGGGCATGCCCCCCAGGCGTTCGCTCTCTGTTGCGCCGAGGTTACTTGCAGCACAGGTGTGGGGTGACTCGTCTGCGAGGGTACCTTCGAGGGCCTGCGGATAATGCCGCAAGAGGTATGCTACCGCAAGCCCAGCAGGTGAGCGCAGCCAGAAGTTCAAGGCTTCTCCAGCCAGGTCGAGTCGAAGCGGATCTTATAGCCATGCAAATGCTCATAGCCCTTTACGGACGTGCGAGCTGCCTGCAGGAAGGGGACTGAGGCGACGCTCGTGATCATCATGTTCTCTGCCACATAGCGTTGAAAGTCTTCCCCCGCCTGGCTAAACATCTCCTGCGTGGCCGCCTCCTTCATGCGGTCGATCAAGGTGTCCATGCGCTTATCGTCGTGGTTAACAACATTGATCCCCGCACGTGTATCCATCACCCAGGAGATCGTATAGGGATCCCATGCCGCGGCGGATAAATTGACGGATTGATCCCAGTCCCGATCCGTCGTTAAGCGCCGCAGGAAGATCGGTCGGTCAATGACTTCTACCGTCACCTCCACCCCGATCTTGGCGAGTTGCGTCTTTATGATCGTGGCGATCGTGGGCAGCGCTGCCTCCGCACCATGGGTCATGATGGTGTACCGTAGAGGGTTTTTTGCGTCGTACCCCGCCTCCTTCAGTAGGGTTCTCGCCTTCTCGGGATTGTAGGAAAATTGCTCCCCAAAGTCGATATGATCCCTTGCTCCCTGGGGTACTACACTCCACAGAGGCTGTGCCTGCCCCAGGAGCGCCGTCTTGGCGATGGTGTAGCGGTCGATCCCATAGCCCAACACCGCCTGTCGCACCCGCACGTCCTTGAAGGGCAGTTTCCTCTGGTTGAAGGCAAGGGTGATCCGCTGGGTCTCCCGGCCCCTGAGCATCTGGACGTGGGTGTCTCTGGCGAGGCGCTCCACCTGCTCGCGCGGCACCGCGTTGGCGAAGTCCACCTCCCCAGCTCGAAGTGCGGTCACCCGCGTGACCCCCTCCTTCATGATGCGCAACTCGATGCGATCCAAATAGGGGAGGCCCGGCTTGAAGTAGTCAGGGTTTTTCTCGAGCACGATGATCTGGTTCTGGTCCCAGCGGGCGAGCTTGAACGGCCCCGTCCCCACCGGATGCAGGCGCACGTTCTCCTTGCCCCACTGTTTGTATGAGGCCGGGGACATTTGCAAAAACCCCGCCCGATTGGCGGCCATCACCGGCAGCAGGGTCACGCTGGGATGTTTAAGGGTGAATTGAACCGTGTGGGCATCGAGTGCCTCCACGCGTTCGACAATGCTGTAGAAGGGGGTGTCGAAGGCCTTCTCCTCAGGATCCATGATGCGCTGATAGTTCCAGCGCACCGCCTCGGCATCGAAGTCGGTGCCATCATGGAATTTGACGCCTTTGCGCAGGCGGAACACATAGACCTTGCCATCCTCCAGGACGTCCCAAGACTCGGCCAGGTCGGGGATATAATTGAGCTGGGCGTCGATGGTGAGGAGGCTATTGAAGAGATTGCCCTGGACATGCCAGGCCTGAATTCCCGGGGACAGATGCGGGTCCAGCCCAGGGACATCCGCTTCCCAGGCCACCCGCAGCGTGCCACCGGGTTTAGGCTGCTGGGCGGCTGCAAACCCGATGAACGCCAGGACAACTAGAAGACCGATGAGCACTGACCACCCCATGTGGTGTTTCATGGCATACCCTCCTCACAAGGACACAACACCCATCCCGCCCTCTCGTTACCGATCCAGCCACAACGCTGCAGCGCGATTGCCGTAGTCGAAGCTGTTCTGGGGGGCAAAGTTCTTCACATACGGCTGCCAGGAACCGGTGAGCATGCTGGAGTTCGTGTACACATAGTACTGCTGCTCCGCCGCATAGCGTTGGATGTCGAAAATGAGCTGCTTGCGGGCTTCCAGGTTCTTCGTGCGTCGCTGCTCTTGCAGCATCGCGGTGATCTTGGGGTCGTTGACGTGGCCGCTGTTGCGCGGTTGGCCGGGACCATACAAACCATACAGCACACTATCCGGCTCCCAGGCGATGCTGATGGGCCCCATGGCCATACCGTCGAACTTGCCCAGGAACGTCGTCGCCATATATGCCCCATACTCCTGGATTTTCAAGTCCGTCTCAATGCCGACGTCCTTGAGATTCTGCTGCGCCAACTGCAAGGCATCCAGCAAGTCGGGGCCGTAGCCATTGGTGGCATTGATCGGCGTCTTGAACCCTTTGGGAAACCCCGCTTCCGCCAGCAAGCGCCTGGCCTCCTTAGGATCGTGCCGATAGTATTTCGCCCCCTCACCAAGCTGGTCGACGGGCAACGACCACTCGGTCAGGCCACGGCCGATCGCGGAGGTCGGCTCGCCCCTGAGGTACACCGCCTCGATGATCGCCTGCCGATCGAGCGCATGCGAGATGGCGCGCCGCACGCGCACATCGCTGAAGGGGGGCTGATCGGTCCGCAAATAGATCGCCTGGGTTACGAGGGACAACCAATCCTGGTAGCGCAGCTGCGGATGGCTCCGTTTGACCGAGTCCAGGTCTTGCTGGCGAACGGTCCAATTGCCCGCTGGCCCGCAGTCGATCTTTCCCGTGCGGTACAGCGCCAGCCCCGTCGAGGGATCGTCGAGAACCAGCCACTCCACCCCGTCTACCCATGGGAGGTCCTTGACGAAATAGTCCGGGTTGCGCTTGAAGATCGTCTTGACGTTCGGCTCGTAGCGCTCCAGGAGGAAAGGGCCGGTGCCGATGGCGGTCTCGACCTTCTTGAGATCGCCGAATTTCTCCACCACTTCGGGGGCAATGATCCACATGCTCCTCGGGTTGGCCAGCACATCGATGAGCCAGACATAAGGCTCTTTGAGGAGAAACTTCACGGTATAGCGATCCACGACCTCGACTCTGTCCACGGACTCCAATATGTAGCGGTCTGCATTGCCCTTTTCCGTCAGGAAGCGGTCATAGGTGAATTTGACGTCCTCGGCCACCAGCTCGCGGCCGTTGACCGGCGGCCTATTCTGCCATTTGACCCCTTTGCGCAGATGGAAGACATAGGTCGTGTCGTCCAGCTCCTCCCAGCGCTCCGCCAGATCGGGTTCGACGATGAAGGTGCCCGGCCGAATCGCTGCGCCAACTTTGTGCCGCACCAGCCTGCTGTAGACGAAGCTGAGCGTGCTCTGTGTCCTGACATTGATCGAAAGATGCGGATCAAAGTGCACCGGGTCAAGGCCGCGGACGCGCAGGATGCCACCGCGCTTGGGCGGTCCCGCTTCTTCGCCCCACAGCGCCGACGGGCCATAGAGGGGCCAGGCGGAGAACGCCGCACCGGCCGCCAAGCCGGCTTTCAGCAGTTGACGACGGCTCACACCGTGGGTGTGTCGGGGATCTACATGCCGTGTCTCCATGGGTACTCCTCTCCGTGGCAACAGAGTGTGCCGGTTGAAGTCACTTCGGGCGGCCAGACAGCGGTCC
>JBKPCR010000365.1:0-16407 GCA_046727435.1 bacterium | reverse complement strand
CGTGACGGGGCGATGTGCACAGGTGGCAAAGTCTCTATACGAGGTCGCCATTAACCGCGTCGTGCTTGTCAGTTCGGCGCGCAGCGCCGAAATGGTCAAGCTGCTTGAGAACACGTTTCGGGCCGTCAACATCGGTTTGGTCAACGAAGTGGCTCTGATGTGCGACCGCTTGGGGATCAATGTGTGGGAGGTCATTGAAGCGGCCGCCACAAAACCGTTTGGCTTTATGCCCTTTTATCCCGGCCCTGGACTAGGCGGCCATTGCATCCCCGTAGACCCGTACTATCTTGCCTGGAAGCTCAAGACTCTCGACTATAAGGCACGTTTCATTGAACTCGCGGCTGAAATCAACACTAGCATGCCTTGGTATGTCGTCTCTAAAGTCGTTGATGCACTCAACGAGCAGTGCAAGAGTGTCAATGGCTCGAATATTTTGGTGCTTGGAGTCACCTATAAGCGCAACACGAACGACTTGCGGGAATCCCCTGCTCTTGATATCATAAAGATTCTGCAGGGAAAGGGAGCCACTGTCAGCTTCTACGACACATATGCGGCCGATTTAACCAGTCTGGATGGTGCCATTCATGTCTCCCTTGACAAGGAAGTTCTTCAAGCGTCAGACTGCGTAATTATAGCCACGGATCACAGCAACGTGAATTATGAATGGGTGATGGCCCATGCGTCGTTGATAGTCGATACGCGCAACGTGGCGAAGCATATCAGTACTGGGCGCGCCAAAGTGATCAAGTTATGAAGCCACCTGCGGCGTGTGCACAGGGTGGATCGGAGCGGCTGGCGGTATGCGGTCGCCTCTGTGTCTTGCAGAGTGATGGCAGACTTGCAGCACGCCATACCCAGGAAGTCACGTGATCCTGTTTGGTGGGGAATCTATACTATGGCCATGAGTGTGCTAGTCACGGGTGGTGGCGGGTTCATCGGCTCCCACCTTGTGGAGGCTCTCCTACAGCGAGGTGCTTCGGTGCGCGCGCTGGATAATTTCACCACTGGGCATCGAGCAAACCTCGCTGGCGTACTGGCGCATCCCGAAGCCCAGAGGACTTTTACCTTCATAGAGGGCGATATTACTGACCGCAAAACGGTTCAGGAGGCGATCAAAGGGGTCGAGTACGTCTTACATCAGGCGGCACTCCCCTCTGTACAACGCTCGGTCGAGGATCCCATCACTTCCAATCTGGTAAACGTCGAAGGGACGTTGAACGTCCTAGTTGCCGCCCAAGAGGCTGGGGTGAGGCGGGTGGTATATGCCTCCTCGTCCTCGGTATATGGCGATTCTCTCCAGTTGCCAAAAGTTGAGTCTATGCCCACGAATCCCTTATCGCCCTACGCCGTTTCAAAACTGGCGGCAGAGGCCTATTGCCGGGCATTTACGCGTGTATATGGCTTAGAAACCGTAGCGTTACGCTACTTCAATGTGTTTGGGCCTCGCCAGGACCAGAATTCTCTCTATGCGGCCGTACTGCCCCGCTTCATTGAGGCGCTCCTCGGCAAGAAGCCACCAGTGATTTATGGTGATGGTACGCAATCGCGCGATTTTACCTATATCGAGAACGTCGTCCACGCGAATCTGCTGGCGCTTGAGGCCGCGGGGATCGGCGGCGAAGCCTTCAATATTGCCTGCGGTGAAAGTGTCACCCTCAAGGCTGTCCTGCAATGCTTGGCGGAGTTCTCGAACCAAGTGGTGGCGCCTGAGTATCAAGCCCCACGGGCTGGCGATATCAAACATTCTCTGGCTGAGATCTCAAAGGCCGAGCGGATGCTTGGTTATCGGCCGGTCATCCCCTTTCGCGAGGGTCTGCAGCGGACATTTGAATTTTTTCGCCAGAGGAGAGCATCACGATGAATATCTGCGTCATCGGCTGTGGCTATGTGGGGCTTGTCACTGGGGCAGTCTTTGCTGATCTGGGCAACGAGGTGATCTGCGTCGATGTGTTGGAGGAGAGGATCACCCAGTTGAACAATGGCCTCATGCCCATCTACGAACCGGGACTGCAGGAGATGGTACAGCGCAATCTCGCCGATCGCCGGATCGCCTTTAGCACCAGCCTCGAAGTGGGCATGGATAAGGCCGAGATCATTTTCATCTGCGTCGGCACCCCTCCGAAAGAAAACGGCGAAACGGACCTCTCCCAAATCGAAGCAGCCGCTCGCGGCATTGCCCGTTATTTGCGGCGGTACACCGTCATCGTGAATAAGAGCACCGTTCCCGTGGGCACCGGCGATCTGGTACGCGAGATCATCGAGCAGAATCGGCGCCGCGACGTGGATTTCGACGTGGTCTCGAATCCTGAGTTCTTACGAGAAGGCTCCGCTGTTCAGGATGCGCTCACTCCTGATCGCATCGTCATCGGAGCGCCCAGTAAACATGTGGCGATGAAGCTCCTCGAACTGTATGCTACGCTCGGACGTCCGATGTTGATCACCGATGTCCATAGCGCGGAAATGATCAAGTACGCCTCCAATGCCTTCCTGGCAACGAAAATCTCCTTCATCAATGTGATTGCTAATATCTGTGAGTCGTGCGGTGCGAACGTTGACGACGTCGCCCGTGGCATGGGTTTCGATCCGCGCATCTCGCCGGATTTTCTCAGTGCCGGCCTCGGTTTCGGTGGATCATGCTTCCCCAAAGATGTGGAGTCCTTGATCCATACGGCATCGCGATTTGGCTCGGAATTCACCCTTCTCAAATCGGTGCTGGATATTAATCGTGAGCGTGTCGAGCATTTCGTCGATATCATCAGGCAGGGCCTTGGTGACCTGGAGGGGAAGACGATCGGCGTCTTGGGCTTAGCGTTCAAACCTAACACCGACGATATGCGCGAGGCCAAGTCGATTGAGATCATTCGCAAGCTGCTGAGTGCTGGTGCCCACCTCAAAGCATACGACCCTGCCGCGACAGAAAATGCGAAGCGGATGTTCCCTGACATTACTTACTGCCAGAGTGCCTATCAAACTGCCGAAGAGTCTGACGCCCTGGTCATTGTCACTGAATGGCGCGAGTTCAAGCTGCTCGACATGGGAAAATTACGCAAGTTGATGAAGCGACCACTGATCTTCGACGGTCGAAATATCTATCATGTTGAGCGCATGATGACAGTGGGATTTGACTACTTTAGCATCGGTCGTCCCGGGTGGAAGCCACTGAAAAGCTAGGGTGAACAACCGCCGAGCCAGAGCGGATCGGTGGTGCTCGATTGGCTGAGCAAGCGTACCAACGAGGTCGAGAGACAGAGGGTACTGATATGCCACGCACGCTCATCACCGGGGGAGCTGGGTTCATCGGGTCTCACTTATGCGATCATTTCCTGCGCTTAGGCCACGAAGTCATCTGCATGGACAACCTGCTGACCGGTGATAGCTCGAACATCGCCCACATCCGGAATCAGAACTTTCTCTTCATCAAGCATGATGTGACCAACTATATATACGTGGAGGGGAAACTCGATTATCTGCTCCACTTTGCTTCCCCTGCCAGCCCTATCGATTACGAGAAGTTGCCTATCCAGACGCTGAAGGTCGGCTCATTGGGCACCCATAAGGCCCTGGGTCTTGCTAAGGAGAAGAAAGCAACATTTCTCCTGGCATCGACCTCTGAGGTTTATGGTGATCCTATGGTGCATCCCCAATCCGAAGAATATTGGGGTAACGTTAATCCCATTGGCCCTCGTGGCGTCTACGATGAAGCCAAGCGCTTTGCTGAGGCGATGACCATGGCATATCACCGCATCCATGGGGTCGATACGCGGATCATTCGCATTTTTAATACTTACGGCCCGCGCATGCGGCTGGAAGATGGCCGGGCCATCCCGAGCTTCATCACCCAGGCGCTTCGCGGTGAGGACATTTCGGTCTTTGGCGATGGGTCCCAGACGCGCAGCTTTTGCTTTATTTCCGACCTGGTCGAAGGCATCTACCGCGTCCTGATGTCCGGAGAGACACGCCCGGTCAATCTCGGTAACCCCCAAGAATTGACCATTCTTGATCTGGCCAAGGCGATCGTTCGTCTCACCGGCAGCCGAAGCAACATCATCTATACGCCACTCCCCCAAGATGACCCCAAGAGACGCCAGCCTGATATTAGTCGCGCCAGGCAACTGTGCGGGTGGGAGCCCAAAGTGGAGTTCACCGCTGGACTGAGTGAAACGATCGCCTATTTCCGTGACAAGGTGGCATAACCGGTGCCTGCCGGCGGCAGGCCGAGGCATTGACCCGACCCCAGGATTACTGACGTCCATGGCAAGCTACCCGGGCGCCATCAAGGAATGGCCGGAGGATGAGCGACCGCGAGAGCGGCTCATGAAACTTGGGGCCGACACGTTGTCCGAAGCCCAGCTCCTGGCCATTGTATTGGCAACTGGAGATGCTTCTTCAGGGCAGAGCGCACTCGACCTCGCCATGCACTTGGTACGCACCTTTGATGGATTACGTGCGCTCGACGCTGCGAGCATTGCCGAACTATGCCAGATCAAAGGGATCGGACCAGCGAAAGCCACGACCATTAAGGCAGCCCTAGAGCTTGGAAAACGTTTGTTAGGGGAACCCGTGCAACGGCACCTGAAGGTCACGTCCCCCCAAGATCTGGTCAACTACTTCCAACCACGCCTGCAGCACTTGCGCAAAGAGGTCTTCAAGGCAGTGCTCCTAAATACCAAACATCAGATGCTCAAAGATGTCACAGTCTCTGAGGGGAGCTTATCTGCCAGCCTCGTCCATCCACGCGAGGCGTTTCTGCCGGCCATCAAGGAATCAGCAGCAGCGGTGATCTTCCTCCATAACCATCCAAGCGGCGATCCGACACCGAGCACTGAAGACAAGGAGCTGACCCTCCGCCTCGCCGAAGTAGGCCAACTGGTCGGCATTAGTGTGTTGGATCACATCATCATCGGCTCGGGATCTCCTGGGTACATGAGCTTCCGCGATGCAGGATTGCTCTGATGATAGACGCTATGGCAGATCGTTCCTCAGAACGCCAGGAGGCGGTGTCCGTGAGAGTGTGTATTCTGGGGAGCGGAAGTAAAGGCAACTGTACGTATATCGAATCCCCGGAAGCCCGCATCCTCATCGATGCAGGACTGAGTGCACGGGAAATCGAGCGCCGGCTCCGGCAGATCGACCGTTCGCCTATAGCATTAGATGGGGTGCTGATCTCCCACGAACATAGCGACCACATCCAGGGGGTAGGGGCGTTAGCGCGGCGCTACAAGCTTCCGGTCTATGCCAATCCTGCGACATGGCAGAGGGCACAACATGTCGTGGGCATGGTGGATGACCTGCGCGAGTTTTGGACTGGAGCCCCATTCGTGCTCAAAGATCTGGTGGTCGATCCCTTTTCCTTGCCTCATGATGCCGACGACCCCGTGGCTTTCCGGATTACCTGGCATCGAAGATCGATGGCCATTGTGACGGATCTGGGATATGCCAGCCAACTCGTGCGCGAGCGGATCAGGGGATGTCATTTACTCGTGCTTGAGGCCAACCACGATGATGCCATGTTGAAGGCGGGACCCTATCCGTGGCCGCTGAAGCAGCGTATCGGTGGAAAATCGGGTCATCTGTCGAATCTCCAATCGAGCCAGCTGCTGCAGGACGTCTTGCATGATGAGCTGGAGCATGTTGTGTTGGCACATCTGAGCGAAATCAACAATCACCCCGATTTGGCCCGGCTTACCACCCAGGAGATCCTGGGTTCCCGAGGCACGCAGCTGGGCGTCGCGTCGCAGCGGGAAGTATCAAGGTGGTTCCTGCTGGCCGATTAGCTGTTGGGAGCGATGTACATCATGCAAGGGGAAGGAGAACAAGTACTCCGTATGCTGTGAGGATTAATCATGGCTGATGATCTCGGTGAAAAGTGCGGGTTATTCGGTGTCTATCATCACCCTGAAGCAGCCAAGCTCACCTATCTCGGGCTCTATGCCTTGCAGCACCGTGGTCAGGAGAGCTCAGGCATCGTGTCCTCGGACGGGAACACGCTGCATGCCGAAATCGGCATGGGATTGGTGGCAGACGTCTTTAATGAACGTCGCCTAGCGAAGCTACCGGGCCACATGGCTATCGGGCATAACCGCTACTCGACAACGGGTTCTAGCCTTCTGCGTAATGCGCAACCCATGGTCATCAGCTATGCGGGCGGCTCGCTGGCCATCGCTCATAATGGCAACCTCGTCAATGCGATGGAGATTCGCCGAGATCTGGAGCAGCAAGGCGCCATCTTTCGCTCAACGACCGACACCGAAGTGATCGTCCACCTGATCGCGCGATCCGCTGAGACCAAGCTGGCAGACCAGGTTGTAGACGCGCTGCGAAAAGTCCAAGGAGCCTATTCGTTGCTCCTCATGACCGAGAAGGAGATGATTGGTGTACGCGATTCCTTTGGGTTTAGACCATTAGTAGTCGGCCGCTTAGCGGATGAGACCTTTATCCTGTCGTCGGAGACTTGTGCGTTGGACCTGATCGAGGCGGAGTATGTGCGGGACGTCGAGCCGGGCGAGATGGTAGTGATTCGCGATGATGGGGTTGAATTCTTCCGCCCCTTTCCGCAAACACGCCACGCCTTCTGCATTTTCGAGTTTATCTACTTCGCTCGACCGGACAGTATCATCTTCGAGAAAAATGTCTACCCGATCCGCAAGGCGCTCGGTAAGCAGCTTGCCCGCGAAGCCCACGTAGAAGCCGATGTCGTTGTGCCAGTGCCAGATTCAGGTGTGCCCGCAGCACTCGGATTTGCAGAGGAAGCACGGATCCCCTTCGAGATGGGACTCATTCGCAATCATTATGTGGGCCGGACCTTCATCGAGCCTCAGCAGTCCATACGTCATTTTGGCGCCAAGGTCAAATTAAATCCGGTCAAACAGTTCCTGCGTGGCAAGCGTGTGGTCGTGGTGGACGATTCGATCGTGCGCGGGACAACGGGCCAGAAGATCGTCACCATGCTCAAGAACGCAGGGGCTAAAGAGGTCCATGTACGAATCAGCTCTCCCCCCACCATTAGCCCCTGCTTTTATGGGATTGACACCCCATCAAAACGTGAATTGATTGCGGCCAACCAATCGGTAGAAGAGACTCGAGACTTCCTGGGGGCGGATAGTCTCGCCTATTTAAGTCTCCATGGGCTCTTACAAACCGTCTCACCTGATGGGCATCGCTTCTGCACCGCTTGTTTCACAGGAGAGTATCCGGCGGGATCGCCATTAGAAGACCTGCTGCAGTTGGAGCTGTTCTAAAGTGTTGCGCTCTCTCTTTCCAGTTCAGTCTGGCATTGCACGCAGTAGCGTGTGAAGGGGAGAAGTTCAAGACGCTTAACCGGGATCGCCTCCTCACAGCGTTCACACACACCGTAGGTGCCTTCGTCAATTTTCGCTAGCGCCTCTTCGACTAATCGGAGCTTGGTACGTTCATTCTCGCCCAACCCCATGAGAACTTCTTTCGAGTACGAATAGGCCGCAACATCCCCACTATCCGGGATTCCGTCTTCGCCCACCTCTTTGCTATAGAGTTTCTTCCTCTCCACCTGACCGAGCAGATCACGACGCATTTCCAAGAGTTTCCGCTTGAAAGTTTCCACATCCTGTGCCTTCACGTGACATCCTCCTTCATTCGCGTGAGTGGGCAGTTATATGCGCACTGCAGAGGCGCCCCTCAGGCACGCTATGCACCGTAGTCCGGGATTCATTGACCCGGCCTAACCCGCCATTGAACGGCTTCCTTCCCTCAGTAGCAAGTCAGGAGGGAAGGGGATGGAGACGTCTAGCCTACGGATGCGCCATGGTGCGGTGCAACACTAGCGATCTCCCCGCTTAGATCGATTTTGGGCGCATTCGCCCACAAGCGTTCGAGATCATAATACTCTCTCGTCTCCTGCGAGAAGACATGCACGATTACATCGCCGTAATCCATCAGGATCCAATGCCCTTCGCGATATCCTTCAACGCCAAGCAATGCAAGGCCCACCGGCCCTAATTCTTCATCGATGGCATCGGCAATCGCCCGGACCTGTCGTTCGGAGCCACCGCTGCAGATGAGAAAATAGTCAGTAATCGACGAGGCATCTCGCATGTCAAGAACCACGATATCCAAAGCTTTCCTGTCAGTGGCGATTCGGCTCATTAGAGCCGCTTTTTCTTCAGCGCTTAGTCCTCCCATAGTGTCTCCTCAGCGATAGAGTTGATATTTCCCGATGTACGCATCTACTGAATCAGGTAACAGATAACGAATCGACCGTCCAGTTTTCACACGCTGCCGAATATCAGTTGATGAGATATCTAACCCCGAAACCTCCTGGAGATAAATTTGATAGGGGGTACCCCGCACCCGAAAGCCAGCGCCACCGAGCAGCTGTCGATCGGCCAAAGGTTCAAAGCTTGAGTGCGGATGCATTTCCGATACCTGCCGGAGAGTGCTGGGGACTAGTTCGTGGAAGTCATACCTCGGCCGACTCGTCACAATGGTGTGACAGCTTCCCAACAACACGTCTGGTTGTCGCCAGGCGGCAATGTCGGCAAACGCATCGATACCCACGATGAAATAGATAGCTTTCTGCTCCTGGTAAAGGTCTTTGAGTTGGGCGATCGTGTCGACGCTATACGAAGCACCGGGGCGATCCATCTCCACGGAAGACACAGCAAAGTGTGGGTGTGAGTTCGTGGCCAGCATGGCCATCATCAGTCGATGCCGCGGATCGGTGATCGCAGTCAAATCTTTATGTGGCGGGACCGCAGCCGGCACAAACACCACCGTGTCCAGTGCGAATACCTCGCAGACCTCGTTGGCCGCGGCCAGGTGTCCATAATGTATGGGGTTGAAGGTTCCCCCCATCACGCCCAGTCGCACCCTCGACCTCCAGGAGTCTCCAGTACCAAACGGCCAACCATCGAGCGGCCAATGCTATCCTCGAACCTGGCCATCTCCATACACGATGTATTTCAGTGACGTGAGGGACTCTAACCCCATGGGGCCGCGCACATGGAGCTTCTGCGTGCTGATCCCGAGCTCTGCTCCAAAGCCAAACTCATGACCATCGGTGAAACGGGTCGACGCATTGACGAAGACCGCTGCCGAATCGACTTCATTGAGAAAGCGGCGCGCCTTCTGATAATTTGTGGTGATAATGCTTTCCGAGAGCTTCGAGCTGTGCTGCGCGATGTGGTTTAAGGCATCGTCCAGACTGCCAACGATTTTCACCGACAAGATCAGATCGAGGTACTCGGTGTCCCAATCCTCGTCGCTCGCGGCAACGGCCCACGGCACAATGCTAAGGGTTTTTGGACAACCGCGCACCTCAACGCCAGCGGCCTTGAGTTGATCACAAAAGGGTGGCAGGAAGCCAAGGGCAACATCCCGATGCACGAGAAGGGTTTCCATGGCATTGCACACACTAGGACGCTGGACCTTGGCATTGAACGCCACTGAAGCCGCCATGGCAAGATCGGCCTCAGCATCGATATATGTATGGCACAGCCCCTTGTCGTGTTTGATGACCGGCATGCGGGAGTGTTCAACAACTGTGCGAATGAACTCTTCACCCCCGCGGGCGACCACCAGATCCACGTGTTTATCCCTCTTCAGAAGCTCGAAAATGGCGCGCCGGTCTGTGATCGGGATCATCTGCAGGGCATCATCCGGTATCCCAGCCGCTGCCGCGGCTTTTGACAACAACTCGCTCAGCGCCAGATTGGACTGGATCGCCTCGGAGCCGCCACGCAGGATCACAGCATTCCCTGACTTCAGGCAGAGACCGGCGGCATCGGCGGTCACATTCGGGCGGGATTCATAGATAAAGGCGATGACACCAAGTGGTATCCGCATCATGCCAATTTCAAGCCCGTTCGGCCGACGCCACATGTGCGTCACCTCACCAATTGGGTCCGACAAGGCAGCGATCTCTCGCAATCCACGCGCCATGCCGCTGATACGCTGAGTGGTGAGGCACAATCGATCGACCATGGCCGAGGAGAGACCATGCTCTCTCGCGCGTTCGACATCACGGGCATTCAGTGCCGTGATGGCAGCCTCTTCCGCTTCGAGCGTTGCTGCCATCCGCATCAAGGCATCATTCTTGATACCGCTAGGCAGTTTTGCCAGCTGACGCGCTGCTGATTGCGCTCGCTCGACGATGTGCTGCACCAGCTCTGTGATCTCATCAACCGGCCCAGTCCCCATGATGACGCGTCCCCCATCGTCCAAGCCCGTACGTACCGACGATCTCCCCGACACTTCGAAGCGACTGACACGGAGCAGCGGCGAACACAGCTGTTTAACCATTCTCCTGCCAAATCACCAAATTGTCTCGATGAATGACCTCGTCGCAATATTTGTGTCCGAGCGTACTCTCGATTTTTGAGCTGTGGAGTCCTTTGATCAACCGCACATCGCGTCCAGGATAATTGACCAGCCCGCGGGCAAATTCATTGCCAGTCGGATCGCAACAGCGCACCAGATCGCCAAACTCGAATTCGCCCTCGACGTTGAGAATGCCCGAGGGCAGCAGGCTCCTGCCCCTAGACACAATGGCGGCTTTTGCCCCATCATCAACGTGGAGAACTCCGCGGGGACGGAGGGTGGTGACGATCCAGCGCTTGCGACCCCTCCAGAGGCGTCCCTCAGGATGGCAGAGCGTGCCCACCGATTCACCGGCCAGTAACGCCGCGACGATCCCTGGCCGAAACCCATTCGCGATAATAGTCGGGATGCCGCTCGCAGCCAGCTTCTTGGCCGCCTGGAGTTTGGTGAGCATACCGCCACGCGCGATGCCGTTATGCGGCAGACCTCCCATCGCTTCAACGGCTGGCGTAATACACGGGATTTCTGCAATGAACTCGGCCGTCGGGTCAAGGCGTGGATCGGCGGTGTAAAGTCCCTCGATGTCGGTGAGGATGAGCAAGAGATCGGCCTGCACCAAATCTGCTACCATCGCAGATAATGAATCGTTGTCGCCCAGTTTGATTTCTTCAACCGAAACGGTATCGTTCTCATTGATGATGGGAACCGTCGCCAAGCGGATGAGGGTGAGAAGGGTATTGCGAGCATTCAGATAGCGTGCACGGTGCCTCAGGTCCTCGTGGGTGAGCAGCACCTGCGCGACACGCTGCTGGTGTTGTGTGAAGGCACGCTCATAGGCCCAAATGAGGTGACTTTGCCCAACCGCCGCCGCAGCTTGCTTTTGAGGGATGGTTCGTGGCAGATCTTTGAGTTTGAGCGCCTTAATACCCGCCGCCACCGCACCCGACGAAACAACAAAGACCTCCTTGCCCGCACGCGTCAGATTGGAGATCTGCTCGACCAGGTCGCTAATGACCTCAAAGTCAAGCCCCTCCCCCTTTGAGGTAAGCACCCGACTACCAATCTTCACGACAATGCGCTTGACACCGGCTACAAGGTCCTTTCGCGAGACGGATTTGATTGGATTACACTCCTTACGGGGACTAGTGCTCTATCGATTTCATCCAAAAGGGTGCCGATGCCTTCACCCGTCACGGCGGAAATGGCGATGGCCCGCAGGCCGAGCGCGGCCATTGCTGGCTGAAAGCGTTCCCAGGACTGCTTCGCTGCAGGGACATCCATCTTGGTTGCCACAACCACTTGCGGCTTTTCCGCCAATCCGAACGCGTAGGCCAGAAGTTCATGGTTGACTGTGTCAAAGCTGAGCAGAGGGTCGTCCGCTCCAGACGACGTCATATCCACCAGATGAATCAGCAACCGTGTCCGTTCAATGTGACGCAAAAATTGGTGCCCGAGCCCCTTCCCTTCATGAGCCCCTTCGATGACCCCTGGGATATCGGCCACGACACAGGAGCGTTCATCCCTGAGGCGCACAATGCCCAGTTGTGGGACAAGAGTGGTAAATGGATATGGCGCGATTTTCGGGTGTGCCGCCGAGATGCGTGCCAGGAGGGTAGATTTCCCAGCATTGGGCAAGCCCATCAGGCCGACATCGGCCAGGAGTTTGAGCTCCAGGGTTAACCACCGCGTCTCACCCGGTCCGCCCGGCTCTGCGTAGCGTGGAGCTTGCCTCGTCGAGGATTTAAAGCGAGCATTCCCACGTCCCCCACGACCCCCGTGAGCTGCAATAAAACATTGTTCAGGGGTGACAAGATCCGCGACCACAGCCCCTGAATCCATCAAACGAACCACCGTTCCAAGCGGTACGCGTACAATGCAATCGCTGCCATCGCGACCTTTCTGATCACTTCCCCGACCGTGATCTCCGCGCTCTGCCGTGTAGCGCCGTTTGTAACGAAAATCTAGCAAGGTGCTGAGGTTGCGATCGGCCTGTAGGACGATATCTCCCCCTTTGCCACCATCTCCTCCGTCAGGACCGCCTTTCGGCACGAACTTTTCCCGTCGGAAGCTGATGCAACCGCGCCCTCCATCACCGGCCCCGACAAAGATTTTTGCTTCATCGATGAACATTAGAAGCTCGAAGCACCTTCCTGCGCCAGGGGTTCGATGCGAATCGATCTGCGCCCGCCGCGTCCGTTAGTGAAGTGTACAATGCCGTCGATCTTGGCATACAAAGTATAATCACGTCCAAGGCCCACGTGCAGCCCCGGTTTGAATATCGTGCCGCGTTGACGGACCAGGATGCTTCCCGCCGTCACGAACTGGCCACCGAAGCGCTTGACGCCCAGCCGCTTGCCGATACTATCGCGTCCATTCCCCGAGCTGCCACCTGCCTTTTTGTGCGCCATGCTGCTTCCTCCGTGCACTTGTTAGGGCTGATCGCTCGCAGCACCAGTAACGATTTCGCTCACACGGAGGAGAGTCTGCCACTGACGATGGCCCTGCCTTTTCTGGTAACCCTTGCGTCGCTTGTGCTTATAAATAACGACCTTGGGGCCGCGCCCTTGCCGAACAATGGTGCCCACCACGCGAGCCTGGTCAAGCTGCGGCTGTCCTACGGTGACCTGGTTTCCTTCACCGATCATCAGCACCGAGGCGATCTCAACTCGATCTCCAGTGGCGCCATCGAGTTTTTCAATCGTAATCAAGTCCCCCTGTGAGACGCGGTATTGTTTCCCCCCGGTCTGGATGACAGCGTACATATGGCTCCCACCTCTTCATCCCGTGATTGGTGTCCCCAAAGGCTTTCTCAGTGATGCAAATATAGCAAAAGATGGGCCAGAAGTCAATTTGCCGCGACTAGAGTAGCCACCCCTGCTGCACTCTGGCGATCAAGGATCGCCAATCCGGGTCGGCAGAAACAAGCAGACGATCATCGATCATGGCCAATTGGGATCAATCCCTGCTCCTCTCATCGCCGCTACGCACATACCACGCCACCCCGAAGGCCAGCAGCACCATACCGATGAGGGCCACCGTTCCCGCCAGGGGTTCCCCTCCAAACATGCCCGTGACGACAATGACGGGGAGCAGGATCGCCAGGATAACAACTACGGCAATGGCGATCCAGGTCAACACTTTTTTGCTGGTCTGCATCACAGCAGGCTCATGACTCTGTCGTTCCGCGGGCATCGTCTAATGAACGACCTGGCGCAGCGTTTCAACGGCCCGCTCGATCCCTTCTTTTGAGACGTCGAGGTGTGTCACAGCACGGATGCTGTTGGGGCCAGTGCCGAGCATGAGAACCCCTGCGGTTTTGAGTCGCTCAAGCAGAGTCGACACAGTGAGTCCAGGCTGGCGGACGTCAAAGTAGAGGATATTGGTCGCGACCGCATTGACATCGATGTCGAGACCATCGATCTCGGCGATCCCTCGTGCCAGTCGCTTAGCGTTTAGATGATCTTCGGCCAGCCGTTCGACGTTGTGCTCAAGGGCATAGATCCCCGCTGCTGCTAGGATCCCAGCTTGCCGCATGCCGCCTCCAAATTGCTTGCGAAAGCGATGGGCCTTGGTGATAAACTTCGTCGAGCCGATGACCAGGGACCCCACGGGCGCCCCCAGTCCCTTCGAAAGGCACAACGTGCACGAGTCAAAATACTGGGCGTAATCCTTGGGCGTCAGCCCTGTGGCCACACATGCGTTCATGAGTCGTGCCCCGTCGAGGTGCAATGGCACGCTGACGGAACGAGCGAATTCGCGGATGGCACGGATATTCTCCAATGGCCAGATACTACCACCGCCGCGATTGTGGGTGTTTTCCAAGCAGATGAGGGCGGTAGGGGCATGATGCACGTTGGGGGTGCGCACCACTGGTCTGATCTGCTCGACGTCCATGATGCCATGTTGACCATCGATCAGATTGACCTGCACGCCAGCCAGCGCCGCTAAGGCACCTGCTTCGGAGTTGAAGGGGTGTGAGGTACGCTCCATGATGATCTCATCGCCATGATGCGTTTGCACACGGATGGCAATTTGATTCGCCATGGTGCCCGACGCCACATATAAAGCCGCTTCTTTGCCATACAGCGCCGCTACCATCTCTTCGAGACGATTTACCGATGGATCTTCATGGAAGACATCATCCCCCACCTCGGCCTCGGCCATCGCCTGTCGCATACCCGGCGAGGGCTTGGTAACCGTATCACTGCGCAGATCCACGAGTTCCGTCATTAGTTGCCCCCCTTCTCACGGCAGATGGGAACGATGATGCGTGATCATGCCCTTTTAGAAGCGATGCGGTCGCCATCGATCGGTTTCAATCGGGCCACTCACCCCGAAAGACCTCCACGGCTGGACCAGTCATATACACATGCTCGTCATCGGCCCATTCGATCTCGAGGTCGCCCCCAAGCAGGTGGACGGTCACGCAACGATCGGTCTTGCCGTTGAGAACTGACGCCACCGTGGCGGCACAGGCCCCCGTACCGCAGGCCAGCGTTTCCCCGGAGCCGCGCTCCCACGTGCGCTGGCGGATCTCCTGCTGATTGAGCCGTTCGATCCATTCCACATTCGTGCGCTGAGGAAACTGTGGATGGTGTTCTAGGAGCGGGCCGTAGTGGGACACCGCGAACTGCGCCACATCATCGACATAAATGACGCAGTGAGGATTCCCCATCGACACGCATGTCACCGCAAACTCCCGATCTCCCGCGGTGAGCTTCTCCCCGAGCACCCGATGGCCTTCACCACGCATGGGAATATCCTGCCGACACAGGCGTGGCATGCCCATGTTCACCTTCACCTTTTCCACATCGCCGTTGGCCGTCGTCATCAGTTGCAGGGACAGCACTCCCGCCAGCGTCTCGACGGTGATCTCCGGTTTCCGGCTGATGCCTGATTCATAGACATACTTCGCCAGGCAGCGGATGCCGTTCCCGCACATCTGCGCTTCGCTGCCGTCGGCATTAAACATGCGCATACGGACATCCGCCCTATCCGAGGGCATCATCAGAATCAGTCCATCCCCTCCAACCCCAAAGTGGCGATCGCTGATCTGGACCGCCAACTTCTCCGGCTCGGACACCGTTTTTCTAAAGCAATCGACGTACACATAGTCATTGCCGATACCGTGCATCTTAATGAACCGCATGGCCTCCCTCGTCACTGTTGAGCCTTCCAGTCCAAAACCATTTGCGTGAGCAAGCGTACGCCCACGCCGGTGCCGCCCTTCGGCTTATAGGGCTGCTCGCGATCGGCCCAAGCGGTGCCGGCGATGTCCAGATGCACCCAGGGATAGCCATCGACGAATTTGACCAGGAACGCGGCGCCAGCGATCGTTCCGGCCGCCCGGCCCATGCCGACGTTCTTGACATCGGCGATGTCGCTCTTGACATGTTCCAGATATTCGTCCCACAGCGGCAGCTGCCAGACGCGCTCACCCGAGCGCATCCCGGCCTGACGCAGGCGGTCCATCAGTGCTTCGCCCTGGGCGTTTCCCATCATACCAATGGCCTCGTGACCAAGCGCCACCACACAGGCGCCAGTCAGCGTCGCCAGATCGACACAGGCAACGGGTTTATAGCGCGCCGCATAGGCCAGGGCATCACCAAGGATGAGTCGGCCTTCGGCATCGGTATTGATGATTTCGGCGGTCTTGCCATTCATCGCCCGATGCACGTCGCCCGGCTTGGTGGCCTTGCCGCTAGGAAGGTTTTCCGTGGCCGGAATGAGCCCGATGACATTCTGCGGTACCTTCAATAGGGCAGTGGCGCGTAACGCGCCCATCACCGCTGCTCCGCCGGACATATCATACTTCATGCGCTCCATACCATCGGCGGGTTTGATCGAGATGCCGCCGCTATCAAAGGTAATGCCTTTACCGACGAACACAAGATTACCCTGTCCGCGCTTGCCGCCGCGGTGCTCCAGGATAATGAACTTGGGCGGTTCCTCACTGCCTTGGGCCACCCCTAATAACAGGCCCATGCCGAGTTTTTCGATATCTTTGCGATCGAGGACTTCGCATTTCAGGTGACAGTCTTTGGCCATCTGGTGAGCCTGCTCGGCCAGGATGGTGGGGGTCATCTCATTGGACGGGTGATTGATCAACGAGCG
>JBKPCR010000364.1:0-5242 GCA_046727435.1 bacterium | reverse complement strand
AGGCTTCTGATCTGCATGACGCACCTCCGCTCCGGCAACAGGACGGGCAGCGGGTACCCCTCGCGCCGCTCACCCGGCTCGGCCGGCAGTCGTCGGAGTCAGGGGTTCGTCGCTCCATTCGTGCGTGGCTCTTCGCGCCTCGCGGCTTGCCTGGCCAGGAGCTGCCAATTCTTGTCCCTCGGCTCACCGGGAAAGCGGGTTCGTCCGCTCGCCTCGGCTCAGACGGCCACCGGTTAGCCACTGCGGCTCACCCAATGATCGCTTGGCACTTGTCTCACTCCTTGGCATCGCACTGGCCGCCACGCCTATTCAAACTGCCGCGCGCAAGCTAGCGACCCTCGCCCAAACCTCGCCACGACAGACTCTGTTGGTTAATTCAAACTCTTCACCGTTGTTCACGGAGCCAGAGATCCAAGAGGTCGGTTTCGGTGGTAGTGAGCATCCGGCCATCCGGCGTGAAACCAGTGACCAATGGGGCAGTCGTGATGAGCCGAACGGTGTGGTCATTTGACCAGGCAAGCCTGCGACGTTGTACCAGACCGGCGATCAGTCGGTCCGAATCGATCCCTTCATTGATGCCGAACCCGGCGGACGTGGCCAAGTTATCGTCGAAGTACTTGACCAGACCGTTCCTGAGCGAGAATTCGTCCGTATATCCCTCGTAGCCAAAGATCATTCGCACAGGCGCGAGGTGCTCGATGCCAAGCGTATGGAAGATGCCGGAGAGCTCGTTAGGCAGCGCGTCCACGTCATTCCCGTTGCGCGGATAATGGCCAGTAAGGCGCGTGAAGGATTCAAGCACGGGAGACATATTCAGTTGCCCACCTGCACCGCTCTGCAAGAACACACCGTGCATCTGCATCACACGCCGCAGCTTTCTGAACGCATCATCGAGATCGGTCCCGAACAGGTTCTTTTTGACCTCGATCACGGCGATGGCGTCCTGAATCGGCCACACATAGCTGTCGGTAAAAGGAATCTGGCGGCCCTCCCCCGACACGAGCATAACGTCGATCTGCGGGCTGAGTTGACCTTGTGCGTCCTCAATGAAGCCTTGGCGAAAGTACCAAGGGAGAAGCGATATTCGTTGGCTACTCACGCCCAAATTGGTGAAGTTCTTGAGCAAGAAGCTCTTCTACGCTACACAAGTAAACCTCTCTCTTCAGGGTGCCAAACATTAAGGTCGGCTTATGATCATGGCCGCTTTCTGAGTAAAGCAGCTGTATATCCTGAAAATAGTCATCTACCCAGCCTCCTCGAATCGTTTCGATGCCGAAGTGTCCCATAGCGACATCGAAAATTTCTAACGCTTCATCGACGTTTCGAGCTTGCATGGCAAGCCGAATGTCTTCGATATGCATGTCCACAAGCTCTGGAAACAGTAGCTTGAAGCGGCTGACGCTGATAACGTTCATGGCTTTCTCTGTCGGCGGTGACGCTCCGAACGAGTAGTATTCTGTTTGATTAATTGATATGCATGCTTTGAGGTCATATTCGTCGATAATATTGCGCATCAGGCAGATTTGCCTTCAAGCTTTGCTATTGGGCCACTGTACGGCCCACCCCACCAGGGCTCAACACGCATCGGCCGGCTAGGGGCGCCAGCCGACCCTTCCAGGCGCATCACGGCGCGACAATCTCGGGGCGGGTGGCTATTAGTAGGCTATGCGCCGCACGGCGATCGTGCCTCTCAGAAGCGAGGAGACGGCCTCAAGGCAGTGGGCGCCGGAGGCGCCACCTATGTCGAGCAATACCTGATACGGGAAAAGCCAAACGCCGACGCCGTCGCTCGGTTATCACCCTGTATACGGGGGGCAGGAGATCTTAGCGCTGGGCAAGCATAACATAAGCGCAGAAAGGTGTGCAATGACGAGGGGCATCCAGTGGAGAGGGTGCTCACGCACTACCCCGTAGTCATATCGGCCTCGCCCCAAAGCTATGGTATGATACAGACTGCACAAGGACGGTGCGACTTACGATTACAGACTTGTTGCCACGATGATGTCAACGAGAAGGAGGGGAGGAGGCATATATGGCTGATATGCAATTCGGGTTGATGCTCAGGGCCCAGTTTCCGCCTGGAGACGACATGCAAGAGCACTTCCGCGAGCTGGTGGAGCAGGCAAGACTGGCGAATAGACTGGGCTATGCGAGCCTCACCACTGGCATGCATTACAGCAGCACCCCCTGGCAGGGCTTCCAGCAGTTTCCCTTCCTGTCGCGCCTGATGGCAGAGGCGCCTGATTTGCGCGTCAACTTCGGCCTCGTGCTCCTCTCACTCCACAAACCCTTGGACATCGCCGAACAGCTAGCCACGGTCGATGTGATGAGCGGCGGCAAGGTGATTTTTGGCGCCGCCCTAGGCTATCGCGAGGTGGAATATCTCGCGTTTGGCACCACCCAGAAGGCGCGCGTGAAACGCTTCGAGGAGAATCTCGAAGCCATCAAGCGCCTGTGGACCGAGGACGTCGTGGACATGGTGGCCTCTCATTTCACCCTGAAGGGCGCCTCCGTTCCCACCAAGCCGGTGCAAAAGCCCTACCCCCCCATCTGGATTGGCGCCAATGCCGACCCGGCCATCCAGCGTGCCGCTCGCCTGGGCGATTGCTGGTACGTCAACCCGCATAATCGCCTCGACACCATCGTGCGACAGGTGGACGTGTATACGCGAGCGCTAGAGAGTTACGGCAAGCCGTTCCCGAAGGAATTTCCAGCCCGCCGCGAGGTCTTCGTCGCCCGGTCGCGGGACGAGGCTATTCGGCTTTGTGCGCCGTTCCTCGGAGCCAAATACCAGGCCTACGAGCAGTGGGGGCAGAGCCAGGTGATGCCCGAGGGGGATAACAACCTGGGGATCGATTTTGACGAATTGATCAAGGATCGCTTTCTGCTAGGGTCGCCGGATGAGGTAGCCGAGCAGATGCTGACGCTGCACCGGACCACGGGCATCAATCACTTGATCATGAGCGTGCAATGGCCTGGCATGCCGCAAAGCCTGCTCCTTGACGAGCTGCATATGCTGGCCGAGGCGGTCTTCCCCAAGGTGCGACAGGGCTGAGAGCCATGCCTGACGCCGCCTCATGGACACCTGATCGGTCACGCATACGTTATGCAATATCAGTTCCCAGTCTGTATGCCAAAGACCGTATCGCTCAGCAGTGGCCTCTCCATTCCGTATCAGGCCGTTGTGCCCTGATGCCTGGTCGTGACTCAGGGCCTCTCGCTTCGCTGCAGCTTACCGGCTACTCGCCCTCCGCGTCGCGATGCGCTCCGGGGTCGCTGTGATGAGCACCCGTGGCTCCATTTGCCAGCGCGCCAGAGAGTCGTCCACCTGGTCCGCCGCCCTGGCCGAGCGCGCGTGACCGGAGCGCTGCCCCCCTTAGGGGAGGGCGGTCAGCCGACGCCGATAGAGGGCCAGGAGCCGCTCCCAATGGCGCTCGGCCGCCGGCTTGTCGTAGCACCAACGCTGCGGAAAGGCGAAGCCGTGATGCACCCTAGGGTACCGCTCGATCTCACCGGCCACGCCAGCCTGTGTGAAGAAGCCTTGCAGTGCCTCGACCATCGGCAGCGGCGCGAGCGCGTCATGCTCCGCGCAGGCAATATAGAGTTCGCCCTTCACCTGGCTCAAGGAGCGATGTGGGCTCTCCTCCGCCTCGCTGACGAGCCACGTCCCGTAAAATGAGGCAGCGGCAGCGATGCGGTCGGGATAGCGGGCCGCCGCCGCCAACGCGTACGGGCCGCTCATACAGTAGCCATGGCAGCCTACTGGGCCCGGCAGGACCGCGTCCTGCTGATCCACAAACGCCAGCATGGCGGCGACATCGCGCAGCACCGGCGGGATCGTCATCGTGACACGCACCGCGCGCATGGGGGTGTGCTCCGGGCTGCCCTCCTGCATGACCTCTGGCCCAAAGATCGTCTCCCGCCCGGCGCGGTAATACAGGTTGGGCAACAGCACGTAGTAGCCGACGGTCGCCAGCCGGCGCGCCATATCCCGCAGCTCCTCGCGGATGCCGTGCGCATCCATCAGGAAGCACACGGCGGGGTACGGCCCGCCCCGTTCAGGACAGCAGAGAAAGGTCTCCATCGGGCCATCGGCCGTGTGTCTGTCCATGGTGTCTTCGATCATCAGGTGGGATCCTCCGTGTGATCCATATGGACAGTGGCTGGGCCCCGACCGGCCTCTGCAAGCCCTGGCGCACTGGGCCGTGGTCTCACACCGCCAAACCCCGATCTGAGCGCCGCCTCTCGGTCCTGAGGCCACAGGAGCCGCTGCGACTCCCAGGTTTCTGCCATGCCACGCCGTGCCTTCGAACGGTCTGGGTGGCGCACACTCGACACCGCCCGGTCTGAGGCGGCGTTAGGCACGGCGCCCGGCCGCCTGGCGACCGCGGTGCAAGCTGTCCAGCGACCGCGTCGGTGGAGTGATCACGATGCGGAAGCCCTGTTCCAGCCGGGTTTCCACCGTAGCGGTCGGCGTGGTGCCGGTCGCACAGGGCACGCCAGCGTTGTTGCAGATCGCGAGGATCTGCTGGATCCCGGCCTCCACGTCTGGGTGCGTCGCGTGGCCCCGCAGCCCCATGGACACCGACAGATCACCGGGTCCGGCCCAGATGGCGCCGATGCCTTTAACCTGGCGCAGGATGTCCGGCAGGGTGTTGAGGCCGCGCACGTTTTCGACAATGCCCATGAGCAGCAACTCCCCGTCGGGGTCGAGGGGCCAGACGTCGGCGGCCTCGCAGTAGTCCTGTGGTGCGAGGCCCCAGTAGGTCGGTGCCAGCGCGGACGCCCAGCCACGTTCGCCTTCGGGCTCGAAGTCGGGAGCACCAGGCACCTGCGGATACCGTGCCGCCCGCACGGCGGCCTCGGCGCCCTCGACGCTGTCGAGATGCGGAAGGACGAGCCCAAATGGTCCCGCATCAAGTGTCTGCTTGATCACCCAGGCATTGCGCTCGCGGGTGTAGGGCGGGATGCGGACGAGCGGCACCACGTCCGGCTGCAAATTCCCCTTGTCGACGATGCGTTTGCGATTGAGCAGGTACTGCAAGGAGTGCCGCAGGGTAGGAAAGTCGAAGCCGACGTGTTCAGTCTCGAGGATAATCATGTCGTAGTCCGACTGCCCCAGCGCCGCGATCTCATCAAAGTTCCCGTTGGGGATGGTGCCACAACTGAACACCGCCTGGCCGTGCTCCAGCAGGTCGATGACTTTGTTCAAGCGTCCGTTGTCCGCCATGGTCGTGTCTCC
>JBKPCR010000363.1:0-12313 GCA_046727435.1 bacterium | reverse complement strand
TCCGGGCGGGGCACGACAATCTGACGGTCGAAGCGACCGGGGCGCAACAGGGCGGGATCGAGCACGTCGGGCCGATTGGTGGCGGCGATGAGGATCACACCATCGTTGGATTCAAACCCATCCATCTCCACCAGCAGTTGGTTGAGCGTCTGTTCCCGCTCGTCATGCCCGCCCCCAAGCCCGGCGCCGCGATGGCGCCCAACGGCGTCGATTTCGTCAATGAAAATGATGCAGGGGGCGTGTTTTTTCCCCTGATCGAAGAGATCGCGCACTCGCGAGGCGCCGACGCCGACGAACATCTCTACGAAGTCTGAGCCGCTAATGCTGAAAAAGGGCACGTTGGCTTCGCCGGCAATCGCCCGCGCCAGCAAGGTTTTGCCTGTCCCCGGCGGTCCCACTAGGAGCACCCCCTTGGGGATTTTGCCGCCGAGATGCTGAAATTTCTGCGGATCTTTCAGGAAATCGATGAGCTCGACGACTTCCTCTTTGGCCTCCTCGACCCCCGCCACATCCTTAAAGGTCACCTTGCGGCCTTTGTCGGACATGAGCTTGGCGCGGCTTTTCCCGAAGGAGAGCGCTTTACTTCCGCCACTCTGCATCTGGCGCATAAAAAAGATCCACACCCCTAATAAGAGCAGCATCGGAAACCACGAGATGAACAAATTCACATACCAGGAAGTTTTTTCGGGGGGCTCGGCTTGAATCCGGACGCCCTGTTTGCGCAGGGTCGGAATCAATTCCGGGTCTTTGGGAGCGAAGGTTCGGAAGCTGGTGCCGCTGCGATACGTGCCCCGAATGTCATCCCCTTGGATGGTAACCTCTTGCACTTGCCCTTCAGTCACCTGGTCAAGAAATTCGCTGAAGCTAATTTCGCGCGTGGGTCGCTGAGGCCGGCTAAACACATTGAAGAGGGCGATCATGATCAATCCTATGACCAGCCAGAGTGCTAAATTCTTATAAAACTGGCTCACCGTGATCCTCCCTAGAACCGGCCGTGAGCTCGCTATCATCGAGACAAAGCGATCTAGTGTCGGTCCCTAACGTTCACTCCCCCGGTAGGCATGCTGCGCACCGTTCGGGCTGGGACGATCTCTTCCTATCACGGTTCAAAGTCCGCAGGGGCTTCCAGTGCGCTAACTTGGCCCAATTTATGCTAACATAACCTCCAACGGAAAACAACTGCAAACTGTTGTGCTATCTACGCTGACAAGCTGTGTCTACAGCCTTCTCTGGGGCATGCCGAGACAACTGCAGGCGGAGAATGACTCGCGTCGAGGGGGTCACCTTCGCCCACTCTGCCGGGCGTACACCTGCCACCCAGGCAATACCTGTACTTGTCACCACGAGCGGCAGGCGGTCGCGCAGCGCATGCGGAATCTTCGCATCAATCAGGAAGGCCTTGAGCTTCTTGGCATAGACGCTGCCCAACGGTTGCAGACGATCCCCCGACCGGCGTGTACGCACACGCACATTCTGCCCAACGCGCTCGGCATCTAACCAGGTCACGTCCCCGCTGGGAAACGGACCAGCCACGGCGTGGCGTGGGAGCCGATCACTCATGATGGTCACCCCGAGCGCCTCGACCCGACACACGCCGGGAATAGGCAGGGACACATCCACGTGTACGACCGCCGTCGGAGCCTGCCGGTGGATGAGGAGCACGTCATACCGACGTTCCACCACCATCCCCTGGGGCAGCGTCAAGCGTCGGTGGCCTGCCCCGGACCGCAGCAGGGCCACGATGGCCGCGATGTGCATCGCTGTGACCCCCTGTAGACCGCCCATCACCTCGGCCAGCGCCTCACGCAGGACGCGCCGTTGGAGCGATGGCGGCAGGGCGGTCAGCACGGCGGTCTGCAATGGCATGGCCCCCGAGGTAGCTGCCAGGCGCGCTGCGAGAAAGTGCTGGTGGGCCATGGCTTGCAGGGCGGCCTCATCATCTGCCAAGAGCTGCGCGGTCCGGCAGAGGGTTTGAAGCAGGCGCGGGTTATAGTGTTGCCGCAGGGCCGGAAGCAGGTCGAGTCGGATACGGTTGCGGGTATACTGGCGCTGATCATTCGACGGATCTTCGCGAAATAGCAACCGATGTGTGCGCACATAATCCATAATATCGGCGCGTGAGACGTATAGCAGCGGCCGGACGATGGGCCCACGCACCGGCGGAATACCGCATAATCCTCGAAGCCCAGAGCCGCGCAGCAGGTGTAAAAGCACCGTCTCGGCTTGATCGTCTGCGGTGTGCCCCACGGCGATGCGATCCGCCCCTAGCGCGGTCGCCGTTTCCCGCAGAAAGGCATACCGTAGCCGCCGCGCGGCATCCTCAGGGGAGAGCTTGTGTTGACGTTGGTAGGTGAGAACGTCCCGCGTGTCGCAGATGCAGCGCATGCCAAGATGGCGTGCCGTCGTCTCGACGAAGCGGGCGTCCTCCATGGCGTTGGGGCGCATCTGGTGGTTCAAATGGGCCACACAGAGCTGCAGGGCAAGAGGCTCGCGAAGCTGCCAGAGCATATGTAGCAGGACCATCGAATCGGCACCGCCGGAGACTGCAACAAGCACGATATGGCCGCGCTCAAGCATCTGATAGGCCTGGATAATCTGTTGCACTTGCTGAAGGAGGGGATCCATAGCCCCGGCATCCAGGGGGATCGTATCGGTTGAGGAGTGGCGGTGCAGGGCTTCGAACCCCGGACACGCGGATTATGATTCCGCTGCTCTAGCCAGCTGAGCTACACCGCCATGGTGTTTCCAAGGTGCGTGAGGAGGGCGATCCGCGGATGGGCTCAATCCCCACACTATTTTCCGATTATTTCAGGTTTATGAGACGCTCGTTGGTCGGAAAATAGCGAAGATGAAGAAGGCGGTCAGGATGAAGAACAACACCTGGTAATTGACGTCCGCCGACATGAGCCCTAACACAAGGAACACAATCCCAACGATCAGATAGATTAGGATCTCGAGCAGGCGATTCTCAAACACCAGGGCACTCCTTCTGATCCCAACACTGGGTGACAACGGTACGGAAGAATTCGAGTTCAACAGGCTCTCGTCAATCATCTGTGCCGAAGGTTGTCCCAGCGATCCTCAAAACCGACGCCCCTCACGGCTCGGTCAGCCAGAAACGTCATGCCTGTGCGACGAGTCGTAACGCAGGCAAAACCGTACCCTCGGCTGCACGAGCCCCACCACGGGGCCCACAATACTATAAGCTGTGCGGGTTTGTCAAGAGCTCTCATGGCCATGGACTAGCCGGAATGCCCGGAAAAGTTTTGACGACGCGCTCAAGACCAATACGGGCCAGGGTATCATTGGTTTGCCAGACCCCTCCCCCCTTGAAGAAGCGTCCGGCCAGCAACAAGTTGTCAAACAACGGTTTCTGAGTCTCATCAAATCGAGCTCGCCACAGGATCTCACCATCGCGAGCACTGATCAGGTATGCCTCATACGCGACAGAGGCGGGGTGGTCAACCGCTAACGCAGTACCCTGACGATCGTCATAGCGTGTGATGACGCCGGTCAGCACGGCATCCAGAGGACGTTGGCCTGGATTTGGCGTCCCAGGCTCGGAGGGTGTATGCCTTGCGCCCACCGACGGCTCTTCAGCGCTTGTAGGCCAAATCCGACCAAGCCAGTCGCGCACAAATTGTCGCAAACGCCCGGAGCGTTCCTCTTCCGGGACGGCTTGTGCCGTCCGCGTGAAGGCTAACTCGGTCTCCTCATCCAACAGCAAAGGCGGAGTGACTTCGTAGCGCCGATGGGAGTCTAGCTCTGTATAAAAGAATGAGGCCAGACGTATCCCGGCATCCGGCGTTCCGCTATTGTTGATGAAGCCGATGATGCCGATGCGCTGGATCTCATATTTGTACAACTCAGGGCTCACCTCTGCTACCACATTGCTGGGCGGTTCAAACCCGGCGACAGCCCCCCATATCCGATCACAGACGCCCAAACTTAGGGCGATAGCAAAACACAGTACATTACCGATGGTGGTCGACCTCCTCGTACCCCGTCTGCACTGCATGGCCGTATCCTTCCTCTTGCCCGTCTTCCCTTGATGAACATTACTGCGCATGCGATAGACATCTTCAAGACCCTCTTGCGAAGTTCACCATAAGCCGATGACTGGTCCACGACCCTTGGGGCCTGTCTCTCGGTGGCCGAGGATGGTGTTAGCCGTGCAGGTCCTCAGTGTAAAGTTCTGAAGGGCGAGACTCATGAACCAGGGCTTGAGCCACCTCCTCATCGGTGATCAACACGTTACATAACCGCCCAAGGAGGGCGCCACGGATCGCCTCGAGCTTATAGCGACCCCCAGCGACGCCGATGACCAACTTGCCATGATGGCGCGTCATGTCCCGCAGATGCTCGGCCGCTACCGCGATCACTCGTTTGGTGAGGCCCTCAAGTTCGTCCTGGCGCACCAGATGTCCGCGCCCATCGAATGGTTGGTAGTTGATCTCGCCCACCACCTTCATGGCCGTCAATTTCTGCGGCGACACCCCATAGTGCTCGGCAATGCTGCAAAACCCCGGTGTTTCCGGCCCGACCGCGCCAATCCCAACCATGGCGACGTCGACCTCGTGGGCCTCTTCGTAAATCTTGCGAATCTCTGGTCGATTCAGCAAAAGCTGGCGCTCGCGGTCGATCTCTTCGAGTGGGCCGATGAGCTGTGCATGCAGGGCGTACGCAGTTACATCAGGTCGATATTTGGCAGCCATCATCCCCACCAGCGTATTGGGGAAAAGGTCGACGAGGCGCAGGGTGCTCTCAGCTGACAGCGGGTAGATTTTCAGGTCTTTGATCAGCCCCTCGCGCAGGTGCTTAATCATAGAATATAGCGTATAACCGCAGGAGAGACCAACCTTCACACCATCGCCGGCGATTTTCTCGAAATAGCGCGCCGTCGCAATGCCTAACTCCTCCTTGACGTCCGATGCTTGACCGCTCGGAATCACCACCGCATCGCGCAGCCCATACTGGTCGATCAACGCAGTCGCGAGGCGGGGTATAGGCGGCAAGGTGATGTGCACGCGCACGATTCCTTCCTGATAGGCGCGTTTCAGGAGACGTGAGACTTTGCTGGGCGAAATCCCCAACTGCTCGGCGATCTCGCGTTGCTGCTTCTGGTGCCGGAAGTGGAGTTGGACGCAGCGGACCATCTCTTTCATCTCTTGATAGCTATCCAAGTCCCGATCGAGCATAACGACATCCTTCCCCGACGCCTGCCCACCACCCGTATGTGCCCCAGCGGGATAGACGGCTTGCAAGAAGTGAATGTCGGGGGCCGTTGATGAAAAAAATTTCATAACACGGGATAATTTGCTTGACTATGAATATTATATCAGAGTAACATGTCGAAATACAAGAGCTGAGATATGCGTGCCAGTCGATGTCTGTTTGCTATTCGCTGCCGTCAGCCCAGCGCATGCGGCCGCGTCATTGTATGAAAGGAGACAGGAGCATGGCCGTTGCCGAACGTCCGACCTACGAAAAGACCAAGTTGGTTGCTCTCGACGCGTATCACCAAAGCCGCGATAACTTGGACGGTTTCCCCCCAACGACACTTGAGCATATCCCGCTGACGAACACCCCGAACATCTTTTCCTATAAGTCTTATGTTTTCGCCCCCAAGCCGGAGCTCGTGCAGCGCTTCATGAAGGCGACCAAGGCCGACATCGGCGGCGTGGGCGGCCATGTCGTGGCCGCCGAGGAAGTGAAGGCCGTCCTCACCAAGTTCATTCTGGATCACAATCACTTCAATGGCGAGCCGATGTTCAGCAGCTTCATCGTCACCCATACCGGTGATGACATCGGTATTACTGGCATCCATTCGGAGAAAGTGCCGAACGAGGTACTCGACGAGCTCCTATGGGATGCCTTCATGCTGGGGACGGACAAGGCCACTGAGCTCGGCCTCTATGGCCCTGGGCAGGATCTCGTCGCCGATGCATTCACAGGCAATCTACGCGGCGCCGGCCCGGCGACGATCACGCTGCCGCTGCCCTTGCGCAAGGAAAACCCGTCGCAAACCGTGGTGGTATCCTTCGCTGACAAAACCGAGCCCTTTGCGTATAATTACTACGCTACTGGTGCCTACCTCCTGCCGCGCTTCAATACAGGGCTGGTCATTGCGTCATCGCGCATGAAGCGCGGGTTCATTTTCGAAATCATCGATTTGGATTCGAAGGCTCAGGCCATCGAGGCTGGTGTGCATCCCAACGATGCCAAAGGCATGGAAACCAAGATGACCGAGCTGGGCAATGCCGGCGAGCGACTGATTACGCTGCGGGCACCTGAGGATCTGTTTGACATCGAAGGCTTGACGCGCAGCTCGCGCTATGTGGTGGGGCGGATCTACGCCCGCGAAGAGAATGGCGATAAAGGGCAGCTGGGGTACATCGTGTCGGCCGAGCGTCTGCACAATATCCCGACCAAACGTGGATTTGTTTACGGTGGCAAAGATGACCCGGTGATGTTGGCGTTTGCCCAAGGCGATTGGCCGGCTCCTGGCGAGTTAACATCTCCATGGGCAGCAGCTCCTATGGTGCCAGGTGACTGCCGCGGCAGCCATGCTCTGCACATTCTGCCCGTACCCTTGAATTGGCAGACGTCTTATTGGTCAGGTCCCATCCTCTCTTGTGTGACGCTGAGCTGCAACATCCACACTGGCCGCATTGGGGCGATCTCCGATCAATTCGCCCTGGGCACGCCGTGGGATTACGTCCGGCAGCAAGCTTCCGAGCAGGCGGTGAAGTTCCGCATCGCACACGGCATCAAGCAACCCGCCACATTGCATGAAGATGAGCTGGAATACCAGGAAGGCTGGCGAGAGCGCAAGAACCGCCTGTTCCAGCAATTTGAGATGCGCGCCGTGTCGACCAACGGCGCGGGTGTGACGGTGCACCAAGCCTAGATTCCCGCCAGTGCAGTAGGGATCGGCACCAAGAAGAGGTCTTCGACGATATGCCCTCTCCCGCCGGGAGAGGGTTAGGGTGAGGGTGGCAAGGTATGATCGAGCCGTTGGGTCTCCCTCACCCCGGCCCTCTCCCAGCGGGAGAGAGGGCAACAGGCGTTAGGGGGTCTATTCGAAATGTACCACCTCCTCCCCGAACAATGTCTCGATATGCTGCACTAGTGCCTCTGAGGGGGTGACCTGCAGACGTTCCTCTGACAGGAGAATGACCTCGCGCTCTTCCGGGAAGAGGAGATGTAAATAGACCGGGCTCCCCCCTGGCGCTCTCTGCAGGATGGACTTTAGCTGGCCAAGGGTATCGCGACTCAAGCCGAGCGTCGGCAGGCTGATGTGGACCTGCGGTGAGAGCCGCTCTGCCGCCTCGGCCAGCGGTACAACGCGATCAGCGATAATCTTCGGGTTATCATCCCCCCAATCGACGACCCCGCGCACCAATACCGGTTGATCGGTTTCCAGCACCGCCCCGAACTCTTTATACACCTCCGGGAAGACGATCACATCGACTTGTCCTTGCACATCCTCCAGTGTCACGAACGCCATGCGATCGCCTTTACGGGTGGTCTGCAAGCGCGTCTTGAAGATCATGCCGCCGAGACTGACTTTTTCGCCATCCTGGAATTCTCTGAGGCTTTGGGTATTGGCGATGGCGTACAGGCGAAGCTGGCGTTCGTAGCGGGCCAGCGGATGGCCTGTGATATAAAAGCCAATGACCTCCTTCTCATAGGCCAGGAGTTGGCTCTCCTCCCATTCTGGCAGCGCTGGGGTACAGGGGCGGTATACAGGCTGAATCGCTTCCGCGATATCATCGAACATGCTGATCTGGCCATCTTCGCGGTCGCGCTGGCGTTTCTGCCCAGATTCGAGATAATCATCCAGACCGGCCATCAGCTGCGCTCGCGTCTCGCCGATGGCATCAAATGCGCCGCATTTGATCAGACTCTCAATGACGCGGCGATTAACGACTTTCAGATTTACGCGTTGGCAAAAATCGAACAGCGAGCCAAACCGTCCCCCCTCTTCGCGTGCCGCGATGATGGCTTCAATGGCATTATCGCCAACATTCTTCACGGCGGCCAAACCGAAACGAATCGCCTCCCCGACCACGCGGAAGTCGCGGTAGCTATCGTTGACATCCGGCGACAGGATGCTGATAGCCATGTCACGTGACTCATTGATATAGCGGATGACCTTGTCCGTATTCTGTACTTCGCTGGTCAGCAGAGCGGCCATGTATTCCCGCGGATAGTGTGCTTTGAGATAGGCCGTCCAGTAAGCGATGAGGGCGTAAGCAGCGCTATGGGATTTGTTGAAGCCATACCCCGCAAAGTACGCCATCAGCTCGAAAAGCTCCTCGGCTTTCTTTTGGTCGAAGCCGTGTTCCAGCGCACCTTTCAAAAAGATTTCGCGCTGCTCGGCCATGACCTCGGGCTTTTTCTTGCCCATGGCGCGCCGCAAAAGATCGGCGAGACCCAGGGAGAAGCCGGCGATGGCGCTGGCGATCTGCATCACCTGTTCCTGATAGAGGATAATGCCATACGTCTCTCGCAGAATCGGCTCCAGCTCGGGCAGCAGATATTCCACCTCGGCCTTGCCATGCTTGCGCTGGATGAAGTCGTCGATCATGCCGCTGCCGAGTGGGCCGGGTCGATACAATGCTACTAAGGCGATGATATCCTCAAACACGCTCGGCTTGAGCTTGCGCAAAATATCCCGCAGGCCCTGGCTTTCGAGCTGGAAGACGCCGAAGGTACGGGCGTCGCTCAACAGCTGATAGGTCCTGGCATCGTTGAGCGGGATATCCTCCAGGGTGATCTCGGTCTGATGCGAGTCTTTGATGAACCGCAGGGTATTGTGCAGCACGGTGAGCGTACGCAAGCCCAGAAAATCCATCTTCAGGAGACCCAGTTCCTCGATGTCCTCCATGGCGTACTGGGTCACCACTTCGCCCTTGTTCCCCTTGTAGAGCGGCAGGAACTCGACCAGCGGTTCCGGCGAAATCACCACTCCGGCGGCATGGGTGGAAGCGTGACGCACGAGCCCTTCGAGCGCCTGCGCGGTACTCATGAGCCGCGTCATCTGCCCCCCCTGCTGCTCGATCTCCCGTAACTTGGGCTCTTCCTTGAGCGCGTCCGCCAGGGTGATATTGAGGCGATTCGGCACCAGTTTGGCAATGCGATCGACCTCCCCATAGGGAATGTCCAGTGTTCGCCCGACGTCACGTAACACGGCTTTGGCCATCATAGTACCGAACGTAATGATCTGCGCCACGTTCTCTTTGCCGTATTTGTGCGTGACATATTCGATCACTTCATCCCGCCGCTCCTGGCAGAAGTCGATGTCGATGTCCGGCAGGCTGACGCGTTCGGGATTGAGGAAGCGTTCGAACAGGAGGTTGTACTGCAGCGGATCGAGTTCGGTGATGCCGAGCGCATATGCTACCAGACTGCCAGCGGCGGACCCCCGACCCGGACCGACAGGGATGCCCTGGCGTTTGGCGTAGTCGATGAAGTCCCACACGATGAGAAAATATCCGGGGTAGCCCATCTGCTGGATGACTCTGAGTTCGTGGGTGGCGCGTTCCTCGTAGAGGCGCATACGCTCCGGCGTCAGACGCTGACCGCGGCGCTCGGCTAATTTCAGGCGCTGTTGCAAGCGTTCAAACACGATGGCTTCTAGATAGCTATCGAGGGTGTAGCCGTCAGGCACTTGATACCGGGGAAGATGGGTTTCCCCGAGGGGAATTTCGAGATGGCAACGCTCGGCAATCGCCAGCGTTTGCTCCACGGCCCCGGGGATATCTCGAAAGCGCTCCGCCATCTCCTGCGGTGATTTGACGTAAAAATCGGGAGTGGAAAAAGCAAAGCGTTTGGGGTCGCTGAGCGACTTGCCGGTCTGAATGCAAAGCAAGACGTCGTGCGCCGCAGCGTCCTCGGCGTTGAGGTAATGACAATCGTTGGTCGCCACCAGCGGGATGCTTAGGTCGTGGCTGAGTCGCATGAGCGCCTCATTAAAGGCCGGTTCCCCCTCCAGGTCATGGCGTTGGACTTCGAGGAAGTAGTTGTCACCGCCGAACTGTTCCTTGTACCAGCGTGCGGCTTCACGCGCCCGCTCTTCCTGGCCGTTAGCCAGGGAGCTTAACACTTCGCCAGACAGGCAGCCGCTCAGAATGATCAGCCCCTCACGATGTTTCGCCAGCAATTCTTTATCGACGCGGGGACGATAATAAAAGCCTTCGAGGTACCCGGCGCTAACGAGTTTGATCAGGTTGCGATATCCTTCATAGTTTTTTGCGATGGCGGTGAGATGGTAGGAGGCGTCGCTGATGCCTTGGGTGGAGCTGCGGTCGAACCGGCTGCCGGGAGCGACGTAGAGCTCGCATCCCAGAATCGGTTTGATACCGGTGGCGCGCCCTTGGCGATAGAACTCCAGCGCGCCGAACATATTGCCATGATCGGTGAGACCAACCGCCGACATGCCGTACGTTTTCGCCGTAGCGAACAGCTCTGCCGTGCGATTGGCACCGTCGAGCAAGGAATACTCCGTATGCAGATGCAAGTGCACGAAATCTTCACGTGTCGCCATGGCTGATGTGCGCTCCCTTTGATTAGGACATAATGCTCTGATAAGAACGAAGACCTTCCCTCACCGCAGCCCTCTCCCAGCGGGAGAGGGCCCACAAACCCTGTTGACCTCACCTCGACGCAGCTGCCTACAACATAAATTCAATTGAACTAGTTGATGTCCATCCGATGCCTACGCGCCTTTGGCGAGGGGGGGCTGGCCCCTCCGCGACTCCCAGTTACTCCCACTCGATTGTGCTGGGCGGTTTCGAGCTGATATCGTAGACAACACGATTGATGCCGCGCACCTCGTTGGTGATGCGGCTCGAGATCTTGGCGAGAACATCATAGGGGAGCCGGGCCCATTCGGCCGTCATGCCGTCGGTGCTGATCACGGCCCGAATGGCGGCGACATGTTCGAAGGTGCGCCCATCGCCCATGACTCCGACCGATTTAAGCGGTAGCAGCACTGCAAAAGCCTGCCAGGTTTCGCGTTCCAACCCGGCGGTGCGAATCTCTTCACGAGTGATCAGGTCAGCGCGGCGCAAGAGGTCCAGGCGCTCTTCAGTGACCTCTCCCAAGGTCCGAATGGCCAGGCCTGGGCCCGGAAACGGCTGGCGCCAGGTGAGATCTTCGGGCAAACCTAATTCGACCGCCAGCTCGCGCACCTCGTCCTTGAACAGCTCGCGTAGCGGTTCGACAAGCTTAAGCCGCATGACCTCAGGTAACCCTCCGACGTTGTGATGGCTCTTGATGGTGACCGACGGGCCATGGCGCGCGATACTCTCGATGACATCGGGATATAACGTGCCCTGCGCCAACCAAGTGAAAGTGCCCCGCTGGCGGGCTTCCTCCTCGAAGACGACGATGAATTCGCGGCCGATGCGCTTGCGTTTATCTTCGGGGTCGATCACCCCCTTCAATTGGTGCAAGAAGCGGTCGCGGGCATCAACGCTCACGAAGTTGTCGCCAAAGATCGGTCCGAGACGTTGCTCCACTTCCTCAGCCTCATCGGCGCGCAGGAGGCCGTTGTCGACGAAGATGCAGGTCAGCCGCTCGCCGATCGCACGGCGCACTAGCAGGGCGGTGACGCTCGAATCTACTCCGCCGCTGAGGGCGCAGAGCACACGCTCTTCCCCGACGTTGTCGCGAATTGCTGCCACCGCTGGCTCCACGAATGACTGCATCGTCCAGCTGGGGGAGCAGCCGCAGACACGATAGAGAAAATTTTGGAGGATCTGCAAGCCTTGTGGCGTATGGGTGACTTCGGGATGGAATTGAATGCCATACAGCCGGCCCGTGGCATCCTGCATGGCGGCGATGGGTGCATTGTCAGTGCTAGCGATGCTGTGGAACCCGGGCGGCAATTGCTGGATCCGGTCACCGTGGCTCATCCACACCGAGATCTGGCCGGCCGACAAACCTCTGAAAAACGGACAACCTGCATCGACCAAGAGCTCGGCATGGCCATACTCGCGCTCAGCCGCCGGGGCCACCCGACCGCCGAGCTGATGGGTCATCAGCTGCATACCGTAGCATATGCCGAGAATCGGGGCCTCTATCTGAAAGAGCTCAGCACTGACCGACGGGGCTTCTGGCTCGTAAACGCTGGCCGGCCCTCCGGAAAGGATAATGCCGCGAGGATCGAGGCGGCGCAGCGTCGGTAGCGGCAGGTTGTACGGGTGAATCTCGCAGTAGACATGGCATTGACGGACGCGCCGTGCGATGAGCTGGGTATATTGCGAACCAAAATCGAGGATGACCACCACGTCACGTGGGCGTT